>JAPYUI010000395.1 GCA_029936175.1 Kiritimatiellia bacterium
AAAGTCGATTTGAAAACCCTTCAGCCGAGCCAATATCGGCCACCAAAGCAACTCAACGATTGGGCACCAAAAAAACCAAGCCCAGGTGAACGCATCAATCCGTTGACCGGAGAAAAGGAGCCACGTACGTTCCCCAAGAGTTACGGGTGCGATGGCGGCCTCGACTACGGGTATGTCTATACCATGCGTTCCGCCACCGCGGCGTATTACGACAAGCGCATCGAGAGCGGGACCATCAACGTGAGTGGCCCGCGCTCCGGGTGCACCAACACCATCATTCCCGCCAACGGCCTCCTGAACGTGCCCTATTATTTCGAGGGGTGCAGTTGTAGCTACCCCCTGCCGATGGCCCTGGCCCTGGTATCCATGCCCCCGACCCACGAGCAGTGGACGGCCTGGGGGACGCTTAAACCGGAGCGCCTGCAGGGCAAGGTGCGGCGCCTGGGCCTGAATTTCGGCGCGCCGGGCGACCGGGTGACGGAGGCCGGTACGCTCTGGCTGGACGTCCCCAGTGTCGGGGGTCCCTCACCCAGCCTCCCGGTCAAGGTCCAGCCCGAGGAGCCACGGTACCGCTATCATCATGCCCTCCGCGTCAGGGGCGGAACCGGGTGGCCCTGGGTTGCCGCCTCGTGCGCGGAAGGCCTGGACGCCGTTCGCGTGCGGGGCCTGGTTCCCGGCCGCTATGTCCTGCGCCTGAGCTTCCTGGAGCCGGACCGGCTAAAGGCCGGTGAGCGCGTCTTCGATGTCTTCGTCCAGGGCCGGAAGGTTCTCGAGAAATACGATGTCACCCGGAGCGCGGGCGGTGCGATGCGGGCCGTGGTCGAGACGGTTCGCGGTGTCGCAGTGGAGGACATGCTGGTGTTGCGCCTCAGGTCGATCAAGGGACGCTCCCTCCTGAGTGGCATGGAATTGGTTCGCGAGGACCTGCCGCTGCCCCCCCCGGTTGTCCTGGCAGAGAAAGACGCCTGGGCCGTGGAGGAATCGGGGCCTTGAAGCAATGACGCTGCACCCGGGCGCGCGGGGTTCCTGTCCGCCTCGCTTCCATCCTGGCGCAAGGAACACCTTAAAGGAGAGAATAACATGATGAAAGCACGAAGCTCCCTTGCCCTCGTTTTGTTTGCTGCTTTGGCCAGTTGGGCCGTAGCGGCCGAATCCAGGACGGCTGACCGGCCCAATATCATTTTCGTCTTGTGCGACGACCTGGGTCCCGGTGATCTAGGGGTGCTTTGGCAGAATGCACGCAAGGGAAAGCAGAAATTCTCGACACCAAACATGGATCAATTTGCCAGGGAAGGCATGATCCTTAGCCGGCATTATTGTCCGGCTCCCTCCTGCATGGCATCCCGGTCTTCCCTGATGACGGGGAGGCATCAGGGGCATTGCGCCAGGCGCAATACCCAGTTCGATGCCGAAATACCGGACGTGCACACTCTGGGTACGGTTATGAAGGATGCGGGATATGCCACCGCTGCCATTGGTAAGTGGGGAATGGCGGGTGGGCCACACCAACTGAGCATCAAGCCGGTTCGTGGCGACCGTTCTCCCAAGACCAACCCATCACACCCGACGCTCCGTGGCTTTGACTATTTCTACGGTTACACAGCCCATCGGGATGCCCATTATCATTATCCCAAGCTGGGAAACCGTCCGCTCTACGACGGTTTCGTCGACGTGACGGACCGTCTGGCGAAGTGCTATTCAACGGATCTGTTGACCGCACGCGCGAAGAAGTGGATCATTGATCATAACAAGACTCACCCGAAGAAGCCGTTCTTCACCTACCTCTGCTACACCGCGCCCCATGCCGGATTGCGTAT
>JAPYUI010000396.1 GCA_029936175.1 Kiritimatiellia bacterium
GGATTTCGTTCGCGCCACTGTTTGCGAGATACAGCCGACCTTCAAAAGCCGGGCCGTTGGAAGCATCGGAGGACCCGATGCGCAACTCCGTCGCATCGATCCGGACGGCGGTCGCGTCTTCAAAGTCACCGATGCCCGCATGCTCGAGTGCAGGCGAGGGATTCCCTTCGCGGCGACCGATATCGACCAAGCCGGGCGTCGCGGAGCGACCGATGCGGACCGCTCCCCCGTTTACGGTCAGGGTGGCGGAACGATTGAGGTAGCCGAGGCGAAACGCATTCACGTCAAAGCCCCCGTTCAGCACATCGACACTTCCCCCATCGACCAGGAAGTAATTGTAGCCACCATCATGGGGCACACCGCCGTCGACCACCAGCTCGCCACCGCTCATCAACACGCCGGTTGCAGCGGCACCTGAACCCGGGACGTCTCCCAGCAGCAGGTCTCCGTTCCGAGTGATGCTGGCCGCCCCATCGTCCAGGATCGCCCCGATCTGGCCTGAAGGCAGGGCGGGGCCCGTGTACGCGGCGGTAATGACCCCATTCGGCCCGGGCGTCACCGCGAGCGACCAATCCGGGTGGGCACTTGCAAGCCCGTTATCGACCAGGTTGCTCGCGGCAACAATGAGAACATTTCCCGCGGGCTCAAGACTGATCCCCGCCGGAACCCACCGACTCCAGCGCTCGCTGGTCACGTCGTCCCACACGTTGGTGCCCCCGGTCCACACGCTTGAATCCGCACGATTGGTATTGGGCAGGCCCGTTCCGGCAACCGCAAAATCTACCAGCGAACCCGCCTCGAAATGTGCGTTGGTCGCCTGGAAAACCGGGTTCTCGATGCCGAGCTTGAGGCGCAGGGTCGTATTGCTCTCCTGTACATACTGGTCAAGCTTCCACGTCAGGTCATCCGCGAGGGCGTTGAGTTCCAGTTCGGTCGTCCCGCCGGTGGGTGTATTCAAGGTCACGTCATCCACGACAAAATCACCACGTACCGCGAACAATCCCTGGTTGAGTTCCAGGCGACTGGCCCCGCCCTTGTCAAGGACATCCCCGGCGACCCGGAAGGACCCGCCGTTCATGATCAGCGTTCCCTGGGTATTCAGCGGATTGCTACTGGTGCCAACCTGCGCAAGAAAGACTTCATCCGCATCCACCGTACCCTGGTCCATCACAAAGGTGCCGCGGCCATTCCCGGTTGAACTGCTATGGTACCCAAGAGCCACGTTGCCAAAGTCGGCATCCAAGTGGCCACCGCTCATGTCGAAGGTGCCTTCCGCCTGGGTCGCCGTTCCCACATTATTAAACCCGACCCGGAGATTCATCGCTCCACCCGTGCGCCCGCCCATGCGTGCGGTCCCTCCCGGCAGGATATCCATGACGCCCTTGCTTTTTCGCTGGCCGACATAGAGCCAATTTACATGAAGGCTGTTGGTAGCAGCCCCCAGGTGCAGGAAGCTGGTCACCTGGGTGTTGCCGGGACTGCTGCTGTCGCCCAGGCGAACCGCATTTGCCGTGATGGTGTTTACGCCGTTTGTAGCCAACTGGAGTTCACCGCTGAAACCCCCGGTACCGCTTGCCGTAGCCCTTCCCAGGTGGATATTTTCCACGTCCATATCCACGGAGGGTGATGAACGGAAATCCACCACTGCGGAGGACACGGGAGAACCGCCGACGCTCCGCCGGCCGAGTTCCAGGGATTCAGATCCGGTGCCGACGCGTACGCTGCCGTTCACGACCAGGGTTCCCGCCCCCTCATTCAAGCCCACCTCCAGGTCGTCTACCGACAAATTACCGCCGATCGCGACATCGC
>JAPYUI010000160.1 GCA_029936175.1 Kiritimatiellia bacterium
AACTCGACCGGGTCGAATCCGAGATCAGCAGTTGGCAGGAGGGGAGCGAGATCCATATGATCAACAAGGCCCCGGCCGGACAGGCGACCCCGGTCAGCATGAGCACCCTCGCCTGCCTGTCCGTCGCGAAGCGCATGCACGCGGCCACCCAGGGTGCCTTCGACGTGACCGTGGGACCCCTGCTGGCCATCTGGCGCACCAAGGGTGGTCAATCCCGCACCCCGTCCGAGGAGGATATCGCGCGCGCCCTGGCCCTTTGCGGGATTGAACACCTGGACATCGACCCGGAGACGCACACGGTCAGCAAGGATGCAGCCGGGGTTCGCATCGACCTCGGCGGTATCGGCAAGGGCTTTGCCGTGGATGAAATGGCCCGCCTGCTACGGGAAGATTATGACATCACGCAATTCCTGATCAACGGGGGCTCCAGCACCGTCCGGGTGGGCAGCGCGCCCTGTGAACTCGGCGCCGGGGGTGATACGCGCCTGGTCAACCAGGCCTTGAGCGGATCGGGTTTCGGTGCAAAGGGGGCGCATATCATCGACCCCCGAAGCGGAAGACCCATCGAGCCTTCCACCCGGCATGCCTGGGCCATCGCACCGACGGCAGCCGAGGCCGACGCGCTCTCGACCGCGTTTATTGTCCTGCCCGTGAAAGAGATCCAACAGCTATGCAGGCGACAGGAAGGGCTTGGGGCGAAACTGGCGTTGGGGAACAACCGGTATCGAAGCTTCGGATCCTGGCCAAGCTAAGCAGGTTTCGGAACGGAGGCAGGCTGATTTCCCCGCCCGGGCCCGGACCCGTCTGCTAGCCAAACACCGGCACGACCCGGCCATCGCACATCGGAAAGGGGCGGCCGAGATGGTCCCGGAGGAGCAGGTCCGGGGGGATGCCCAGGGCGTGAAAGATCGTGGCGTGCACATCGGCCGGCGAGGTGGGCTTACGGGCGGGAAAGGCCCCCTGCTTATCCGAGGCCCCGTAGAGGAGGCCTTCGGAGACGCCGGCCCCGGCGAGGCCCACGGTGTAACAATGCGGATAATGGTCGCGTCCGCCATCGCCCTTCACCTTGGGTGTCCGCCCGAACTCGGTCAGCAGGACCACGAGGGTCTCGTCGATCGCCTGGCTTTCGTGCAGGTCGTCAAGCAGGCCGGACAAGGCCTGGTCGAGCGGCGGAAGCATATGGTCGCGCAGGCGCGCATACCCATTTCCATGCGTGTCAAAATGTGCCCCCTTGCTCCCGTTGAGATCGCCTGCGGCGGCGTACACCGTCACCAGGGGTACCCCGGCCAGGGCCAGGTTTCGTGCCATCAACATGCTCTGTCCGCAAATGTGGGTGCCGTACCGTTCGTGCTGCCGGGCCGGTTCATGACGCAGGTCAAAGGCCCTGCGCGTCTTCGGGTCCAACAGCATATCGACCGCGCGGTCCCGGTAATGCATGCTGGCCGCCCCATCGGCGGCGGTCCCCATCGGCCGGCCCAGGTTTTCCAGCAGGGATCGGCGCGAGACGAGACGCTGATGATCCACCCCCTCGATCGGCTCCAGCGAGATATGGCCCATGACCGGAGACTTGCCCTCGTAGGGGGTCCCACCTGGCGGCTTGACGATGACCGGATCATGCTGCAAGCCGAGGAAGCCCGCGTGCTGCCCATTGGCCATCCCGCCGTCGAAAATGGGATACGGTAAAGCGACGGCACCCGGCAGCCGGGATGCGACATCCCGGTTGGCGTACGAAACCATCGAACCGATCGCCGGCCAGTCCTTGCGGGACCGCGGCCAATTCTTGTCCGGATGAACCGGGGCGTGACCGGTCAGGTTCCAGTAGGCAGCCGAGCGATGTGAGGGGGCATCGTGATGCATACTTCGAATCAGGGTCATCCGGTGCACCTGCCGCGCGAGCTGCGGAAGGTGTTCGCACACCCGGTAGCCCGGCAGGGTTGTTGGAATCGAGCGGAAGGCGCTTTTAATGTCAGAGCCCGCTTCCAGCTTCAGGTCAAAGGTGTCGATATGGCTCAACCCGCCCCAGGCAAAGACCAGGATACAGGACTTTGCCCGTCCAAAGCACCGATCGGCGGAGGCGGGAGGCGCAGGGGCGGCCTGGCTCAAGGCAAACCATTGCGGCAGGGTCAAACCGAGTGCGCCCAGGCGCAGGACATCACGTCGAGTGGATTTTCTGCACGGATCCATACAATGGCCCCGAATATATGACATTTTATCTGCTATTGCACCCCCTATTCCTTATCAACTATGCTGCGATGCGTCGCTGGCCCTGAAAAACCGAAACCGCACCCATGCATGTCGACGGAAAACCTTTTCGCACCATCTGGCCCCACCCGGGGGACCCCTCGATCGTGCAGATCATCGACCAGCGCCAGCTTCCTCACGCCTTCGTCATCCAGGACCTCAAGACCTGGCAGGACGGCGCAACGGCCATCCGGGACATGGCCGTGCGCGGCGCACCCCTGATCGGCGCAACCGCCGCCTGGAGCATGGTCCTCGCGGCACAGGCCTCCGAGGACCGGGCGCACCTCGCACAGGCGGCGGAAGGCCTCCTCGCCACGCGACCGACAGCGGTGAACCTGCGCTGGGCCATCGAACGCATGCAGGCGGAAGAACCCGCAGAATACCGCGCACTCGCCGAAGACATCTGCGACGAAGACGTAGCCATCAGCAGACGTATCGCGGAACACGGTCTTCCGCTCATCGAAGCGCTCGCAGATGAAAAGAAGGGCGACCCGGTACATATTCTCACCCATTGTAACGCCGGCTGGTTGGCCACCGTCGACTGGGGCACCGCGACGGCTCCCATTTATCTCGCACACGAACGGGGCATTCCCGTCCACGTGTGGGTGGACGAGACCCGGCCGCGCAATCAAGGTGCCCACCTGACCGCCTGGGAGTTGGGCCAGGAGGGGATCGCGCATACGGTTATCGTGGACAACGCAGGCGGGCACCTGATGCAACACGGCCAGGTTGACCTGTGTATCACGGGCACCGACCGCACCACGCGAAGCGGCGCGGTTGCCAACAAGATCGGAACCTACCTGAAGGCCCTTGCCGCGAAGGACAATGGCGTGCCCTTTTATGTCGCCCTGCCCTCCACCACCATCGACTGGGACCTGGACGACGGCTTCGCGATTCCGATCGAGCAGCGCGACCCGGAAGAGGTCACCCACGTGCAGGGAAAACACGACGGCGCGACCGTCCAGGTGCAGATCACCCCGGACGGCAGCCCGGCCGGGAACTACGCCTTCGATGTCACGCCGGCACGGCTGATCAGCGGGTTGATCACGGAACACGGGGTATGCCCGGCAAGTGAAGCCGGGCTCCGCGGCCTGTTCCCGGGAGGCGCACGGGGCTAAAGCAAGGCCCTGGCAGGCGGAATCAAGGGCAGGAAAGCCCTCGATACACCGGCATCCAGCCCGAATACCCCTCCTTATTTCCCAGTGGACAGCCAACAGTCTTCCCCTATATTATCACCACGCAAGAACGGTAGACCAACAGGAGAATAAAGATGGACCAATATACCAATGTAGCCCCCGCCGTGGGAATGACCGATGTGGACACCCGCGCACGCTTCATCATGCGCACGTATAACCACTTGTTCGGGGCCATTCTCGCCTTCACCGGGATTGAAATCATGCTGTTCAAGACCGGCCTTGCAGAACCGATCGCCGCGGCCATGCTGGGGACCTCCTGGCTGCTCGTCCTCGGTGCCTTTATGGTCGTGAGTTGGCTGGCCACACGCATCTCCCTCACCGCCCGCTCGCTCGGCGCGCAGTACGCGGCACTCGGGGGATTCATCATCGCGGAAGCCCTGATCTTTGTGCCCATCCTCTACATGGCGGAACGGTACGCGGGGGGTAACGTTATCTCGAGTGCCGCCACGGTAACCTTCATCGGCTTCGCGGTGCTTACCGGGGTCGCCTGGTATACCCGGAAAGATTTTTCATTCATGCGCGGCATCCTGTGCTGGGGAGGCATTATTGCCCTCGTGGCCATCGTCGGGGCCGTCATCTTCAATTTCGAACTCGGCATTTGGTTCAGCCTCGCCATGATCGCCCTCGCGGGCGGCGCTATCCTCTACGACACCTCGAACATCCTCCACCACTACCCGGAAGATCGTTACGTCGGTGCAGCCCTTTCGCTGTTCGCCTCCGTGGCACTGATGTTCTGGTATGTTCTCCAACTCTTCATGAGCAGGCGCTAGGGAACAAGCCACCCACCCGGGAACAACCGCAGATGATGGAGCCCCTATGAAATATAGTCCCCTGATCCTCGCCCTTTGCCTCACCCTCGGCTCCTTCCCGGTCGGGGCCGGGGTCAAGACCCCGTTCAACGGAAAAAACCTGGACGGCTGGAAAGCAAAGGGCCCGCCCGAAAAAAGCAAGTGGACGGTCGGTCATCCCGTGATGAATAAAGCCAACCCGAAAACACTTGTGCTGGCCGAAGCCGGCCAGGGCCTTGCTTTGGTCAACCTGGCCACTAAACACGGCGACAGCCTCGACTTCTACTCCGAGGCCACCTTTGGCGACTGCACGATCGAGCTCGACCTCATGGTCCCCAAGAACGCCAACTCGGGCATCTACGTGATGGGTGAATACGAGGTACAGGTCCTCGACAGCTTTGGAAAAACGAAAATGACCATGGGCGACATGGGCGCGATATACGGTGCCGCACCCCCGAAACTGAACGCCTGCAAGGCTCCCGGTGAATGGCAGCACTTTGTCATCGAGTTCGTCGCCCCGACATTCGATGCCGCCGGCAAGAAGACCTCCAATGCCACGTTCACCAAGGTCACCCTGAATGGCCAGGTGATCCAGGAAAACGCCGTCATGCCCAAACCCACACCCGGGGGCGTCAGCGGCAGGGAAGCGGCCAGGGGACCGATCATGTTCCAGGGCAATCACGGCCCGGTGGCCTACCGGAATATCCAGGTCACGGAGAAATAACCGGGTGGAACAGTAAAATGGCGGAGGGAGAGGGATTCGAACCCCCGAGACAGTTTGACCCGTCTACTCGATTTCGAGTCGAGCGCCTTTAGCCGGACTCAGCCATCCCTCCGCAGGGAGCCAAAAGGTAAAGAACCGCGTGGGATTGTCAAAGGGGGAATCCCGGATTTCTTGGCCCGGGTGATATCCTGTTGATCGCCGATGCGACCGGATACTCCGGGCATGCCCCTAAGCCAGGTTCGGGTTCACCGAGGCCCACTGATCAATCGGCGGCAGGGAACCCATCCCGATCACCTCGTCCCTCAACGTGGCGAGGTGGGTGTAGGACGCGACCAACTCGGCGTTCTCGGCATCGGTTCCCTGCGGAACCGTATAGGTGACACCGTCCCGGGTCAGCTCGGTTTCCATGGCCATCATGATGTTCTGGAACGCACCCCTATTCACGAAGGTACCTACCGGCCAAGGGTACCCCTCACCTTCGATCACCCCCTTGACCATCAAGACCGACTGGTGCGCCGGACTTTGAAAAGAACTGCGTCCGCGCAACTGGATGATGCGCTTGCCGCCCTGGCAGACGTGTTGGCGAATTTCCTGCCAACGCTCCTCGGAGAGCTGGTCGCCTCCGATCAAGTCCGTCAACGGAGTACCTGCGATTCTCGCGGTGCTGGCGAAAACCGCCATCTGTTCGCCATGCCCACCGAAGGTCCGGCACCCGGTGACGTCATCCTGTGCAACACCGAATTCCTGGGCCAACGCCGTTTGCAGCCGGGTGCTGTCCAGGGCGGCCAGGGTCGCGATGGCCCCCGCGGGAAGGCCGGAGTTCACCAGGACGGTCAGCCCGGTAATGTCTGCCGGGTTAAAGATGATCACACCGAACTTGAGGTCCGGGCAATCGGTCTTGATATCCTTGCCAAGCTGGGCGGCAATTTCACAGTTACCTTTCAGCAGGTCTTCCCGGGTCATGCCCTCCTTGCGCGGTGCTCCCCCGGAAGAAATTAAGTACTTGGCGCCGGACAAGGCCTCGTGGATGTCGGAGGTCCAGGTGACACGTGCACCGGGAAACGAACAATGATAGATTTCTTCCGCCGTGCCTTCCATGCCCTTTTCAAAAGGGTCATACGCACAGATATTCGGCGTCAACTCAAGCGTGAGTGCCGCCTGCAGCATATTTGAACCTATGGCACCGGCCGCGCCGACAATCACCAGTTTATCTTCTGTTAAATAACCCATGGGAATCCTTCGTTTAATTTCGTGAGGGACTTATGGCCCCACCCACAGCGGGTAAAGCCTTTTCATCTACTATCTCGCACTTGACGCGCCATGGTGAATCCTTTATATAGTCGAAACTATGGGACAGAAACTACGCAGACGTGTCAAAATAAAAGCGCGCAAACGCGCGAAGAAACGCAAAAAGGTGGAAGCACGCGCAAAAGCTGCTGCCGCGGAAAAGTAGGCTTTTTCGAGTCATGGATATCGTATGATCCTGATCGTAGACGATGACAAAACTCTCGCCAAGCTTGCTACGCGCATGCTTGAGGGCGACGGCTATGAAGTTGCCGTGGCCCACAATGGCGAAGAGGCCTACGCGAAGATCCAGGCGGGTGGCATTGATTGCGTCCTGCTGGACATGCATATGCCCAAGGTAAACGGGGCTGAACTACTGATGCTGCTCTCGGCGGATGGGGACACAACACCCGTCCTCGTCATGGCAACCTTCCACGACTTTGACGAAAAAGAACTCAGCAACTTCCCCAACGTCAAGGGCCTCTTCCACAAGCCCTTCTACCCGGAAGAGCTCCTGGAGAAGGTCCGCGAATTGACCGGTAAAAACCAGAAAAGTCGCAGCTAAATCATTTCAACCGCTGCCCGCAGTCATTGCTGGATATCCATGACCGGAAGAAGGATATGCATTACTGCCCCGAACCGCGCCCGTGAACATCAGCAACAAACAGGCCGCTACCATCGTCATCGGCATGGTCGTCATCTGGCTGGTCCTCCAGGTCAGCCGGGAAAAGGCGGACGAGCGGATTGTCCACCTGGGTGATGCCGACTTTGCCGCTACCATCGAGAACAGCCCGATACCGGTACTGGTGGATTTCTGGGCACCCTGGTGTGGCCCCTGTCGCAGGATTCAACCCGGGCTCAATAAATTGGTCGATGACATGGACGACCGTGTGCTCTTCACCAAGGTGAATATTGACCATGCACCCCAACTGGCCGCCAAATATGCCGAGCAGGGCATCCCCCTGATTGTACTGTTCAAGGATGGGGAAGAGGTCGCGGCCCTGCTGGGAGCTCACACCTACCAGGTATACAAAAGCTGGATCATTCGTTCCGTGTTTGATACATCGGGATCATGATCGTATTTCTTGAAGGCAGGTTGGATAGCAAGAACCCGGCCCAGGTCGTGCTCAACGTGAATGGCGTGGGTTACGAAATCCTTATCCCGCTCAGCACGTACGACAAGCTGCCCAAGGCCGGCGAAACCGCCCACATCCTCACCCATTTTCATGTGCGCGAAGACGCGCAGACCCTCTACGGATTTTCCAGTCCGGCGGAACGTGAGTTATTTCAACTCCTGCTCAGCGTCAGCAAAATCGGCCCAAAGATTGCCCTGAACGTGCTGAGCGGGCTCGCGGTACGCGAGTTAAAACGGGCGGTGGTCGAGGGCGACAAGAAACGCCTCAGCTCCATTTCCGGGGTCGGGACCAAGATGGCCGAACGCATGATCCTGGAGCTGCGGGACAAGCTCAGCGAAGGCGAAGCCCTGGAAGCCGTGGCCGGTGAGGAGACCCCTGGAGACATTCGGAGCCGGGATGCCGTGCTCGCCCTGGTCGCCCTGGGCTACAAGCAACAGGACGCACAGAAAATGCTGCTCGCGGTCGATGCAAGGGACGAACCCGACCTGGGCGTGGAAGACCTGGTCCGCAAGGCCCTGCTGCAATAACGCTGCCAGGCCAACTGGAGGGACTTCACTTCAGGATTGAAGACGGCATTCCGGGTACGGTATGTTGCACACCATGCAAAAGAAATCCAAACACCGGAAGTCCTCTCGCCGTAACTTTATCTCCCTTGGTAGCGGCGCTCTTGCGGCCCCGCTGATCCTCCCATCCGTCTCGCGCGGGGCCGATGCAAACGAGCAGCTTAACATCGCGTTCATCGGGATGGGGGGGCAAATCCAGGGACACGTGAGGAACCTGACCCGTATGGGGCACCAGGCGGTGGCCTTCTGCGACGTGGACCGCCGACAAATTTCCGCATCCCAAAAACGCCACGGAGAGGCCGTGGAAAAGGCCCGGGTCTACGAAGACTACCGGAAACTTTTTGAGCAGGAATCAACCCTGGACGCCGTGGTGGTCGCCACCCCGGATCATTGGCATCTACCCGTCTGCAAGGCCGCCTTCGCGGCGGGCAAGCACATCTACTGTGAGAAGCCACTGACCCATAGCGTCGCGGAGGCTCGGGAGCTCCGGGAATTGACCCGGCGATCAAAGGTTGTCACCCAGACGGGCAACCAGGGAAGCGCTTCCAACAACCTGCGACGCAGCATGGAACTGGTCCAGTCCGGTCTGCTGGGACAAGTTACGGACATCCACATCTGGCATAACGACCACGCGTGGCCAGGCGACACCCCGAACGTGGACCAGGCGGACCCGGTTCCCCGGGAACTGAACTGGGACTTCTGGTGTGGCCCCGCCGCGCTTCGCCCTTACAAGGAAGGGGTGTATCATCCCTTTAAGTGGCGCGGCTGGTTTGACTACGGGAACGGATTCATCGGCGATTTTTGCTGCCACGCCTTCAACATGCCCGTGCGGGCCCTGGACCTCGACTATCCGGATCGCATCGAGGTCACGGGAACGGAGCTGGGCCACGACTGCTACCCCAAGACGAGCCGCATTCGCTACCACTTTCCCGCGCGCGGCGATCGCGGGCCGGTACGGTTGTCGGTGTACGACGGGGGCGTGTATCCCGACGAGGGGGAACTGGATGCGCTCATCGGAACCTTCGGTCAGCGACCCCGGGTGGGCTGCCTGCTGAT
>JAPYUI010000397.1 GCA_029936175.1 Kiritimatiellia bacterium
GGAGCACCGCTGAAGTCATTGACAAGTAGCCGTCACGCGGAAGAAAGGTAGAGAGAAGTATGAAACGTACACATCCAACACCATGGGGCCGTCGAGCAAGGCGGATCAGCTGGCACGCCAAGCCGGCTCAGGGCGTCCTGCTCGTGGCTATTATCCTCCTGGGACAGGTAGCACCCGTCCCTGCGGAACTTCGTCCGGAGAAGGAAACGGAATCGCTGACCGTTGAGCAGACGAAAGCGGTCGTGGCGCCCGGCGTAGTGAACGGCCTCGGTATGCGGCTGACTTACATTCCCGCGGGAACATTCGGCATGGGGTCACCGCGGGACGAGCCGGGCCGCAAGGACGAGGAGCGGCAGCACGAGGTGGAGCTGACTCGGGACTTCTACCTGGCTGTGCACGAAGTCACGGTCGGGCAATTCAGGGCCTTCGTGCAGGATGCAGGTTACCAGACCGATGCCGAGAAGGACGGTAAGGGCAGCTGGGGCATTACCGCTAAAGGGAAGTTCGAGCGTGATGCGAAGTACAACTGGAAATCTCCCGGCTTCGAACAAGCCGACGATCACCCGGTGGTCGATGTCTCCTGGAACGACGCCAAGGCCTTCTGTACCTGGCTGAGCGAAAAGGAAGGAAAGACCTACCGCCTGCCCACCGAAGCCGAGTGGGAGTACGCCTGCCGGGCCGGCACGCGGACGGTGTTTTCTTTCGGCGACGATCCCCAGGGGCTCGCGAAGGCCGGCAACGCGGCCGACGCCACCGCGCGCAAACAATTCAGCGCGTGGTCGCTGGGGATAGAAGGCGACGATGGACATGCGTATTCAGCGTCGGTTGGACAATTCGAACCCAACCGCTTCGGTCTCTACGACATGCATGGGAACGTCTGGGAGTGGTGCGAGGACTGGTATGCCGAGGATGCGTATCCGAAGAACAAGCGCATCGATCCCACCGGGCCGGAGACCGGCACCATGCGCGTGCACCGTGGCGGCGGTTGGTCCAGCGCGCCGGATCGCTGCCGCTCCGCCAGCCGCATCCGGCGTCACCCGGTCGAGTACCGGGGAGCGTACCTGGGATTTCGCGTGCTGCTGGAACGGTCGGGCAGTTGAAACCCAACGCCTTCGGTCTGTATGACATGCATGGCAATGCGTGGGAGTGGTGCGAGGACTTTTTCGGACGCTATGCGGCCCTGCCGAAGCGCGGCAACGCGCTCCAGACCGTCAACCAGGGAGAGCGGCGACCGGTCATGCGCGGCGGGGCTTGGTACGTCGGGCCGGGAGACGCCCGTTGCGCGAAACGTTATCTCGTCGGGATCAAGGGCCGCTAAGGTGGAGGTGGATTTCGAGTCGTATACGTGCCATGATAGGACCACGATGAAGAGTTCTGGCTTATTGATTTTCACAGCAGTGCTGGTTTGGCGTACCTCGACCGGCGGCATGGCCGCCGATGCACCTCCGGCCCTGGACTGCACCGGCCCGGCGGGCGCGGATGCCACGACCGTTCGCACCGCGCAGAAAGCCTGGGCGAAGTACCTCGGCGTGGAGGGTCCCGAAAGGACCTTTTCGCTCGACCGGGACGGCGAGGTCCGGGTGGAAATGGTCCTGGTTCCACCGGGCAACTATTTCCGGGGCGACGGAAAAAACGCGGTGGCCATCACCCTGACACGCCCCCTTTGGGTTGGGAAATACGAGCTAACCCAGCAGCAGTACGCAGCGGTCGCGGGGCGGAACCCCAGTCACTTCGACCAGAAGGATGCCGCCGCCTACCCGGTGGATGCGGTGAGCCATCGTCAGGCTATCGCCTTTTGTGA
>JAPYUI010000161.1 GCA_029936175.1 Kiritimatiellia bacterium
CGGGCGTGAAGAATGGGGATAGCCCAAGTCGCCTTGCCCCGCAGGGTCACCCGGATGCAATGGTCGTTCACCGGCGCGTCGGGGTTGGTTATCTTGCGTGCGGCGAGCAGGGGGGGGAATGCGAGCTCCTTGCAGGGCTGGAAGCCGATCAGGGCGTAGAGCGAGGTTTTCATCTTGGGATTGTTCCGGGAGAGGACGTGAAAAAGTTCGTGGGCGATGATTTTCTGCAGGGTGGCCTCGGATGCACTGAGCCGGTGGGCGGGAAGAATGATCGCCGTGCCGCGGGTATAGGCTGCGCCTCCTTCCTCCTTCCCGCTGGTGGTAATCATCAGGATCTCCTCGGGCAAGGGGATGGATAAGCGGCGGAGTTCCGATCGCAAGCCCGCGTAGGCCTGTCTGATGCGTTCGGATTCCAGGTCTGTCCAGGCCCGAACCGAGTCGGCGACAAAGGCGAGGAAGCGTTCCTCTGAAACCGCCTGGTCCGTCTGCATGCGCGCCGCCCGGTCAAAGGGGCTGAGCCGCTGGATGAAGGCGTCGCGTTGGGTCAGGACCTCCCGGCCCTGTTCAATACTGGCGAAGGCCAGGGTCGGGAGTCGGGCTTCCCGTGCCTCGCCCGGGTTTGCCAGGCAGGCGACGAGCAGCAGGACAGGCGCTTTCCAGCGCCCGCCCCCATAGGCCGGAGGGGCCCCAGTCGGGCGGCTTTCGCGATCTCCCGTCCCCCTGCACAGAACCGGGATGTGATACCAGTTTCTCATACGCTCTCCAGAATTAGCAGTTTTCCGTGGAGCGGAAAACGTTTTAAAGGCGAAGAACCGGGCACCCTGCAGATTATCCTTTTCCAATGGGTTGAAACTGTGGTTTTTTCCCCGCGCATGAAAACCCGTCGGAACGATCCTGCCAAAATCAATATCATCACCCTCGGGTGCTCCAAGAACCTGGTGGACTCGGAGGTGCTGCTCAGCCAGTTGAAGGCGGGCAACAAGCAGGTGACCCACGAGGCCGAACACTCCCAGGCCGGGACGGTGCTCATCAACACCTGCGGCTTCATCGACAATGCCAAGCAGCAGTCGATCGAGACCATTCTCGATTTTGTCGAACAGAAGAAACGGGGCGAGATCAGGAACCTGTACGTGAGTGGCTGCCTGTCCCAGCGTTACCGGGAGGAACTCGTGGCGCAGATGCCGGAGGTTGATGGCTTTTTCGGGACCACCGATACGGATTTGCCCAACATCCTCAACACCCTCGGTGCGGACTACAAGAAGGAACTCGTCGGGGAACGCGAGATAACCACGGACAGCCACTACGCGTACCTGAAAGTCTCGGAAGGCTGTAACCGTGGGTGTAGTTTCTGCGCGATTCCGCTGATGCGCGGGAAGCACCGCTCGCGGGAGATTGAATTCCTGGTCAAGGAGGCGAAGTACCTGGTCAACAAGGGGGTGAAGGAAATCATGTTGATTGCCCAGGACCTGAGCTCCTATGGCGTGGATGTTTCAGGGAAAAAGCAGCTGGATGAGCTGCTCAAGGCCTTGTCGGACATCGATGGCCTGGCGTGGATCCGCCTGCACTACATGTACCCTTCCGGGTTTCCAGAGGAGATCCTGTCGACGATGGCCGAGCGGGATAACATCTGCAACTACATGGATATGCCTATCCAGCATATTTCATCGAACGTGTTAAAGATCATGCGGCGCGCGATCAACCGTGAGCGGACCGAGACCCTGTTGGCGAACATACGGGAGCAGGTTCCGGGCATCGCCCTGCGCACCACCCTGCTGGTGGGGCATCCGGGTGAAACCGAGCAGGACCACGAGGAGTTATTGGGTTTCCTCGAGCGCACCCGGCTCGACCGGGTCGGCGTCTTCCAGTATTCCCACGAGGAAAACACGCACGCGCATACCCTGGAAGATAATGTGCCGGCGGAGGTGAAGCAACAGCGTTTTGATGATGTGATGATCCTGCAACAGGGCATCTCGCTGGAAAAGAACCAGGCCCAGGTCGGTAAGGTCATGAAGACGCTCATCGACGGCAAGCAGGACGGTACCTTCTTCGGTCGCACCGAGTACGATTCACCCGAGGTGGATAACCGGGTCATCCTGGAAGAAGCGAGTGGCTTGCGCTTTGGTGACTTTGTTGATGTCGAGATTACCCAGGGCCTGGAATACGACCTCGTAGGCCGGGTTCGGTGAAGCCGCCCGGGGAGCATTCCGGTGGAGGCCAGGCCGCCTTTGGCGGGTTCAGTTGCCCGCTTCAGGCGATCCCGGGAGGCATCCGGGATCGAAGGGGTGGGGCAGGAGCTCGCTGAAGCGGAGATCCTGCTGCACTCCCTCCAGGTTGGCGAGGTAGATGGTGAAATCGGGTGGGGCGAACTCGGCCATGACCTGGCGGCACAGGGCACAAGGGGCGGCTGCGGGCTCGGTATCCGATACCACGAGCACGAAATCGAGGGCCTGTTTTCCCTGCTCGGCCACCAGTCGCCAGAGTGCAACGCGCTCGGCACAGACCGTCGCACCGTAGCATCCGTTCTCGACGTTACAGCCGCTTATGAGGAGCTCCTGCCCCGCCGGCTTAACCGCGGCCCCGACGGGAAACCTCGAATACGGCGCGTGTGCGTTTTCGCGGCTCGCCACCGCTTCCTGCCAGGCTTTTTCCACCCATTCGTTCATACTTGCATAACTCCGTTCAGCTGATTGTATGCGTAAAACACGGAGCAGGAAAGCATGATTAAGAACGATAAGTGGATCGCCGAGCAGGCGGTGGCCGGTATGATCAGCCCCTTTGTCCCGCGATTGGTGCGTGAGGTCGATGAGCACCCGGTGCTGTCCTTTGGCCTGAGCAGCTTCGGCTATGATATCCGGCTCTCGGGAAAGGATTTCCGCATTTTCAAGCATATCCCCGGCACGGTGGTCGATCCCAAGGCCTTTTCGGAGCGCAACGTCGAGTCGCAGGATTTACACGAGGACGAAAAGGGCCGGTATTTCATCCTTCCGTCCCATTCCTACGGCCTGGGGGTGGCCCTGGAATGCCTGGCGGTTCCCGAGGATATTTCCGTGTTGTGTATCGGCAAGAGTACCTATGCGCGCATTGGCTGTATTGCCAACCTCACCCCGGCGGAAGCGGGCTGGCGCGGTCACCTCACGCTCGAGATCTCGAATTCCTCCCACGCGGATTGCCGGATTTACGCGGAGGAGGGCATTGTCCAGTTGCTGTTCTTCGAGGGCGAGCCCTGCGAAACCTCCTATGATACGCGGGCGGGGAAGTACCAGGACCAGGCCGAGGAAGTCACCCTTCCCCGGATCTAGCCGGGGCGGTGTCCACTGCGGGTGCTAGGGGATCGTTACAAAGCCGAGGTTTGCCGTGGCTCCGAAGGGGTCGTTGAATCGGCCGAGGTTGGGAAAGATCAGCTCGAGCGCGGAGGACTCGACGTCCATCCATCGGGCGCAGACCGCCCCGTACTGGTCCACGGCGGTCGAGGGGATCCAGCGTCCGCGATTGCGGTCGGTATCGTTGTCGGCGCCGACGGCCAGGCTGGGAAAGGTCCCGTAGATATTCTTTCCGTTCACCGGGCCGCCCATCACGACCTGGTGGCCGCCCCATGCGTGATCGGAGCCGCTTGAGTTGAAGTCCTCGCCGTTCGGGGTGAGGGTGCGGGTGAAGTCGGAATGGGTACAGGTGAGGACCCGGTCGTTTACCCCGAGGGCGCTCAGGGTGTCGCTGAAGGCCTTCATGCCGTTGCCCAGCTCGAGGTAGAGGTTGGATAAGTCCCCATTCTGGTCGGAGTGGGTGTCGAAGCCGCCCTGGCTGCAGAAGAATATCTGGCGGCGGTTGCCCAGGCAGTTGCGCCCGGCGATTAACCGGGACACCATCTTGAGCTGGTCCCCGAGCTTGGTGTCCGCGTTCATGAACATCGCGTCGAAATCCACCCCGCTGGCCGCGGCCTCCACCAGGGCCCCGTTTACCGTGGCCTCGCTTTCACGGGCGCGCCGCACGACCTTGTTGTATCCCTCTTCAAAGAGGTGGTCGTGGGTGTGCCGCATGATGTCCTCGTAGGCCTTCAGCCGTTGGCCGGTGGTGCTGGTCTTGTACGAGCCATCGGTATTCAAGGCATTCTGGTAATTCGTTCCATACCCGCTCAGGCTGATTGCGCCGGAGGTGGTTGCGGCGTACTGGACAATGCCGCCGGACTGGCTGACCTGGAATTCGTTCAGGCCACCCAGGGAGATGCACATGGAGACCTCGCTGAGATCGTTGTAGCTGCCGTTGATGATGTCGGCGATTCGCCCGCCCCAGCCACTTTGAAAGGGCTTGTCCGGTATCGAGCTTTGCCATTGGACCTGTTGATCCGAATGGGAAAACAGCTGGGGCGGCAAGGGGACGGTCTCGTTGATGAAATCATCCCGGGAGGCCAGGGGATAGGCCAGGCTCCCGGTGTTGGCCACGAAGGCGAGCTCCCCGGCATTGAACAGGTCGGCCATCGGGGACAGGTCCGGGTGCAGCCCGTAGGGATCCGTGGTGTTATCCGGGTTGATGGTCGCGAGGGTCCCGTTCGGGATGGCGAGGATCCCGCGTGCATTGTCATAGTCCGTCCGGGCCGGGTGACCGGTTTTCGGGACGAGCATGTTATTGCTGTCCATGCCGCCGAAGAGGAAAATGCAGACCAGGGCCTTGTAGTCGCCCGCCAGGGTTACCTGGTTTGCCAGGGCACTGTTCAGCAGGCTGAGGTGAGCCAGGGTGCTCACCATGCCCGTTGCGCCCAGTGAGGCACAGGCTGATTTGCGCATGAACTGTCGGCGGTTAATCTCGGTACGGTCGGTTTCTTTCATGGCTTATTTCTGGATGATGTATTCCGGGGTGGTGCTGATCAGGTACAGGGCGTTAACGAATTTCGTCTCCGCTGCACTGGATGAAAGGGTGGTGAGCATATCGATGATCATGCTGCGGGGATTGGGGACAGCGGCACCCGCGTAGGTGCGTTTCAGGTTCCCCGCGTTCAGGATCGTATCCAGCGCATCAACCAGTTGCGCATCTTTTTCCGCCTCCGACCCGGTGAAGGTTCCGTACAGGTTGATCCAGGGCGCCCGGTCGATCCGGATGTTGTCGGCAAGGGGGTCCGCACCGATGAGGCTATTGACACTTTGTCCGTTATTGCCGTTGGAGATGGTCCAGAAATAGTTAACCGAGCGGACCACCGAGTTTTCATTCGCGAGCTGCAACTCCGGTGCGTAGAGCCCGGCCTGCGCGATTTCGCCTCCCGGCTGGTAATCCGGGAGGAACCAGTTGAAGACGGTCGGTGCCCGCAAGGGGCTCTGGCTGAGGGCGGTCGTGGTGTCGGCATAACGATAGCGGGAGGCACCTGGTGCGAGCGTATTCTGCTGGCTGGCGGGGTGGCCGTAGCCGGCCAGGTCGCTTACCGGCAACTGGCTCCCTGCGCCGCTTGCCCGGAGGAGGGCGATGTACCGTATCAACGGCTCCTTGGCTTTTCCGTAGGTGTCCTGCCTGGTGAAGGCGAGCTCGCGGGCCTCGTAGTCCAGCAGGATGGCCTTGGTCACGGCTTTCAGGTCACCCCGCTGGCCGCTGCCGTTGTCATCGAACACCTTGGCCACCCGGTAAAGGTAGCCGCGCGAGGGATTGCTCGTGACCAGGCGCTGGATGAGCAGGCGGCTGATGAAGGCCGGTACCGATGCGTGTCCGGCAAGGGCGTCCAGGGCATCCGCGACATCGGCGGTGGCGCGCTCCGTGAGGTCGACGATACCGGTGTTGTCGATGACCCGGTCATCCAGGATCGTCTTCGGGTCCGGATCGTGGTAGGTGCCGAACATCTTCATCGGGTATTCGTAGCGTGCCCCGTAGTACTTGTTCCCGTTATTGCGGTTGAAGAGCGTGTTCTGGAGTGGGGCGTGCCATTGGTCACTGTTATTTGAATACAGGCTGAAACTCAGGCCGGTGAAGATGCGGGAAAGCTCGGTGATGTCATCATTGTCGTAGGTGGCTGTGGGCAGGCCGGTCCCATCCAGCACGATGGTGCCGTCGAGGTGCCGCTGGAGCAGGCCGATCGAGAAGAGCTGCATGATCTCTCGCGCGTAGTTTTCATCCGGACTGACCAGGACATCACCCGTCCCCGGGTCAAGGATGGCCTTCTGGTTAAACAGCGAGCTCAGGTACTTGCCCATGATGGGGCTGTAGGTCACGTCTTCCAGGAGCTCGCGGAAGCGGTCGTCCGCATTTTCGCCCAACTGGTCGTAGTAGCGTGCGGCCCCGTAGTGGTTGTTCCGCACCATGGTATGTTCCGTGGAAACCACCATGATCTCGCTCCACGCGAAAGCCAGGCGTTGTCTCAGCTGGTCTTTCGCATTGACCATGATGGTCCACATGGCCCGCCTGCGATTCAGGTGGTTCGGTTCCCCTAGCCTGGGCGTGAAGTTGTCTTCGTTTTGAATGTGCGTGCCGCTTATGGGATAGGAGCCGCTGGGCATGCGCCAGGTGGCGGGGTCCAGGGAGTCAAATGCCTCGATATCGTTATCGTAGCTTGGCCACTCCGCCGGGACGGTCGGCCCTTCCGGGGGGGCGCCGGTACCGGTCCAGAAGTTGGTCGGCCAGGTGAAGAACTGGCGCAGCTCCCATTCCTGCAGGTCGGCGGCGAGCGTATAGTCGAGCAGCCGGCTCTGTTCCAAGGCGAACTGGGCGTCCATCCAGGCCTCGTAACCGGCGATGCGGTCCCCGCCGTGCGTGGTCTCGATTTCATTCACCAGCTCGGCTACCTCGTTGGAGGTCGGGCCGAAGGTCGCCTGGGTGAGAAAGCGATGGACATCGTATACCAGGTTGCTGCCGCTCTCCGCACTCAGCGGGGGCGGGTCGGCGGGGATTTCCAGCTCGGTTGAGCCTTCCTGTTCCGCGAAGAGGGCCCAGATCTCGCCGCTACCGTAGTTCTCGGTGTGCACGTTGATGTACAGCGGGGTTGCGCCGTTCTGCCCGTAGAGGGAATCGATGATATCCTGTACGTCGTAGGCCCCGGAGGCGTGTATCGCCCACTCGTAGTCGACCAATTGGCCCAGGAGGGGTGCCTGGCCGTCGCTGGTGAGGACCTCCTCCACGGGAGGACCGCTGAGCAGGGTGAGTTGGTCGGGTGCGAGTTGCGACTTGTGAATATGCGTGTTGGTCTGGCGTGAGGTCAGCGCGCTGAAGCTGTTGTTCACCCGCCCGATCGTGTTGTTGCCGTTCAGGATGAGGGTGGCCACGCCGAAGCCTACGGTATTCGCGTTTCCCTCGGGGACATGGAGTCCGACAAAGAGCGTTTCGGTTTCCGCTTTCACCGTGGCATCGTTGATGCGGATGGCGTCCGTATAGTTCGTGGCCAGCCCATAGGCCGGATCCGCCTGCAGGGTGAGGACGAGGGACTCCGGATATTCGTGGATCGTGTCGGGGACGGGGTCGATGACCACCTGCACGCTGGTTGCGCCGAAGGGCATGTCGACCTGGGTGCCCACGGGATTTCCCTCCAGGTCTTCCGCCCGGTAGTCGGAGGCCTCCGGGTGCCCGTGTGCGGGGTCGGTACTGGCGGAGAGCGTGATCGGGACGGTGAACCCGGCCAGGCCGCCCGTTCGATTGACCTGGAATCGGGCGACGTTGCGCGCGGCCGAGTTCCCGATCTCGTAGGCATTGTCATCCTTCAATGTCACCGAGAGTACGCTACCGGTTGCCTGCAGCATGGCGGTAATCGTGTTGAGGTCACTCCTTCCCGTGGTCGTGCTCTGCGCATCCTGGGGCATGAAGTTGAACATCAAGTGCTCCGCCCAGTCCGAGAGGCCGTCGGCATCGCTGTCGAGGTCCTCGACGCTCAGGCGCAGGTAGCGATAGCCGGATGTCGACGGCACGGTTTCGGGAATCCAGGGGGCGAGGTAGGGGCCCTCGATCACGCGTGGCGTATTCGGGTCGATTCCCGGCCCGGTCCAGGCCACGGTGAGGTGGTCTTCCTGTCCCGCGTGCTTGTGGCGGACCTCGAAGTAATATTTCTCGCCCTGGGTGAAGGCGATGGGGGTTGATCGCTGGGCGGTCGCCCGGGTGAATTCCTCTTCCTGGGTATTCCCGTTGGTGCAGCGCGCAATGCGGACCAGGTTGTTGGTGTCGGCGTTGGGACTCAGGTGCAGTTCTCCATGGTTCCGGCTGGCGATGTAAAAGGTGTAGTCCCCGGTCTCGGGAGGAATCAGGTATCCCCGGATCCGTCCGCCAAAGTAGTCGGCCTGGTTCACCGGCCGCTTCAGGCGGGGGAGGGTTTCCGTTCCGTGGGGCTGGTTGGGATATCCGGGGGTGGCCTCGAGGCTGGCGATATTGCCTCCGGTGGTATCCGTCCAGATCTCGCTGGTCGCCCCGCCCGTGACCGACACGTTTCCACTCTCATCCAGTCGGAGCACCAGGTTGCTTCCCGACCCGGTGAAGGAGAGGCCGCTGGATATCCAGTTGGCCTGGCCGAGGGTGGACTTGAGGAGGAGGGTGTAGCGCTTGCCCGCTTCGGTCTGGCTGCTGAGGTAAAGCTCGCCGGATAGGCGCTCGATCGCTGCCCGGTGCACGTCATTCGAGTCAAAGGGATTCGTTCCCGCGACACATTCCTCGCGGTTGCTGCGCCCATCCTGGTCCTCGTCCGCCCCCGCGGTGAGGGCACCGGCACCGTAGAAGGTCTCCCAGATGTCATCGAGACCATCGTTGTCCAAATCGATGACCGCCTGGCAGGGCGGGGCCATGAGCAGGAGTATCCCGGAGCAGAGGGCTATCAGTCGGGTTATGGCGTTGGCGTACAGTATCTTTCCTGAGGTGCGTGGGCGGCGCAGTTGTGGGCGTATTCCCTGGTGTACTAGTCGGTCCCTTTGCTGTCCAGCAGGTGACGAATGGTGTGGTAGATGGT
>JAPYUI010000398.1 GCA_029936175.1 Kiritimatiellia bacterium
CGCGCCTCGAAGCCCCCGTCCGCGCTTGGCTCGTAGACGTACAAGGCCTCGCGACAACCGACGAACAGGCGCCCGGACAGGTCCATCGTTTGGCTGATGAAAAAGGCCTGCTCGTCGCAGTCGATCAACTCCACCTTCAAGGTGGGGTCGGCCAGGTGGATGCCCGGCACCTCGCCCGATGCCGTAAGGGCGAACAGACCAAGCGAAAGATAAGGTAAAAGGCGGTGGATCATGGGGCTACCCGGGAAGCGAAGAAGGGCGAATACGAATTCTTTTGGAATAAAGGGATGGCTCATTCAATTCCCCCAGACATGGGACCCGTTGACCAATTCCCGGTAATGGGTTTCCAGTCGTTGCTTCAGCTCGGCCAATTTTTCGGGATGAGAAGAGGACAAATCCTCGCTTTCATCGATGTCGCTGGAGAGATCGAACACCTGAAAGTCGGACAAGGTGGCGCCCTTGATTTGCGCCTCGTTTTGGGTGTTCACCGTCCTTTGTTTGCCGATGTCCAGTTTGGCCAACACTTTCCACTTGCCGTCACGCATGGCGACCCGGCGCTTGTTGAGGGCATTGTAATAGACCCAGACCAAGGGCTTTTTTCGTGGAATCGGTTTATTGTCCAGCACCGGCAAAAAGCTTGCGCCATCGAGGGCAAGGCCTTCCGGGGGCTTGGTTCCCGCCAACGCGCAGAAGGTGGGTAGAAAATCCAGGGCCGAGACGGGGTGACGGAGCACTTGTCCGGCCTGGATCCGGGCGGGCCAGTGCATGATGCCCGCCACCCGGAAGCCCGCGTCGGTGGTCCATAATTTCATTCCCCGAAGCGGTTTCGGGCTGCCAAAGGAACGGCGCGAACCCCGACCATAGCGAAGGAGGGTTTCGGGGCCGTTGTCGGAGGTAAACACGACCAGCGTGTTTTGGTCGAGCTCCAGGGTCTTGAGGGCCTTCATCAGTTTTCCCACCGCCGCGTCCAGGTTGGTGACGTTGGCAAAGTAGTGGGCCTGGTCGATGTTCTTGGCCAGGCCCTCGTATGCATCGACCATCTTCTTCGGCGAGGCCACCGGCTCGTGCGGTTCATGAAAGGCCACGTAAAGGAAGAACGGTTGCCCGGCATCCTTTGCTCGTTGCCCCTTGAGCCAGGTCAGGGCCTCATCCATGACCAACTGGCAACTGAAGCCCTTGAGCGGCCCGACCGACGTGCCGTTGCGAACGAAGTTTCGGGGGTTTTCATGGGAAGGACTGGCGTTGTTCTGGGTCGCGAACCAGTGATCGAAACCGGCGGCATCCGGCTGGGGTTGTTGCGGGGAGTTAAACTTCCCGTTGCAATGCCATTTGCCCGACATGCAGGTGGCGTATCCCGCCTTTTTCAAGAGTTGCGGAATGGTCACTTCGGATACCCGCATGTGAACCGATCGTCCCCCGGGTATCCAGTCGTAAACCCCGGCCCGGTTCGGGCTGCGCCCGGTCAGCAACCCGACCCGCGAGGGGGAGCAGACCGGGGCGGTGGAATAAAAGTCGGTGAACCGAATACCTCCCCCGGCCAACCGGTCCAGGTGAGGCGTCTTGATTTTCGGGTGACCGTAGCACGCAAGATCCCCGTAACCCAGGTCATCGCAAAGAACGACCACAATATTGGGCCTCTCCTCCCGGGCCTGCACGGAAAGGGAGGAAAGGACGGCACCGAGCAAAAGGACGAAAAGAGATCGCATGGGTATTACCCCTCCTGAATGTTAAAGAAAGTCCAACGAGAAGCCGCCATTATTCGATGGATAGGCACCACAGGCAAGGGTGATGTT
>JAPYUI010000162.1 GCA_029936175.1 Kiritimatiellia bacterium
CGGCAAGCTGTGCGTGGCTTTGGAAGACCCCAAGGGCGAACTGTCGGGCAAGATAGCATTCCAGGTCCATGGCGGGCCGCCCCAGGACGTCGCCTACCGCAACCCAAGCCTGACACATAATCCACCCGTGGCGCTGGCGAGCCTCGATGCCAGGGAACTGGAGGCCAGGCTGAACAATGGCTCCGGCCCAAAAGCCGGGACGCGCAGCACCCCAAGGCCCCGCATCCGCGCGCGCGGCGAGACATCGCCGGCCACCACCGCGGCCCCGGACTGGAAAATGTTGATCGCGGAAAGGGACCCGGGGTCGCAGGGCGAGGCCTGGGCCAAGCCGAATTTCGATCACCGCAAATGGAAGACGATGAACATCCCCGGCCACTTTGAGCAGGCGGGCTTGCCGGACTACGATGGGGTCGTCTGGTTTCGTAAAACCATCGATCTCAGCCCGGACCAGGCCGCGATGAAGGCCCGGCTCCATCTCGGCCAAATCGACGACATGGACGTGACCTGGGTGAACGGTACGCGGGTGGGGGGTTATGAAGAACCCGGTCACCATTACACGGTGCGGAATTATGCCATTCCGGAAGGCCTTTTACAGGCGGGCACGAACACCATCGCCGTGCGGGTGATGGATCATGGCTCGCCGGGCGGGATGGCCGGAAAGGCGGAACACGTGGCGCTGCAGCTGGGTTCAAAAAGGGTCTCCCTGGCAAGCCCCTGGCATTTTGCCCCGGGCGCCACGCTGGCCGCACTTAAGGATACCGCGAAACCCCAGGCCCTCCCCCCGGAAAGCGAAACGACGACCGGGGACTTCAGCAAGGGCTTTTCGCTTGATGAAAACGAGGTGGTCGCCTTTATCGGCGGGTCCATCATGGTAAAGCAAATGGCTTCGGGTGCACTGGAAACCCTCCTCACCCAGGCGGGCGGCAACCTACCCGTCTATTTCCGTGACCTGGCCTGGCAGGCCGACACCGTTTATCTTCGCCAGCGACCCCGCAACTTTGGCTCCCAGGCCGAGATGTTGCAGCGGATTCAAGCCAGCGTGGTAGTCGCGGCTTTCGGCCAGATGGAGGTGCTGGAGGGCATCGAGCGCCTGCCCGCCTTTATCCAGGCCTACGAGGACGTACTCGACGAGGTGCAAACCCGGACCCGGAAGATCGTGCTCATCACGCCCTACCCTTTCGCCGCGCCAATCGACCAGCCGCATATACCCCGGCTGACACCCCACAATGAAACGGTCAGGGCCTATGCCGAGGCGATCATCCAACTCGGGAAAAGACGGGGCCTGCTCACGGTTGACCTCAGCCGCTTCGACACCGATGGCATCACGACCGACGGCATCCAGCTCACACCGGGGGGACATACAAAATGGGCGGCTGCGGTCACCCGGCAGCTGTTGGGCGAACCCGCAGCCGTGGCACCGGCCCATGCCGCTGTCCTGCAAAGGCATATCCAGGAAAAGAACCTGTTATGGAAACGTCACTGGCGGCCCTCCAATTGGGCCTTCCTTTATGGCAACCGCCAGCAGGTCCCCAGTAGCAAGGACCATCGCCCTGGGAAACCCCGCTGGTTTCCTCTCGAGGTCAACGCGGTCATCCCGCAGATCGAAGCGGCCGAGTCCCGAATCTTCGCGCTGCGGAAAGCCGGTGACTGAGGTGAAGCCGGGACCCTGCTGGAAAACCTGGCCGCTTGCGCTCTGCCTGCTGGCCCTGACCACCTTGGCAGCGGCGGAAACCGTAACCCGAACCGACATCAACCGCTTAATTGCCCGGCTGGACCACAAGAACTTTACCCTGCGCCAACAGGCCCAGGCGCGCTTGCTGGAGATCGGATTACCCGCCCTGCCGGCCCTGGTGAAAGCGAGCGAGAGCAGCTCGCGTGACCAGCAGTACCGCATCGAGCAACTGCTTACCGATATTCAGCACCGGGCACTGCACAAGGGCTTTGTCGATGTCCTCTCGGCAAAACAGGACGGGGACATTGACCTCGAGGCGGGCATGGCCCTGATCTCGCGCATACTGGACCCCATGGCCGACGAAAAAGCGGTGACACGTTGGCTGGACACGATGGCGGCACAGGTTCGCAAGCGGCTGGGCAACTTGGCACCGGGTCGCGCCGACCCGGCGACCCTGGTCGCTGCACTGGTCCACGTATTGAACGTGGAGCAGGGCCTGCAGGGCAATGTCAATGACTACGACAAGCCTCGGAACAGTTCCCTGGGATGGGTTATGGAGTCGCGAAAGGGCCTGCCCATTGTTTTATCCCATATCGCCATCCTCGTCGCCCAGCGCCTGGATGTGCCGATCGTCGGCCTGGGGGTCCCCGGCCGGTACATGATTCAATATGACGCCCCAGGAAAACAGGCGGACCTGATCATCGACCCCTTCGGCGACTGGACGGTGGTGAGCCCGGCGGAGGTGAACCAGATCAACCACCCGATCCACCCGGAAAAGGACCTGGTGCCCGACACCCATCGCAACGCCCTGTCCCGCATGCTGCGGAACTTGATGTCCGATTACACCGGGGCCGGACAGGCGGACAAGGCCGGGGAGTTGACGGCCTACCTGCTCCTGGTGGATGGCCCGGAAGTACCCGGAACCCCGTAGCAATCAAGTCCCGCGAGCCCGCTTAGCCCTGCATGTCCCGCCGGAAGGCTTTAGCCCGCTCTGCATCCACCGGTTTCGAGCAAAGGCTGACCACGACCATCACGGAGGCGTTTACGACAAAGCCGCAGAAGCCGATATCGAAGAGGTTTTTCAAGGTGCCGGTCAACCCGTCGATCGAGGCCGCCATCGACTCGCCAAAGAGGGCGCTAAAGGGGGTGAACAGGAGCACAATGAAGATGCCGCTGGTCATGCCGGCCACGGCCCCGGCACGGCTGCCCTTGCCGATGAACAGCATATCGAGGGTCGCGGGCAGGAGCTGGCAGGAGAAGGCCATGGCCACAAAGGAAAGGGTGGCGATCAACTCCAGGGGCTTGAAACTCGGGTTGGAAGCACCGACCTTGACCAGCCAGAGCGCCAACAAGGTGACCACGACAATCACGCTGCGACCCACCCACGCCCGTTCCTTTTCAGAGGCTTCCGGGCGAATAAAACGATCGTACACATCGCGGGTCAACACCGCGCTCAAGGCGTGCAGGTTGCTGTCGGCCGTGCTCATGGACGCGGCAAGAATCGCGACGAGAATAATCGAGACGACCACCACGCCAAGGGGTCCCAGCAAGGCCGGCAGGTGCTCCTGGACCATCACGATCACGACCTGGTCCACCTCGCTGGTCTTCGACCCCACCATTTCATGTGGCATGATCCCCGCATCCGTGACTGCGGGGGGATAGAGCACGCGACCCCCGATCCCCACCAGCATGACCCCGAAGAGAAAGCAAAAGGGCAGGACGGTCGAGAAAATCACCGCGCTTTTCCGCAGGGTATTCGTGGAACGCGCGGCGTAATAGCGCATCCACTGGCCGGGTTGAATCATCGTGGCAAGCGAGGCAAAGAGGCAAATCGTGAGCAATTTCCAGGGCGTCCATTTTCCGGAAGGCCCGGGAATCGTCAGGGCCTCGGGCGGCAAGTCGGACACCTGCCGGAAAAAGGACCCGATGCCCCCCATGGCACACACGGTGGCGATACCCGCAAGCAACATACCCGTGAGGAGCAGGACACCCTGCAGGACATCCGACCAGGCCACGGAGCGCATGCCACCGACCAGCACGTACAGCATCGTGATCAGGGAGAGCACGGAGATTCCGACATCGAACATGCTGTACGGGGAACCCAGGAAGTGAAGCGTACCGGCATCCGGGAACATCCGCTGCGCGAGGTAGCCACCCGCCTTGATCTGCATGACAATGTACGGCAGGACGTACAGGAAACCGATCAACGCGACCAGGAGTCGAATGGTCGAGGAACCGCCGTAATAGTCCGCCACCATGTCGCCCGGGGTGACGTAGCCGCGACGGCGCCCGATGCGCGAGATGCGACTGCCGAGGAGGTAGATCGCCGCCCCAGACAGGGGAAGGTTCAACGCAAAGGGGAAAAAGCCGAGCCCGTCCTTGTAGATGAGCCCGGGAATGCCCAGCAAGGCTGCGCTTGAGAAGAAGGTGGCCATAATGGTCAGGGTGGTCACGACAACCCCCTGCCCCCGGCCCGCGAGGTAATAATCCTCCTCGGTAATCTTCCCGCGCCGGTAGCCGAACCAGCAGATCCCCACCAGCGCGAGGCCGTAGATCAGGAGCACGATGACCGGAATGGACACCTCAGTCCTCCTCGTCCTCTTTCGACCACAGCGTGGCCGATGCGTATACGACGATGCCCGCGAGAACGAAGAACCAGGAAATGGTCCAGAGGTAAAAACCCGGGAAGGGACCCAGGGTCACCGGTCGGACGGCCGCGATATAGAGGCCCGGTCCCGCCCCCATGAACATGGCGAAAAGAAACAATCCGGAAAGGAAGAGGCCCTTGGTTGAGAATCGCTGCATGGTGGAGACTAGCAGAGCCACTCGACCTCCACGAAACATTTTTCCCGTAGAACGATGCTTCCTGCGAGCGGGTGACCCGTGGTCCGTATGCGCCGCAAACCCGGAATGGTCCGAACCCTAATACGTGACCTGTGCCGCGCCGATTAATCGTTCTTCCTCCCCGGGCCGCCGTACACACGCGCTTCAAGCACGCTTTAGCGGCCGTGAAATGGCCCTCCGGGGGGATGGACATGGCGTCCATCGCCTGCCTGCACTGAATCGGATTTACATCGCGAGGGTGAATGATTTGGATGGGTAGATGCGCACCCTGCCTTTTATCCTTTGCCTGCTCGGGGCCGTCGCCCAGGCCCAAACCTCGATCCTGATCGATTACGACGACGGCAATCCAGCCAACGGGATCCACGATGCGAGTATCCGTAACGGGGGCTTCGAAGACGCGGATGGCTCCGACTTCTCCAGCACACCCTTCTGGGAGGCGTACTTCCCCGAAGGGGCCACCAACGATGTCACCCTTAACACGCAACCGCATACGGGCACCCTCCGCAGTTTCGCCACCGGACTCCTGGGCGCCGGTTCCCGCGTCCATCCCTCCCAGGTTATTCCCGCCGGCCTGTGGACCATTGAGGCCGGGGACGTGTTTACCCTCGGCATGTGGGTACGAAGCGGATCCAACCTCGACGCGACGGACCGGGGAATGGCCCTACTCCACGTGGTTGACGCATCGGCCAATCCCGTCGATGCAGACGGCACAGACCTCCTGCTCCTGTTTCATTTCGATGTCCCGGAGGGTGGTGCTTATAGTTTTGTCAACACCAGCAGCACCCCGGTATCCCCCGGCAGCAACTGGATCGGCCACCAGGTTCAACTGCACCTGTTGAACAACGGGGCCCGGACGGAATACATGGTCGTCGACGACCTGTGCTTAATGGCCTCCCGTGAGGGGGATCCCCCTCCGGTACTTCGCGCACAGTACCGGGCCGACGGAGACACCCAGGATGATTCAGGGGACAACCAGCACGGGACACCGGTCGGGCCACTCGCGTATGCACCCGGTTTTGGCCTGGGGCAGGCCTTCGCATTTAACGGGATGAACAGCGCCGTTGCCATTCCACGCAGTTTCTCAAACAGCTTTTCGATTGCCTGCTGGATACAGACCGACCAACCCGGAAGCGCCGGGAACACACGCCAGTGGTGGGAAGGCGACGGCCTGGTCGACGGGGACCTTGTCGGGAACCACAATGATTTTGGGTTAAGCATGTTCAGCAACCGCGTGGCCTTCGGGGTTGGGGACCTGAGCGGCCAGACGGACACCCTCTTCTCACAGCGCGCAGTGAGCGATGGCGCCTGGCATCACGTGGTCGCGACGCGCGACCACGTGAGCGGAGACATGCAATTGTTCGTCGACGGACAACTGGAAAGTACGGGAACCGGGGCAAGCGGCGATCGAGACGGCCCTGCTACCCTGCGTATTGGCTCCCTGGCCAGCGGCCTCGGCTATTTTCATGGCTCAATCGACGAGGTGTCCCTGTTTGCCGACGTACTGAGCCCGGAGCAAGTCATGGAGGTGTACCTGGGACCCGGTGATGCAGACGGGGATGGAATGGACAACGCGGATGAAGCAACCGCGGGCACCGGCTGGGGCGATCCCGGGGAAGTCTTTGCGCTCCGGCACCGGACCCAACCGCCCGGCCTGGTGATCGATGGCAAGGCCGGGCGCCGGTATCAATTCTGGCGCGCACCCATGCTGGACAGCAACAACTGGAATTTCGTCTCGCAAACGGTTCCGCTCAACGAGCCGGAGGAAATCGTCCTGGAGACCGGAACACCTGCAAGCGGGGACTACTACCGGGCCAGCGTCGAAGAAGCCTTGCCCGCACAACCGAACATCATCATCATCCTCAGCGATGACCAGGGTTACGGTGATCTCAGCGCCTACCCCCACAGCAAGCCGGACATCCATACCCCCAACATGGACCGCATCGCGAACGGCGGAGTCCTGTTCACCCAGGCCTACGTGACCGCCCCCGTGTGCAGCGCTTCCCGAAGCGGGTGGACAACCGGGCGGTACCAGCACGAATGGGATCCCGCTTCCGGTTGGACCCCGGGCTTGCCGGACGAGGTTCCACACCTCGCCGAATTGCTGCAACAGGCGGGATACACGACAGCCAAATTCGGCAAAAGCGATTTCGGCACGGGTTTTCACGACCTGAATGCCCGAACCTACCCCGGCGAGCACGGCTACGACCGTTTCCTCGGTTTCTCAGCACACGCGCATGATTTTTTCCTCCACTCGGCAGCGACAGCGGCCCTGACCCCGGATCCCAACGGTGCACTCACGCACCTGGGCCCCTTTCAGGCCCACGACCGAACGGCAACCCCCGGGCTTGCCCCCTCACTCCAGTCCTATCCGGACGGGGCCTACTTGACCGAGATCCTCACCAGCAACGCCGTGGATTTCATCCAGGGCCAGGCGGCGGAACCGGAACCCTTCTTCCTCACCATCAGCTACAACGCGGTGCACCACTTGGTCGCGCAGGCCCCCCAGCGCTACCTGGATCCACACGGCCTGGCCTCGGTGCCCTTCTATGACCCGGCGACCGCGACGCCGGAAAACCCCTCAAGCTACGCCGGCTACTACATGTACTATAGCCGGGTAGCGAATATCGGGGACGCGGAAATGCGGAAGTATTACCTGGCCAACCTCAGCTGCCTCGATGACAACATCGGCGTGGTGCTGGACGAGCTGGATCAGCAGGACCTGGCGGACAACACCCTGGTCATCTTCTTCTCGGATAATGGCGGCTCACCGATCACCGGGGCCTATAACGGGGGCCTTTGCGGATCGAAATTTAACCTGTTCGAGGGGGGCATCCGCGTGCCTTTTGCCCTGCGCTGGCCGGACCGCTTCAGCGCGGGCCAGATGAATACCCAGGTGGTTTCCACCCTGGATATTCTTCCAACCTGTCTCGAGGCAGCCTCGGCACCCATCATTCCCAACTTGCGTGGGCACTCCCTGATCCGGCCAATCCAGCAGGGAGTGCCGGTCGGTGACCCCGAACGCATCCTCTTCTGGCGCTGGACATCCAGCAACTATGCCGTGCGCAAGGGGGACTGGAAACTGGTCAAGAGCAATGGCAGCCAGATCAACACCGCCACCAGCCTCATTCGGTTCAACACCGATGTCCTGGGACAGGTTGCCCTGTTTAACCTTGCGGACGATCCCGGGGAATTCAATGACCGCTCGGCTGACGAACCCGCTATCCGGACGGCACTCCAGCAACTCTACGACGCCTGGAGATCCTCGCTGTAGGGATGAAGGGCACGCCGGTGTACCAAGCCTTTTCATGTGCATTGAAGCGGGCCCCTAGATACGGATAAACTCGACGAGGTACTCTATCCGGGTGTTGATCCCGTTCCGCTTCTCGATCCCGTCGATGACGACCCAGTAGCGGCTGCGGTGCTCGACCTCGACGCCTTCCGGCTTAAAGATAATGCAACAGGGAACGCCGTAACCGTCACGGTTGAGATTGAAGAAGGAAAGCCTGATCGGTTGCTCCCCCGGGCGCGGACGCGTTTCATTCCAGCGGACCTGGTAGACTTTCACGTTCTCCGCGGCCAGGGAATCGGGATACTTGTACGCGTTCTTCTGAAGGCTGACCGACCATGCGTAGTGTTCCTCAAAATAGTCGGTGGGCATGTAGCCCGGTGCCGGAAAGGCGATGAAGGGCAGCTTGGAACCCTTCCGGTTTGAATCATCCATGCTCCACATGGCCGAGTATCTGCCGTCGGATCCAAAGCCGGTTTTACCCATGGCTGGGTTGAGGCACCAGCGGCGATGCCCCAGCGCGGTGATGTTCCCCGCATCACTGTCATCCATGTAACCGTGTACGGAACCGCCCACCGACCCGCCGCCCTGCAGATTGCAGTGCCCGGCACCCTCCCGTGCGACCTGGTACCGCCCCTTGTCCCAGCCGGGGTTCTCCGGCGCATGGGAAAGGCGGCCCAGGGCATTGCAAATGCTCGCCGCTGCCGTGGCCTGGGTGTTGTAGGTCCCGTCCAGGCCGACCTGGTAGTCCAGCCCGCAGAGGAAGCGGAAGGTATTCAAATCATTGATGGCCTTTTGTATGCCATCCTCCTTCGCAGTCCCCTGGCGACCCTGGATCTCCTTCACCGTCCGCTTGATGGTATCGAGGGACCGCACGTGCTCGGCATCCGTGGGGCCGGCATTAACAGGGTTAACCGGGGCAGCTTCCGGAGCTGCGGGATGCTCGCCTCCCTCGGAGGGTGCCAGGGCTTCCAGCTTGGAAGACAGGCGCGCCAACTGTTGATCGGTGATCCATTTCTTGATGAAGGCCTGGTCGC
>JAPYUI010000163.1 GCA_029936175.1 Kiritimatiellia bacterium
AAAATTCCCCCGGAGGTCGTCAGCTTATCCAGCCGCCTCGATGACAGGATCCAGCAGGCGATCCTGCGCAGTTGCCTCAGTGCGATCGAGCACCACGACCCGGCGAACACCGAGCACGTGAAGCGGGTGGAGGATTTCCTGGTCCTGAGCCGAATGCCCGCCCTGCCCGTCCTGCTGGTCGCTGAAATGAACAAGGATACCAAGCGACCCGTCACGGACCGCTACGTGGCCCTTACCGCCCGCATGGCCGGCCAGCTCAAGGGCCTCGACACCCATAACCAGAACAGCCTGGTGCAGCTCGTGTTGCGCTGGGCGGAAACCCGCGCCAAGCCGGGAGCCGAGGGGCCCAACAAGGCGGCGCTGGACAGCGGCACCAAGCTTATGGTGGACAGCGCCTTGCCCGCCACACCGGCGGCCATGACCGCGAAACTGCTCACCGTGCCACCGGGTCCCTTCGCGGACTGGCTGGTCGCCGTCCTGAAAAAGCAGGTGCGGCACTTCGAACCCGGCGTGATCGACGCGCTCGCAAAACACGTGAGCGCCGCCGGTCCGCAAATCCTGCCCGCGGCGAACCTGCTCATGCAACACCTGGAGCAACGGGCCTGGGAGCCGGATGCGCTTCCCGCGCGCCTGCAGCCCAACGCCACCCGGCTGGAGAAACTGGCCACGCGACTGCACCCGGGGTCCCACGACGCGATCGGGCGGGCCCTGGTCGCGGTTTCTGCCGCATACGCCGGGAAAGAAAATCTCGCGGAGGCCGAAAAGACGACCCGGGCCCGGGCCGAGGTGATGATCGTCGACAGCCGTCTCCCCCCGCTCCCAATCTACCTGGCCGACACCTTCACCGCCGACCCGAAAAAGGCGCAAGCGCCACACCTGCTCGACTTGCTGGTAAAGATCTCCAGCCGGGTGGGCGAGCTGGACGAGGGGCGCAAGGCCAAGCTGGTGAGCGGGCTGCTCGCCTTCGTCCGGAGCCAGGCCGGCGCAGCCGATACGCCGGCGGCCAAGGCGAAGCTGGGCAAGGCGAGCAGGCTCATGGCGAGTCCCGGTCTCGTCCTGCGAAGCGAACAACTGGCCGCCGGGCTGCACGAGATCACCGAGCCGCCGGCCCTCGCGTGGGCGATCAAGGAGATCAAGTCCGGCCCCGGCTTCGCGAGCCAGGCCACCCTCCGCTCCCTGGCCGACCAGGCCGTGAAGGAAAGCCCCCAGCGCAACGCGGTCTACGGCACCTTACTGGATGGCCTGGACCGGCTCGGCGGTGCGAGCACGCCGGACACCCTGGCCAGCCGCCTGCGGGCGGATTCGGTTGCACCGGTGCTGGCCGCCCTGCTCGCGGGAATGGACCCCCTGAACCGGGCCCTGGCCGCCAGTAGCGACCCCAAGGTACAAAGCCCGCTTAAACGGGACCTATCCCGGGCGGAGAGCATCCTGACCACCAGCGGCCTCCCGGGTATCCCCCTGCTCCTGGTCACGGAATTGAGTGCCGACCCCAAGCGGCCGGAAGCCGAAACCCGCTTCAAGCTGCTGGCCAAGATACCCCAGCGCTACCGGGAACTGGATGCCGCCCAACGGCAGGTGCTCTTCGACGCCTACTGCGCCTTCGCAGACGCCCGCTTGACCGCCGATCTAAAGGGGCCGGCCAAGGGCATGGTCGAGCAGGCCGGCACCCTGCTGAGCACGCCCCGGCTTCCGGGCATGGCTCCGCGCTTTGCTGCCCGCCTGGCCAAGCTGAAGGCCGGCCCGCAGGCCGACTGGACCGCTCGGCAACTCGAGCGCATGAAAGGAAAACTCGACGACACCTCGATCAAGACCCTGTGCACCTATTTAAGCACCGGGGGTGAAAACAGCGATCTGGCGTGCTTGGTCCTCCTCAATCACCTGGAGACCCTGACCGGTCCCGATAAACGGGAACAATTGGCCACCCTGCTCGCCACGGATGTCCAGAGCGCCCTCAGCGGGGCCCTGCGCGCGCAACTCGAGCGTCAACTGGCCCTGGCTGAAAAACCCAAGGGGCTTACCGCGGGGGAATTGGCGCGCATACAGGCCACCCTCTGTACCGGGCGCCTCCCCGGGGCCATCCACGGCTTTTACGAAGGGCTGGTGAAGGATCCCGCCCGCCCTGCCGCCGACACCTACGTCGAATTGCTCGCCCGGGAACCGGCGCGCCTGGTCGAACTGAGCGAATCCCATCAGGGTGGCCTCGCGACCGCGCTGGTCAGCTACCTCGACACCCGCAGCGATGCCAAGCAGGCCGACCAGGCCAAGCGGGCGATACGCCTGCTGAACGCGGCGCAGTTGACGCCGGCGGTCAACGTGATTTCAAGCGAACTGCACAAGGATCCCGCACGTGCCAGCACCGGGTACCTGGTCGCCATCCTGGCAAAGAACACGGATCGCCTCCGGGACACGGACGCCACCTACCAGTCCCGCCTGGCCTCCACCCTGGTCAAGGCCATTGAACTCCGGGCCTCGGCCAAGGCCAACGACCCACAGGCCGCGGTAGCCCTCCAGGCCGTGGCGGTACTGGGCAAAGGCGGCCTGTACCAGGCGGCGGAACGCATGGTCAGCCGCCTCGGCGACAGCACCACGCCCCCCACGCCGGAACTCACCCGCCTGCTGGTCGACGGACTCAAGGAACAGCGCCACCAGATCAACCGGAAAACCTTCCTCGAGCTGTCGAATATCGCGTCAAGGAAGGGCCCGCACCAGGCCATACTCTCGCAACTGGTCGTGTATATCCTGACCCGCGAGCCGTCCCTGGCGCTTCCCGACGCCTCCCCCAAGGCACCCGGGAAGCCCTGATCCCGGCCGCAGCTCAGCCCATCTCCAGGCCGCCGTTGATGTCGACGATCTCCCCGGTGATGTACCCGGCCAGGGGCGACACGAGGAAGTTCACCACGTGCGCCACCTCCTCCGCCTCGCAGAAGCGGCCCAGGGGAATCTGTTGCAGCAAGGCGTCCCGTTGCTCCGCGGACAGCATCTCGGTCACCATCGGCGTACGCACGTAGGCCGGGGCAATCCCATTGACTGTCACCCCGGATCCCGTGCACTCGCGGGCGACCGACAGGGTCAGTGCCGCCAGCGCACCCTTGGAGGTGGTGTAGGCCGTGCCCGCGGTCAGGCCCCCGATCTTCATCGCCAGGGAGCAGATATTGACCATGCGGCCCCACCCACGGGCCTTCATCCCGGGCAGGCAGGCACGGGAGAGGAAAAAGGCCCCGTCGAGGTTGACCCGGAGAATGCGGTTCCACTCCGTGTCGGAGGTCCCTTCCAGCTTGTCGTTGGAGAGCACGCCGGCGTTGTTGACCAGCACCGAGACCGGGCCGTGCAGGCGCTGGATCGTCTCGCAGGCCTCCGTGACCGCCGCGGAGCGGCTGATGTCACAGTCCAGGGGAATGGCCGCGTCACCGAGTTCGGTTGCAAGCGGGGCGAGGCCCTCCGGGTCGATGTCCAGCAGCACCACCCGGTATCCATCCCGCACCAGGTCACGGCTGATCGCCACCCCCAGCACACCCGCCGCACCGCTTACGATCGCCAGCTTTTCCTTGTCTTCGCTCATGCCATTAACCCGGGTACAGGCTAGCGCGCCTATTCGCGCAATCAAGACCTATGTCCGGACCCGGCGCGGATATGGCCCGATAGGACTGGCCGGGCACGACGACGATTTGCTAATATCCGGGGATGAAACGAGTACTGCTGCTGTTTCTGCTCCTTCCCGGTCTCTCGGCTGCGGATCTTTTCCTTCCGCCCACCGGCGGATGGGATGCCGGCTACGAAGGGAACGCCGCCGCGAGCGCGGCCACCGCCGCACTCGACGGGAACTGGAACCACAACAATCCATCCGATAGTTGGAGCGGCTCGACCAGCGTGGTCTATACGGCCACGGTGAACGAGGTGAGCTTCCTCCATATCCACGACGCCCTGACCAGCGGGAATGATCGCAAGTTCATGTTCGGTTACGACCTGGAAAGCCTCCTGGGTATCGCCGATGACGCCTTCCTGGATGACGGGTTCACCCTGCACACCCGCTTCCGCTTACCCGATGGCCAGGGCTATGGGATTCACAACAGCACCAAGGGGATGTTCAACATCTCGCAACGATCCGAGGACTCCTTTGGCATGTCCCTCAACAGCAACGGGGAGCTCCTGATCGGCTCAAACGACGGTACCGGGCAGGGAACCGTTGCGGCGACCGTCACCGACCTGACCGCGTGGCACGAGGCCTGGCTGACCTTCAGCCTCGTGGTGAGCAATGATTACCAGGTGACCCTGTACCTCGATGGGGACACGACCCCCGCCTTCCAGCAGACCCTCACCGCCCTCCAGAATGGACAGAACATCGGAGGCGGGGGCTTTACCCGGGAGTACACCCACAACTACCTGGCCTTCGGCTTGGGCTCGAGTGCGTTTACCGGTAATTTCGACCTGGATTTTATCCGCTTTTCCGATGCGCTGTTGCCACCGGAAGAACCGGTGCAGGCCCAACCCGAAATCCTCGCCGTCGCGTACCATCCAGCGACCGACACGCTGACCCTGCGCTGGACATCCGAACCGGGCCGCCAATACGACCTGATCACCACCGACCAGCAGGGGGCGGTGCCGCCTCCCGGGCAGTGGCTGAGCCTGACCAACGGCATCCCCGCCCAGGGCCTGGAAACGGAATGGACGATCCCGGATGCGGGGACCCGCCTGCCCGATCCCTGGAACCTGCTGCGCATCCGGCTTCCCTGACGGTTTCATGGTCGACGAGGCCTTCCCCTCCCCCTGCTCATGGCCCTGCGACGCATCCAGGGCTGAGCCCCGTGCGCAGTGCTTCCGACGGGAGGAAACCCGGCGAAAGAGGTTTCGATTACCGGAAAAGCCGCTGATTGCCGCGAAATGGGTCATTTCCTCCACCTCGAATCGCCCTTTGTTTATCTGATGGACCACACCCCTTCATGATTGATTGCGGCAACGGCTTCCTCTAGGCTTCGGCCGATCTGAACATATAGGAGCCCAAACCATGAGTAACCCGACCCCCAAAGCCCCGTTTTTTATCGTCCTCATCCTCGTGATCGCCGGCCTGGTGACCTACGGACTCCGGGACACCCTCTTTCCCAAGGGCAAGACCCCAGGGCCCGTCGCACCCATCGACAAGTCGGACCTGGCCACCACCTCCGACGGAGTGGAAGCGGCCGATGCGAATGTGCCGACCACGGTCAAGGAATACACCTACGTGGCGAGCGAGAAGCTCCCCCCGGTAAAGGAAAAGAGCGACTACGAGCCCCTGCAGGAGCGCACGGTCAAGTTTGCCCTGAACGTCTGGGCCGGTTGGTCCCCGATCATCCTCCAGAACGGCGGAGCCGCAGCGGGCAAGGTCTGGACCACGCCCGGCGGGGAAGACTTCAAGGTCGAGCTCGTGCTCATCGACAATCCGGTTTCCATGCGCGACGCCTACGCGGCGGGCCGGGTGCACATCGGGTGGGCCACCCTGGACATGGTGCCCCTCTTCATGGAGGAGCTGAAGAAGGATCCGCGCATCTATCCCCGCATCTACCAGCAGGTGGACTGGTCCAACGGCGGGGACGGGATCATAATCCGCCGCTCCTTCGCCAAGGACCCCGAGCACCCGACCGTGCGGGACCTCAAGCGCAAGAAGATCGTGCTCGCCCAGAACTCGCCCAGCGAATACTTCGTGCTCAACGCCCTGGTTAACGGCGGCGTACAGCCGGCCGAAGTCCAGTTCATCTACACCGAGGATGCCTTCCAGGCCGCGGCGGCCTTCAACGCGGACAAGACGATTGCCGCCTGCGTCACCTGGGCACCCGACATCTACAACCTGAGCGACGTGGAGGGCAACCACCTCCTCGTCAGCACCCTCACCGCGAACAAGATGATTGCGGATGTCTGGTTTGCCCGTGCCGACTTCGCGCGCGACAACCCGGATATCATCGAGGGCCTGGTTCGCGGTATTTTCGCCGGCGTCGACCAGATGAAAACCCAGGCGGGCAAGAAAGAGGCCGCCCAACTGATGGCCAAGATGTACAGCATCCCCGCGGATGAATGCCTGGCCATGCTCGGCGATGCCCACTCGACCAACTACGCGGAGAATCGGGAGTTCTTCATGAACCAGAACAACCCGGCCAACTTCGAGCGGACCTGGCAGACGGCCTACCTGCTGTACAAGAAGATGGGCCGCGTCGGCACCCCGGTCGCCTTTGACTCGGTGATGGACTTCTCGATCCTCCAGAAGATCGGCGAGGAAGAGCCCTTCAAGAGCAGCGTAAACGAATACCTGGTGCGCTTTGCGCCCAAGAGTGTCCAGACCCTGCAAGCCGAGGGATCGGAGATCCTCACCAAGGTGGTGACGGTCCACTTCTTCCCCAACTCCTGGGACATCCACAAGATGATCACCCGCAAGGTCGGTGGCAAGGATGTCGAGGAAGCCTACGACCCGAACGTGGAGTTCGTGGTCGAGGAGATCGGCAAGCTCGCGGGCCAGTACGGCGCGGCAAACATCGTGATCGAGGGGCATACCGACTCGAGCATGAAGGGCCGGGTGAAGGAGGGCCTGGTGCGGGAGCTGGCCGAAAATCGCGCGAATGCGGTCAAGCAGGCGCTGGTCAACACCTTCAACACGCTGAACCCCAACCAGTTCAGCGTCGAGGGGGTTGGCTGGAGGCGTCCCTTTGATGCCAAGGACCCGGGAAACCACGCGAATAACCGCCGGGTGGAGATCAAGGTCATCGCGCTAGAGAACCCGGAATAGCCCGGCCGGCTGCAGGGTGCGCGAAGCGATGGCCCAGGCCCGACCGGTACACACGCATGGATGACGATTAGAATTAGGATGTGACGCGCCGACGCCACCCACCTCGACGATGCCAAACACGGAAGAACCGATCCCCGGACGCTGGCCGAAATTACCGGAGCGCTGGCGGAGAATCCGCGACGAGTCCTCGCTCCAGGGCCGCACCTTCTACAGCCTGATCGGGGTGTATATCCTCCTGGTGATCTGGCACATTCTCACCATGGACTGGGGCGGTGAGCGCATCATCAAGCCCATCGCCATGCCGAATATCATGGAGACCCTGGGATCCTTCCATTCGCTGTGGTTTGAACGCGCCCTCGCCCGCTCCGCCTTCTGGAGCCTGGGTCGGGTTTTCGGGGGCTTCCTGCTCGCCGCGTCAATCGCGATTCCGCTCGGCCTGCTCTCGGCCTGCTACTGGCGGCTGAACGCCCTGCTCCGCCCCCTGAGCGTATTTGGCCGGAATATCCCGGTCGCCGCGCTGATCCCGCTGACCCTGATCTGGTTTGGCCTGGGTGAAGCACAGAAGGTGATGTTTATCTTTCTCGCCTCGGGGGCTTTCATCTATTTCGACACCGTGAACGCAGTGAATGGAATAGCGGACAGCTACCTGGATACCGCGTACACGCTCGGGGCGCGGATCACCCGGGCCAAGGGCCTGATAGGTGCCCTCCTGCCCGGTATCGCCTACGCCCTGGTCGTGATGTTCTCCATGCATTTCATCACCCCGAGCCTGGGCATCCTCGGCCTGGGCACCTGCTTTATCCTGGGCTTCACGGTCGGGGTCTGTATCTGGTATCCGATCTTGAGCAACCAGGTCACCCGGAAGGTCCTGCTGCCAATGGCCCTGCCGGACATCGTGAACAGCCTGCGCCTGCTCTTCGGCCTGGCCTTCGGGTATATCATGCTGGCGGAGGTGATCAATGCCCGGCACGGCCTGGGAGCCATCATCAACATCAGCCAACGCCAGGGGCCACGCGAGCACATCTATCTCTGCCTGGTGATCATCGCACTGCTCGCCTTTACCATCGACCGGGGCATCCACCTCGCCCAGCAAAAACTCTTTCCCTACCGGAAGGATTTCTAGACGTGTCCCGCGTTGCCATCAAGGCCGGCGAAGCCCCTTGCGGAATCCAGGGTATCGACCTCGAGAGAGGGCCCTCGCGCTGGACCGACATCGTACAGTTCTCCAGGGTCGGCAAGACCTATAACGTGGATACGCCGAAAGCCTTTACCGCGATCTCGGATGTGAGCTTCCAGGTCGAGGACCTCCCCGGCGTGGGCGAGTTCATCGGCATCCTCGGGCCCAGCGGCTGCGGGAAAAGCACCATCCTCCGCCTGATGGCCGGGCTTTCGCCCCAGTTTCCACCGACCACGGGCGCGATCATGGTCAACGGGGAAGCCGTCACCGGCCCCGGCGCGGATCGCGGCATGGTCTTCCAGGACTACACCAGCTTCAGCAACCGGACCGTGCTCGACAACGTCGCTTTCGGCCTCGAATGCCAGGGCATCCGGAAGAAGGAACGACACGAACGCGCCCTCGACTGGATTGGCAAGGTGGGCCTCGACCCCGTGGAGGATGCGCATAAATATCCCCACGAGTTGTCGGGCGGCATGCGCCAACGCGTCGCCATTGCACGGACGTTGATCCTGAAGCCACGGATCATCCTGATGGACGAACCCTTCGGCGCCCTGGACCCGGTAACCCGCCAGAACATGCAGGACCTGCTGGTGGAACTATGGCGCGAGCTGGAGGCCACGGTGTTTTTTGTCACCCATGACGTCAGCGAAGCGGTTTATCTCGGCGATCGCGTGTACATCCTCAGCAACTCGCCCGGAACCATCCTGCACCAGATCCAGGTGCTCCCGCCGGACCGCCCGGCCCGGACCATGATGCGCGAGCAGGTTTTCCAGGACTCCGTGTTTGAAGTGAGCACGATCCTGGATAAGCTGGAGGAGGGCAGCAAATGAGCAACGACTCCTTTGGAAAAAT
>JAPYUI010000164.1 GCA_029936175.1 Kiritimatiellia bacterium
GGTCTGCTAAATTGCCAGTTCGTAATGACCAGCCCACGAATTTTCCTTGCACCCAGGAGTCCAAACCCTGATAAGGGCTGCGTATTATATTGAGGACCTCAAGGAGTAAAATGAAACCACTTGCCATTCTTATTTTCGTGCTGATCCTGCACAGCCTGGCCCATGCGGCACGCCAACCAAATATCGTGTTGATTATCTCGGATGATCAATCCTGGACCGATTACGGATTTATGGGACACGAGATTATCCAAACGCCTCACCTGGATAAACTCGCCGCTGAAAGCGCTACCTTCACCCGTGGTTATGTCCCGACCGCCCTGTGCCGACCTTCCCTGATGACCCTGGTGACCGGCTTATATGCTTCACAGCATGGCGTAACCGGAAACGACCCCAAGCTCAGAACGCCCGAGCTACGCAGCGCCTTGATCTCAAAGATTGACCAGCACCCCACCCTGCCCAAGCTCCTGGGCGAAAGAGCTTATCTCAGCCACCAAAGCGGCAAGTGGTGGGAAGGCCCCTTCAGTCGGGGTGGATTCACGCACGGCATGACCCGTGGCTTCCCACAAAAAGGTGGTCGACACGGAGACGACGGCTTAAAGATTGGGCGCGAGGGGATGAAGCCCGTTTTTAATTTCATCAACCATGCGGTGAACGAGGATAAGCCCTTTTTCATCTGGTACGCACCCTTCATGCCGCACACTCCGCACCGGCCACCGCAACGGCTGGTCAAGAAATACACAGTCGAGGGGCGATCGCCGTTTGAGGCCAAGTACTACGCGATGTGCGACTGGTTTGATGAGACCTGTGGCGAGTTGACCGGCTATCTCGACGAGAAAAAGCTACGCGAGAACACGCTCATCGTGTATGTCACGGACAATGGCTGGATCCAGCATCCGAGCCGAAACGGTTATGGGCCCCGTTCAAAACAGACGCCCTATGAAGCGGGAACGCGAACGCCCATCATGTTCAACTGGCCCGGCACGATCAAGCCGGGCAACCATGCAGACCTCATCAGCAGTATTGACCTGGTGCCCACCATGCTGAGTGCTGCCGGTGCGAAGATTCCCCAGACCCTCCCCGGACTTGACCTGATGCCGGTCCTTCGCGACGGGAAAAAACTCACGCGCAATATCGTCTTCGGTGAAGGTTGCGCACACGACATACTCGATCTGGACAACCATGAAGCCACCCTGCTCTACCGCTGGTGTATCGAGGGCAAATGGAAATTGTTGCTGACCTACGATGGAATCGTCAGCAGGTACCAGTCAACCCATCCACGAACGGAAAAGCGGCCCCAATTGTTTGATCTCCTGGCCGATCCGCATGAAACAAAAAACCTTGCGGGCGACCACCCTGAACGGGTGGAGCTGTTGGCGAAAAAGATCGACGAATGGTACCCGGTAAAGACCGCGAAGACGGTCAAGGTATTTGATTAAATAGCGGGCCAGGGGTGGGCTCCATGCCATTACTCACCCTTTCCCAGGCACACCAGTTCACCGTTTTCACAAGCCACGAAGACGCGCCCCCCGCTCACCGACAAACCATCGTATACCGGCATCACGGCAAGATCGATTCTCGCGACTTGCTGGCCTTTCCCTTTTTCGATCAACAGGACCCGGCCACTGCCGTCCCCGGTCATCGCCGCCACCAGCACATGCCCGGGCGTGATCGCGAGGGCATTGATCAGGCTTCCACGTTCCAGATTGATCCGCCACCTTGGATTTCGCAATGGTCCGGATTTTGGCAATGAAGCCCCGGGCTCACCAGCACTCAAGCTGGCCTGGTTGGCGCGCACGAAGAGCTCGGCTGTCCAGGCATCGAGATCCTGGCTGAAACCCCGCATTTTGTGCAGGCCGAGATAAGCGTCCAGGATGGCGCTTCCGGCCGCGGGACGTGCTTTTAGCGCTTTCGGATCGGTCACCGCCTTTTTCGAAACCGGATCGATCCGGGTGTTGTTAACGAAGATCTTGCCCGACTCCTCGTACAAAAGGTCCAGTCGGCGGCGCGGCCCCGGTTCAATGCTGGTCCCCCAGTTGAAAAGGCCCCCGACCCGGGAAAGCTCGACAACCGCCAGTCCGCCATCCGCCTCGGTGCTCCGGCCGGCCACGGCGTAGATCCGGTCATGGACGATCAGCGGGCTCCCCGCCACGGGCCAGGACGATTCCACCCGTCCATTCGCCACGATATATTGATCCAGGGGTGCGATACGCGTCCGCCATACGAGATCGCCGCTGGAGAGTGCCAAGGCATAAAGCCAACCGTCGTGGCAACCGGCGAGGACGAGGCCCTGGTCGATGGTCGGCGATGAATCCATCCGTGAAGGGAGTGCATATTCCCAGGCCAGCTTGCCTGTGCGCGTGTCCACGGCAAGCAGGCGACCACTATCCTGCTCACCCACCACCACGTGCTCACCGGAAACGATGGGCTGGGTAAGGGCCGGCGCCAGGCGCGCATCCCAATCCTTGCGATAGCCTGATTTTATGGCACGCGGCTTAAACACCCAGTGTTTTTTCAGCCCGCTCGGTGCAGCTTCCACGGTGGATCGGCTGCGGGATGAATTCCCACGGTAGGTGGTCCATCCACCCGCCGACACGGGCGTACCGGAAGGAGGGCCCAATCCCCAGTGCGGACGTTTTGCCGTCCAGTCTCCAGCTGTTGGCAAGCGGGTATCCGGTCCGAAGCCCAGGAAGCCCAACACCTGGCCGGGTGCACACTGGCAGTTATTCTGCGAGGTATAAAACATGCCGTTTGCCGGAACCATGCCCTCCATGCAACCCCCTCGGGCAGCTTCGAACTTGATCGTCTTCGCCTTTTCCAGCGGGTCGGCAGACAGGGGAAACTCCGTGTATTCGCAGCGGCGACTGCGGGTGAGAATATTCCCCACGAGTATCGAGGGCGTACAACCCTGTGTCGGGAGACCCATGGGAAGCATCCCCTTCACTTCACCGCTCAGGGGGTCATATTTGCGGTTACCATACCAGAGCTCCCCATTCACCAGGGAGGTCCACAGGTACGGGGTCTCCTTTTGCTTGGCTTCAATCGCCCGTCCCGGGATCTCCCACAGCATCTCCCCATCGGAAGCCCGCAAGAACGTAATGCCCCGTGACTGCCGTCGGAGCACGGAAACAAAATCCGTCGCGGCCAGGTTGATCTCCAGGTCCATTGTTTCGCCAAGTTCCGTATGCGCTACCCGCCAACGCTCCTTGCCGGTCTCCAGGTCGAGGGCGATGATGTCGTTTTCGGATGCCGGATTACCCACGCGGGTCGCTACGTAGACGGTATTCCCTGCGGCGAGGATTTTGTGCGCGGCGAGTTCCTGTTGCCATTTTTGCTTCCCGGTTGAGGCATCAAAGGCCTCGACCGTTCCCTTGTCCGTACTGTTCACCCAGGTCGTCCATAGCGACTTACGCTCAAAACTGGCCTTGGTCGAATCGCGACCGGCCCAGCAGGCCGCCACCAAGGTATTGTTCAAGAGGAGCAATCGAGCCGGTTGGTATTGCGTGTCGAAGCGATGGTTGACCGCCCCCGTGCTCGCATCAAAGGCAACCGGTTGCGCTCGTTGAACAGCATAGGCCTGGTGGTCATCCGCCACCAATGGGGCCGCATTCTGGTAAAACAGGGCCGCACCGTCGTCACTTGTTTCCAGGTTTGCCTTCCACAGCGGCAAGCCGTTAAAGGCATCTCGTGCGATCAGGTAATGCTGCTTCTCTTTCCCGCGGGAAAGATTGGCCGCTTCATTGCCGGTGACGGCAAAGCAACGGCCGTTCGCAAGCACCCATCCGCGGACACTGGCCCAGCGATTAATGTTTTTTGGCAGGCCACCGATCCAGCGAATACCCAGGGGGAAATGAAGTTCCCGATCCGTCGAAACCATATTTCCATCGGGCCCGTGCTGGGGATGCGTCCAGTCGTCCATGGTCTTGGGCCAGGGTTTGGTACTTAGCTGCCAGCGTTCCCCATCCCATGCGACAAGTTCTCCTCCTGGAGCGAGTATGTACATTAGTTCGTCGACACCAAAGCGCTTCAGGATCAGGGGGTCCTCCACCACGATCACATTGGCGAGATTCGGAACATACGGCAAGGCGCCCGCGCGGGTAAGGGCCACGCTCACCTGGCCGTTCAACCCCATCCGCGTGACACCTGCGCGGGCGCGGGTAGCATCCGCGTCGGAAAAACTCAGCCCATGAACCAGGAAATCGCCATGTGCCGCAAGGTGGGCGGTCAGTTCATCCTTGCTCCCGATATGAAGGCACAAACCCTGTTTGGCTTTTACCTGCTCGAAGATCGCCGCGGCCTTTTGTCGGGTATCAGCCCGACCCAGCAATCCGCCCAGGACAAGGACATATATCATCATCGGTCGCTTCATTCGCTCCTCCATTTACTCAAGGGGTATCCCGGTTTCCCGGGTGTACATTTTCCCAAGTAAGTCTCGCCATTGGTCGTATTGTTCGGCGGCCGTTCCGGTTAAAGCCGCGACCTGTCCCTGGATTTCGACCGTAAACGGCTTCATTTCCGAGCTGACCAGCATGCCCGCACGGTCAAGGTCGTTGCGCAATTGACGGGCCTTCACCTGGTATCCGGTCGACCAGTCGCGCCCCTTCTCATAAACCTTGTCCGCCGTTCCCGGTTTGCCCGCCGCCTCGACGAACAAGCCACCGCCACTGGTCAATTCTCCCAGGATTATCAAAAAAGGGTCGAGCCATGAACGCTTTTCGTAGCGGGTCATCTTGCGGGCATCCCCACGGACCGCCTCGCGCCAGATGGTGTAGGGTTGTTGGATTGCGAAATAGTACCGCCCGTAATGCGCATCCATGGCATCGAGTATGTCGGCTTCACGGGTAAAGACCTGCTGCATACCCCTAAACACCGGGTCATCCCCGGCGGGCAGGCGCCTCAATACAACCGGGCCATCTTTCTGCTGCTCCAGGTAACCGCTGAACACGGCCGGCAAAAAGTCGGAGGCAAAACGCACCTGTGCCAGGTCGGAACTCGGTTGCGGCCCGAGTCGCAACCGATCCATATCAGCGATGATTGGGTCGAACAAGCTGCTGAAAAGCACCTCACCCTCGGCAGGTGTAGATGCATAGTCCTTTTCCATGAGGATGTCATCCGTCTGGTCAATCACGCGCAGGCGCAGGCGAACACGGTCCGCTTCCGATTGAAGAAGGCGCCCTTCCACCCGCCAATCCGCCGCCCGCGAAGCGGCGGGGATTAAGCGCACCTTGCCCCAGTCGCCCGTCACGTCCAATAAGTTACGCAACCGGTAAGGCATGAAAAGGGATTCCGCCTGCTGGATGACATCCACCGTCTCGGGTGACTTAGCACCGGAACGATCAACCGGCTCAAAGGGAAGAATGCCCAGGCTGGGATGACATTCTTCCTCACCCGGACTCGCCTCCAGCGTAGCCGGGTCTAAGGTCTCACAACCCCCGACAAGAAGTGCCAGGGCCGTACCAATGCTAATCAGGGCGTGTCGCATGGAAATGAAACTGTACCCATTATGCTCCGTGAACGACAATCGTTCGTTTTAAAATTCTGCGGGATACCCGAATGTAGCGCCTGAGAGGACGGATTCTCCCGCCGAGCCCCGGCCCATGAGCTGAGGATATTACGCGGAAGGCCCGTCTCAATGCATCATCACTCAAGGCCGGGACCAGGCATCCTGTACTTTGGCATCCAGGCTTCCCCAGTATATCCGGATGTCACTCAGGGCTCCCTTGAAGGCGTTGGAACTGTCGTAAGACCCCACCAGACTTCCCTTATCCTCACCTATATCCAGGCCCTCCTGCGGAATGCCCTGGACAAAGCGACCTTTTCCGGAGCCGGCCTTTTTCCCGTTCACATACACGGCCAGATTCATCCGGGCATCCAGGGTCCCGCGTACATGGCTTCGCGTATGCAGGGGCATTTTCGCCTTTGACTTGGCTTCGCTCAAGGAGCCCGATCCCCTGATGCCAAAGTGAAGAAAACCATCTTTGAGATAGAGGGTGTATCCCATTCCGCCACCGCCATGGGCAAGGATCACCCCATCAGGGCTTTCCGGTGTGATCCAGGCCCCGACGGTAATCGGCTTGTAGCTTGGATCCGGTTGCTTGTTCTTCACCACGCCGGGTTTATCCATGCGAAGGACTTCACTCAACGGTATCTTTTCCGCCGCCGCAATTCGTCGCAACTCCAGGGTGCGGTCGCCCCAGCCACCGAAACTCGCCTCGGGGTCTTCATCGGGCAGCTTCAATTCCACCCGTAAGCGTTGGAGCTCCTCGAACATGCTATTCTTTACTGTCGCGTACTCGGGATTATCGTACTGGCTGCGCATCTCCTGTGGATCCGATTTGAGGTCGAACAATTCCCACTGCTTCACATGATCCTGGTAGTAATTGATGAGCTTGTACCGACCATTCGATACCCCGTAATGGCGGGCTACCCCGTGTCCCCCACCCTCGTAATAATGGTAGTAGAATGACTTTCGCCAATCCGATGGCGTTTGTCCCTTCAAAATGGGGATCAAGGATTTCCCCTGGAGGTCCCCGGGATTCGGTGCGCCTGCGATTTCCAGAAAGGTGGCGGCAAAATCCACCGGCGAAACGATATCCGAGTCGTTCACCCCGCCAGGCTTGACCACGCCCGGCCAACGCACGAGAAAGGGCGTGCGGAAAGATTCCTCATACATCCATCGCTTGTCGAACCAGCCGTGCTCTCCGAGGTAGAAACCCTGGTCTGAACAGTAGATGACAAGGGTATTCTCGGCCAGGCCACTTTCGTCGAGGTAATCGAGCACCTTGCCCACCTCGGTGTCAACGGCGGCGATACACCGCAGGTAATCCTTGATATAGCGCTGGTACTTCCAGCTGACCAGCGCCTTGCCCCCCAGTTTTGCCTCGGCAAAGGCCTTGTTCTTGGGGGTATACGCGGCATTCCATGTCGTTAATTGCTCCGGGGTGAAATTCCGCGGCGGAACGAGTTTCAAGTCCCGGCTGGTCATCGTCTTCGAGATGGTCATGTCCTGGTCCCGTGCAGGATCTGCCCGGTTCCGGTAATCATCGAACAGGGTCTCCGGCTCGGGAAAGGTTACCTCGTCATACAGGTTCAGGTAATCCGGTCCCGGTTCCCAGTTCCGGTGCGGCGCCTTGTGCTGATACATCAGCATGAAGGGCTTGCTCTTGTCCCTCTGATTCTTAAGCCATTCCATGGCCAGGCCCGTGATGATCTCCGTGGTGTATCCGGTGTACGATTTCTTCACCCGGTTTCCGTCGCCCTGCTCATCGCGCATCATGGGCGGGTTGTAGTACGGCCCCTGGCCGATCAAGACCTCCGAGTAATCGTAGCCCTTGGGTTCCAGGTGGGTTCCCAGGTGCCACTTCCCGATAACGGCCGTCTGGTAACCCATCTTTTTCAGCTGCTTGGGGAAGGTCCACTGGTTTCCGTCAAACTTGTTTCCGTTGATCAGGAAGCCGTTAAGATGGGAATACTTTCCCGTCTGGATGACAGCGCGCATCGGTCCGCAAATCGAGTTGCTTACATAGCAGCGATTAAACCGTACGCCTTCACGTGCAATGCGATCGATGTTCGGGGTCTTGTTCAGGCCGTGCCCGTACGCGCTGATCGCCTGGTAGGCGTGGTCGTCGGAGAAGATGAACAGGATATTGGGCTTGGCACCGAAGGTGGATATGCTTAACAGGCTGCCTAGCAGCAAAAGAAAAGGTTTCATGGAATGGCTCCTCGCTGGATTGATGATTCTATCCACCAGATGAACGGTGGCACGTTGGATTAACCGGCCTTCTTTGCCGGCGTCTTTTTCGTCTTCTTTTTCCTTGGCGGTCCCGGTCGACCGGCACCCGGCACCCCTGGCGGTCGCTGCAAGGCCGCGGTGGGTCGCTTATGCGCCTCGATTTCCTTCAGGTGTGCCGTGTAGGCCTTCTGCAGTCTTTCCACCACCTCCGGGTATTCCCCCGCCAGGTTCTTTGTTTCACCGATATCCGCCCGGGTGTCGTACAGTTGAACCGGCAGTTTTGAGGGCGTTTTCCGGGTGTCCCCCCGCTGCTTTGCTTTGCCTTCCTGCCATGGATAAAACTTCCATTTCCCGGACCGGACGGTCCCTGGTCCATGTTTCAAGACATAGGTCTCATGTGGACTTTTTGCACCGGGTTTGCCGCTCATAAGGGGCCAGATGTCTTTCCCGTCGATCGTGCGCTCCGGAAGCGCTGCACCGGCCAGTCCGGAGAGCGTCGGCAGCAGATCGATCGTCGCCGCCACTTCCCGGCACACGGTATTCGCGGGGATCTTCCCTGGCCACCACATCACGGTCGGCTCGCGAATCCCACCATCATATACGCTCCCCTTCCTTGCCCGCAGAGGAAGCGAGGTCCCCACCGCAGCACCATTGTCGCTGGTAAACACGACCAGGGTCTTCTCGGCGATCCCGGCATCCATTACCGTCTTCAGAATCTCCCCTACCGACCAATCCACCTCCTCTATCGCATTCCAGATCATCTTGTCGTGCCGGGTGGCAAACTTTTCTGATGCAGCCAGGGGCAAATGGACCATGGTATGCGGCAGGTAGAGGAAAAAGGGGCCCTTCTGGTGTTGCTGTATGAACCGAATCCCTTCCTCCGTATATCGCTTCGTCACCGTGCGTTGATCCGCAGGGTATTCCACCACTTCCTCATCACGTAGAATGGGCACCTCGTTCTTCTGCCGCAATCCCCCCTTCAACTGCTCCAGGGTTAC
>JAPYUI010000399.1 GCA_029936175.1 Kiritimatiellia bacterium
TCCTGGCTCTATGACCTCGAGGTCTACGGCAATGACCTGTTTGTCCTGACCAACACCGCACTCTACCGCATGCGCGAGGCGATCACCCGGCGCAGCAACCTAAAGCCAGAGAAATTGTTGTGGGGCAAACCCCAGGGACACTTTCATCAGGGACTGCATGGCATGGAGTTCGGCCCAACCGGTGACCTGTTCCTATCCATGGGGGATCCGCAACCGCACATGCACTGGGATCGCTCGCGGCCGGATCACTTGTGGCATTGGGTTTTTTACGTCGGGCCGGACAACAAGGAAGTGCCGTATACCGGGGTCGGTGCCATTTTTCGCTATCGGCTCAAGGACCACTCCCTGAGCGTTCACGCCAGCGGTTTACGCAACAGCTGCGGGATATCCTTCGATCCCAACTGGCATTTGTTCGCCAACGACAATGACCAGGAGGGGGCCGCTGCGTCACCGGGCAAGCTGGTTTATGCGCCGCGTCATTCGTGGCACGGCTGGGTGCGGGGATGGTCGGCCCGTCAAAGCCCGAAGCGGCAGGACTTGCTGCCGGTGGTTAACCTGGAGCTGGACGTTCCGGTCGGGCAATGTTGGTACAACGGCGCGATGCTGGTAGCCAACTGGGGCAACCGCACGGTCAGCCGACATTCGATCTCCGCCAACGGCGCCGGGTTTGTAGCACCCACTGATTTTTTTCTCCGTGGTGATGGTTTGCGTAGGCCGGTGTCCATCACGCCCTTGAACGATGGTCGCATGGTCGTCTCCGTTTGCTACATGCAGGGTAATGAGGGTTCTCCGGTTCGCCAGACCGACTTGTTGTTGATTTCTTCTAAATCTCCTGCGGCAAGTGGTGATCTCAGCAAGTCCGACCTGGTCGGCTTGCTTGATCAATCATGGACTGTGCGCTACAAGGCGCACCAGGAAATCCTGCGCCGCCGTGGTCCCGTCCTCAAGCAGGCGGCCGGGCGTTTTCTGGAAGCATCGCCCTCCGCCGAAACCTTCAGCAGCCTGATCTACCTCGCTGCGATCCATGGAGATGAGGCATCCGTGAAACGCATCCAGGCACTCGCCGGTGGCGGGGACCAAGCCAGTGAACTGGCAATCCGGGTAATGGCTGAGTTCCCTTCGAGGTTTAAGCCCCTCGATGTGGAAAAGATCCTGGCCAAGGCCACCTCGCCGCGTGTGCAGCACGCCCTCATGGAATACCTCCATGCGCACCCGGACATGAAGCTACCGGAATCCATCGTTCGGCTCGCCGCCAATCCAGATGCGTATGTCCGCCAGTGCGCCGCCCAGTTGCTGGCACGGCGCGCATCGGCTGCCGAACTGACTCGCTGGGTTGCTGATAAATCCGACCTCGTCCGCCAAGGGGCCGTGAATGCCGCCGGTTTCCATATCTGGCATGCCATTGAGTCGACCACCAACTTCCCGAAAGTTCGGGAATTGGCTCGCGCAAATCAAATGACCTTCGCGCAGGCTGACGGCCCGGTTGCGCTGGCCGACCTTGGCAAGCCGGTCTTCATTTACATGCCATCCGAATGGTGGAAGGACGAGGCTAACAGGAAGGCAGTCGCCGGGCATTTTGCTCTTCTTGCCAGGGCCGTGGACGACCCGTCCCCAGACGTCCATCTTCCCGCCGCAATTCAACTCTTCTTCCTGAAAAACACAGAGGTCGATCCCAAGGTGCTGACGGTCCTGGAGGGCGCCGGTATCGATCTGGGATCCAAGTCGAAGGCCTCCAGAAATGCTGCTGCGCAAAAGAAAGCCCTGC
>JAPYUI010000165.1:0-3664 GCA_029936175.1 Kiritimatiellia bacterium
TCGCGGGCCAAGGACGCCCAACTCCACCTTCCGGAGGGCATGAAGCTGTTGCCCCAAATCATGAAGAAAGCCGGCTATTCGACCTTCAACCACGGCAAGACCGATTACAATTTCGTCTGGGAAACGGATAAGACGTATTCGAAGATCAAGTTGAAGGGCAAGGCGGACAGTTGGGAGATCCTCAAGAATAACCAGCCCTTCTTCATTCAGTTTCAAACCAAGGGTGGGAAGATCAACACCCGGGGGCTTCCGGGGGACAAGCGTGCGGATCCCGCATCCGTCACGGTGCCCGCTGATTATCCGCAGAATGATCTCTACCGCAAGGTGGTGGCCCAGCATTGTGATGCGATCCGCACGGAGGACGATCACGTCGGCAAAATCCTCGATGGCCTGAAGGCTTCCGGTCTGGATCGAACGACCATTGTGGTTTACCTGTCCGACCACGGAGCCAATCACCTGGTTCGTCACAAGCAGATGCCCACGGAGGGTGGCCTGCACGTGCCTTTCATGGTCATGGGGCCGACGAAATGGGTGCCCAAACAGGGTGCGCGGAAGGACCTGGTCAGCACCCTTGACCTGACTGCGACCACCCTGGCCTGGGCCGGAATCAAGCGGCCCGACTGGTACGAGGGACATGATCTGTTTGCCAAGGATTTTAAGCCCCGCGAGTGGGTGGCCTCGGCCAAGGACAGGTTGGATCACACGATTGACCGGGTGCGCACCATCCGGACGGACACGTTTCGCTACACGCGCAACTACAAGCTCGACCGCATCTTGTTGCAACCGCAGTACCGCGACGGTCAGGACTACCTGAAAAATCTCAAGGAGCTCTATGCCTCCGGCGAGCTTTCCGAGGATCTGAAACGAATTTATTTCGGGGAGCGTCCCGCGGAGGAATTTTACGACGTATCCAAGGACCCCGCCCAGGTCCACAATTTGATCAACGATCCCAAGTTTGCCAAGGAACTCAACCGCCACCGCAAACTCCTGGACGCTTGGCTTGCCAAGGGCGACCGTGGAGAAGGCGAAGAGTCACCCAATGCCTTGCGGCACAATGGGGATGATTGGCAAGGGGGGCGCGGAGTGAACCCGGAATACGAAATTAACCGCGAAGACAACGACGGAGACGGGCTATCCGACAAGTGGGAGAAGATCAACGGCCGGGATCCCCAGGACGGTCGTTTGGCGTATGAATTTGATTGCGGCGGCTGGCAGACCGAAGGCTGGGAATCGAAGGGCATTCGCGACAATATATCGGGGTTTCAGGGCTTTCTTCAATTCCGCCTGCACAACAAAACCGGTTCCCTCATTCGCAAGGGACTTAAGGTTAAACCCAACGGAGCGGATCAACACGTGCTTATCAAGTTGCGCAGTGATGGCCCGATCGAAGTGGTGGCCCTTGCCAATGGAAAGTCGCTGGGCTCACCCACGAAAGTACCCCCCAGCCGGGAATTCAAGGGGGTCCTCATTTCCCTTGCCAACAACCCGGCCTGGAAAGGCGTGATCACGTCATTGGAGATAAAGCTCACGGGCCCTCAAGGCACGGACCTCGAGCTGGACGTCATCGAGGTGAAGCGCAAGTAAGCATTGCGGTCCCCGTTCCTGTTGTAACCTTAGGTCTTCCGAAACCTCAACACCCGGCTTTCCTGAGCCTTTCGTTCGCGCCTTGACCCGGCACTCTGCGGGCTAGGCGTTTATATGCCAAAAGGGTTGGCATATGGGGAGACCAGCGATTAGGTTTCTAAGGGCCTATGAGAAGGTTGGGGCAATCCTGAAATGAAATTCCTACCCGCATTGTATTCGCAATTGATCGGCAATCGCAGCAGCCGGAGGAATCTGGTCCTGCTTGGCCGGTTTGTGGCGGCCATGCTGGTGCTGGTCGTGGTGTACAGCGTGGTTTTCCACGTGCTGATGGAGATTGAAGGGCAGGAGCACAGTTGGTTCACCGGGGTGTATTGGTCTTTAACCGTGATGTCGACGCTGGGATTCGGCGATGTTACCTTCACGTCGGACGGGGGGCGGCTGTTTTCGATACTGGTGTTATTGTCGGGAGCCACCTTCATGTTGGTGTTGTTGCCGTTTTTATTCATGCAGTTTTTTTACCTACCCTGGATGCAGGCGCAGCATGCGGCCCGTGCGCCGCGCTCGGTCCCGGAGACGATGAGTGGGCACGTGGTGCTGACCCATTACGATGCCGTAACCAGAAGCCTCATCAACAAGCTGATCAGCTACAATTACTCGTACGTGTTGATTGTTCCCGAGCTTGAGCAAGCCCTGCATTATCACGATCTTGATATCTGTATTGTGCTCGGCGAACTCGACGACCCCGATGTTTACCGGAACGCCCGGATCGAGCATGCGGCCATGGTGGCGACGACCTGCAGCGATGAAGTAAATACCCATGTTGTTTTTACTGTACGCGCCTTGAATGCGGATATTCCGATTGTGGCTACCGCGAATGACACCGCCTCGGTTGACATCCTGGAGCTCGCCGGCTGTACCCGCGTGTTTCAGCTGGGAAACATGATGGGTGAAGCCCTCGCCCGCCGGACCTCGGGCAATGACGCCATGACACATGAAATCGGCGCTTTCGACGAATTGCTGGTCGCGGAAGCCTCCGCGCATGCCACGCCTCTCGCGGGTAAAACCGTGAGCGAGAGCAAGCTGCGCGAAAACGTCAGCTTGAGCTTGGTCGGGATGTGGGAACGGGGCAAATTTATCCTGCCGGAACCCGACGCAGTGATTGATGACAAAGCGGTCCTGGTGCTGGTTGGAACGCGAAGTCAAATGGAAGACTACGACGAGCTCTTCTGTATTTATAATGCGTCCGATGCCCCGGTCGTGATTATCGGTGGCGGACGCGTGGGCCGGGCGACGAGTGCGGCCTTGACCCGATCGGGTATTCGAAACCGTATCATTGAGAAATTACCCGGGCGTGTGCGGGACCCTGAATTGTACGTGCAGGGCAACGCCGCCGAACTGTCGGTGCTGGAGGAGGCGGGCATCATGGAAGCTTCGGCCGTCATCATTACCCCGCACGATGACGATACCAACGTATACCTCACCCTTTATTGCCGGCGCCTGCGGCCCGACATCCAGATCATCACCCGCACCGTCCTGGAGCGCAACGTGGCCACCATGCATCGTGCGGGCAGCGATTTTGTGATGTCCTATGCCTCGATGGGTGCGAATGCGATGTTCAATACCCTGAAAGGGGCGGAGATCGTGATGCTCGCCGAGGGCCTTGACTTTTTCAAGATGAGCGTGCCGCCCTCGCTGGTGGGAAAATCCATTATCGAGACGGCCATCCGCCAGAAAACCGGTAGCACCGTGGTGGCGGTGCGCAGCAGCGAAGGCCTAAACGTGAATCCGGATCCATCCACCACGCTTCCGGCGGATGCTGAATTGGTGCTGATCGGCAGTGTCGAGGCGGAAGAACGTTTTCTACAGGTGTTTCGCACATAGAGCTGTTGATGGCACTTTACGCGCTGACCCTCCTGCCGCTTACGTTCCCTTTGCCTGTTCTCATCTGAGAAATGATTTGGTATGCTGGCCGCCGTAAGCAAGAATCACTCAAGAGGTCCTGTCATGAATGCAGCATGCTTTAGTCCTATCCTTACCCTGAGCACGGTGTGCGGGCGCATGGCCGTTTTTCTCGCCTGGG
>JAPYUI010000165.1:3764-8696 GCA_029936175.1 Kiritimatiellia bacterium
CTGGGTGGGCTCGGTTGGTGCCGCGGTCGTGGATGGAGCATCACCGGTTGGGGGGATCTACGCCGCCGATCCATCGCATTTGTGGAACCGAATCCACCAGGCCTTTTTTGTCCGAACGGATACGGAAGCCGACACCTCGGACTCCGACGTCGTCGATCCGCTGCTCTGGCCCGACACGGCATCTTTTCTGAAGTCGGGGACCAGCCATACGGCAGCACTCGCGGTCCTGGACGAGTTTCTCGCGAACGATGGGCACGCCCTTATCGCCGATCCGCTGAAGCGTGCGGTGTTGCAGCACGACCTCTGGTCGATCTTCGACTGGAGTGCCCATGCCGGGTCCGATGCATTGCGAACCCGGCTCGCTGCTGCCATCGGCCACCTGGCACTGAGTCCAGAGCGCATTGCCGCCTTGCCGGACAACCTCGCCGGTACCGTGGAAGCAGGGACCTTTCGTGCCGCCTATGATCCCGCGCATCCCCAAAGGCCCTTTTTGCCGGGCACTTTGCTCGATGCGGAGGGTCCCTGGGTCTGTGTCCGCGGGGCCATTTCCGGTCCGAGTGCGCCGGTGCACGTCCAGTATTACCAGGGTCGTTCTCCGTTCCTGGTCTTCCTTCGCTTGCCCGGGGGGCGGAAGGCGACCTTGAAATACCTCGATGATCTGAACCGGGTAACGCGGCAGGGTACAACGCACGAGGCGGGTGATCTTCCACAGTTTCCGGTTGGGACGGCCACGGCCCTGCTTCGGCAGATGGCGGTGATCGACGACACCGGCCGGATACGTACCACGCCTATCACCCAGACTCTGCAGATGCGCGTGTACCGGCAAGTCGGCACCGAGGTGATCGATCACGAGAACAGCCAGGCGGCACTCAAGTTCCGGATGCAGCGGCGCGGGCTCTTTGCCGAGGCCCATGGCGGTCTCAAGGCGATCGACTGGAACGAGCCGTTGCGGGTTTCCCTGCTGAATCGTGCCGATCCGTATCCTGACTTTCCCGTGGGCCAGAAAATCAAGACCACGATGCAGTCCTGTATCGCCTGCCACTCCTGCGGTGGGCCGGGGACCGTCCACAGCATATTTACCTATAAGCAAGATGACTGGGTGCCCGGCGCGCGACTGGTGGCGCCGAACCGGCTTCGCCTGGTCGCCACCCGTCCCGCCGATGAATCCATGAAGGCCGTGAACTGGAAGCAGACGCGGTACGAGTGGGGCCTGTTGCAGGGGTTGCTCAAGGGCCTTCCCATGCATCCCTGATGTCTATCTATCCGCCAAGACCCAGGCACCATGAAAACGGCTATCCAGCTAAGCGGTAGGTCCATGCGAACATTGATCCGTCACCGTTTTCGCGAAAGTCTATGAAAACGATCCTGCAGCGATGGACTCTTTCCCCGGTGCTTTTCATGGGCCTTGCCTCGCTCCTTTCGGCTGTAGAAAGACCCAACATTGTCTTCATCCTGGCCGATGACCTGGGCATCGGGGACGTGAACTGTTACGGGGGCGATCGTTGCCTGGTCGACACGCCGAACATCGACGCACTGGCAGCAGGCGGGCTGCGCTTTACCGATGCGCATCCGAGTGCCTCGATCTGCGGGCCCACGCGACGGGCCCTGATGACCGGACGCTATCCCTGGCGTTTCGGGGCAACGGTTAATAATGGCCCCTGGGGTTTCTGTGGGCCCCGCCCGCATACGGAAAAATCAACCCTTGGAAAATTGCTCAAGCGTTCCGGTTACCGGACCGGGTACGTGGGCAAATGGCATCTCGGCACGACCATGGTAACGCTGGACGGCAAGAAGCAGGGCCTGACCAACGTAGACTTCAGGAAGCCGCTGATCTACGGGCCGGTCCAGTTCGGCTTTGACTACAGTTTCATTCTGCCCGGTTCCCTCGATATGTATCCCTACGCCTATGCCCGCAATCATGTTTGGCAGGGCGAGATCACGGCTCAAAAGGGCTGGAGCGCCTTCAACCGGGTCGGGCCGGCAGCGAAGGACTTCCAGGATCATGAAGTATTGGAAACATTCTATACCGAGGCCGAGTCCTTCATTGCCCAGCAACAAAAGGGCCACCCCTTCTTCCTTTTCCTCGCGCTCACCGCCCCGCACACGCCGACCAGTCCCGGCGTGAAATGGAGGGGCAAAAGCACGCTGGGCGTGTACGGCGACTTCGTCATGGAGGTCGACCACTCCGTGGAGCGCGTCATGCACGCCTTGAAGGGCAGGGGGCTTGACCGGCATACGCTGGTCCTGTTTTCCTCTGATCACGGTCCGGCTCCCTATGCCGGCAACATCCTGAAGGCCACTCCCGCCCAGATTCAACAACTGGAGGCCAAGGGGCATTACCCGAGTGGGCCGCATCGCGGCTACAAGTTCTCGGTCTACGAGGGCGGCCTGCGGGTGCCGCTGATTGCCCATTGGCCCGGCGTGATTGCCGCGGGGGGAACCTGCGATGCCTTGGTGGGGCTCAATGATTTCATGGCGACCTTCGCCGAGCTGGCGGGGGTGAAATGCGCGGAGGATGAAGCGCCGGACTCGATCAGTTTCGCCCAGCTCCTGCGAAAGCCAAAGGCCAAGGGAGCGAGGGAAAACCTGGTCATGCAATCCGTCACCGCATTCGTGGTGCGTGAAGGGAACTGGAAGTTGTGCCTATGTCCCGGGAGCGGGACCAAGAGCGCTTCAGAAAACGCGAAGGGCAATGATCCCATGCCGGAGGTGGCTTGGCGCAGGGCGCTGGATGCTTTCCAGGCCAAGCCGAAGGAACCGGATTTGTTTCGAGCGCCCTTTGTCCAGTTGTTCGACCTGGCAAGTGATCCGCACGAGGACAGGAACCTGGCGGTGGAACACCCGGATCGCGTCTCCAGGATGGTTGCCTTGCTGAAGCAACAAGTTGACCATGGCCGCAGTACGCCCGGCGCAAAATTGAAGAACGACCATCATGTCCGGGTGGTCAACAGTCGGGACAAGCGCCTGCCCGCTTTTGTTCGCGAGCGGTTGAATTAGACGGCCGGGTTGAGGGTGCCCGAATAGCCGATGGATATGCGCCATACGGCACGCATGGAAAAGAAAACTTCACGCATTGACCTTCCGGTTGACTGCCCCATACTGCGCGCCATGAACCGTACATTAAACCGCCTGTCGCTGTTCCTGGTTGCCCTCGCAACGACATGCCCTGCACAACAAGCGCCGTACGATGTTGTCCCGGATGCTGACCCGCCGTACTTCCGTGTGCGCTACCCGGCATCGACAGAACCCGGCAGCCTTGTTTTCGCCGTTAGTTATACCGCCTGGATCCCGCCACAGGTAGAGCGCTTGCGGGGCGTTATTGTGCATCAGCACGGCTGCGGGGAAGGATCGTGCACGTCGGGCCTGACCGGGGCCTACGATCTCCACTGGCAGGCCCTGGCGAGGAAGCACGGCTGCGCCTTGTTGGCGCCGGCGTATGAGCAACCGGGCAAGGCTGACTGCCAGATGTGGTGTGACCCGCGGAACGGATCCGGCAAGGCCTTCCAGAAAGGACTGGTCGATCTCGGGATGAAGTCTGGGCATACCGAGCTGGCGTCGGTGCCCTGGGCCCTGTGGGGACACAGCGGCGGTGGACACTGGGCGGGCGGTATGCTGTTGCTGCACCCGGAACGTATCGCTGCGGTGTGGCTTCGTTCCGGCGTGCCCCAGTTTGAAGTCAACCCTTTGCGTCCGGGTATCAAGCCGCATACCTTGCCCGACGCGGCTCTCGGGGTGCCGGTGATGTGCAACCCGGGAACGAAAGAAGGCGTGACGGTTAAGGATGGTAAGTTTGCCAGGGTGTGGCCCGCGAACGAGGCATTCTTCACCGCGATGCGGGGTCGTGGAGCCCTTATCGGTGTCGCGATCGACCCCTTGAGCGCCCATGAGTGTGGCAACCAGCGGTACTTCGCCATTCCCTGGCTCGATGCCTGCCTGGGGATACGTCTGCCAAGGCGTGCCGGGGGGCCGTTACGGGCGATGCCGAAGGGGGACGTGTACCACGCGGAATTGCTGGGCAAGCAGGCGGTCCCTGCAAACCGGTACAAGGGGGATCCGAACAAAGCCATCTGGTTGCCGAACCGGGCCGTTGCCGATGCGTGGATGCAGTACGTGAAGGATACGCGGTTGACAGACAGCACTCCACCGCCGGCCCCGACGAAGCTGCGCCTGCAGGGCAAGCGCTTGACCTGGGAGGCGGAGGCCGATCTCGAGAGCGGGTTGGCCGGGTTTATCATCGAGCGGGATGGTCAAGCAGTGGACCAGGTTCCCCGGGAGGCCAGGAACCGCTTTGGGCGTCCCCTCTTCCAGCAACTCCAATACAGTGACACGCCAACCCAGCCCCTGGTCCCGATGCGCTTTACGGATACCCAGGCTGAAAAAGGAAAGCAGCATCGCTATCGCGTGATAGCCGTGAATACGGTCGGCCTGAAATCACAGCCTTCCGGGGCGGTTGTCGGCGGGAATACCCGATGAGGATGTCGTCAATTTATTCGCAAACATCCGCTCCCAGCCGTTATACTCATCCAAAAATTTCACTCATGGACGTATCTTATTATATGAAGGGTATTCGGCATATTCTCTGGGCACTGCTGGTTCCCGGGACCTTGCCGGGCGCTGAACCAAGCGCTGGCGAGAAATTGTTCGCACTGAAAGTGAAGCCGCTGTTTGCCGAGAAGTGCAACGCTTGTCACGGGGACAAACCGGAGAAGCTCAAGGGCAAGTTTGATATGCGCTCCCGCGCGTCGACCCTCAAGGGCGGAGAAAGCTACGGCAAGGAGGTGCTCATCCCGGGCAAGGGCGAGCAGAGCTTTCTCTACATCGCTACCACGCGCACAGAAGAGGATTACGAAATGCCGCCCAAGGAGGCGGACCAATTGAGCCAGGCGCAGCAAGGATGGATTCGGGACTGGATCAATGCCGGCGCACCCTGGC
>JAPYUI010000166.1 GCA_029936175.1 Kiritimatiellia bacterium
GCCATGATCCGTACCGGGCTCGCGAGCTGGGCCGATGGATTGCTCGCCATCGGCGTGAGTGACCCCTGGCATCCCAAGGCGGTTCGCACCTCCATGGGGAGCCTGTTCAAGTTGCCCGTGTATGTCGCCGACCATGCCGACGCGGCCATCGAAGAGGTCAAGGCCCTCGGCTATACCTGCATCGGCAGTTGCCCGGCGGGCGAGACCGACCTGTCCGAACTCCAGCTGGATGCGGGTCCCGTCGCCCTGTTCATGGGTTCGGAGTCCTTCGGGCTGACCGAATCCGTACGGGAACAGATGGACCAACGCGTGCGCATCCCCATGCCCGACGGCGTGGATTCCTTTTCCGTGAATGCCGCGTCCGCGGTTCTCCTGCACGAGATCCGGAGACAGGGGATACCGGCCGTGCCGGGTAACTGAATGGGCCACGTGCGCGGCCGTGATACCTTTTTTCCGGGGCTCCTATGCCGCATATCCCGTATCCATTCCGCCCGCAATTACGCTCAGGAAAGGGTTGCATCCCTTCTTTATTCACTTACTTTGCCCGCAAGTCGGGGCGTGGCTCAGCCTGGTAGAGCGCTTCGTTCGGGTCGAAGAGGTCGCTGGTTCGAATCCAGTCGCCCCGACCATTTTAGCACCCGGACAACTCCAGCATGGCCGGACCCACGGTCCGGGTCGCAAAGGCGGCCTCCTGCCTTCCACACCCCTCAACTCCACGCTTGATCCTGCTCCCACTTTTCCTATTATGTTTTCGGTTCCATGGTGGAGTCGCCCTGTCCGTGCTCCCGCGGCGGACGGAAGTGATCACGTCTCGCGGGTTGGAGAAAATCGTATGAAAAAAGTACTGTTGCCCCTTTTCGCGTGCCTGGTCATCGCCGGTGGCGCAATCGCCGAGGATAAGAAGGCCGCACTCGCGGCGATCCGCTCTGACAGCCCCAAGGGCGCCAAGGCCTACATCGTCCTGCCCCGTGAAGGCAAGACCGTGAAGAAGAAGTTCAAGGTCATCTTCGGCCTGCGCGGCATGGGCATTGCCCCGGCCGGGATCAACATGCCCGACACCGGTCATCATCACCTCCTGGTCGATGTCGACGCGAAGGATTACGACATGAGCAAGGCCCTGCCGGGGGACCAGATGGACAAGGTCAAGCACTTTGGGAAAGGCCAGACGGAAACCGTGCTGGAGCTCACCCCGGGCAAGCACACCCTGCAACTGGTCTTCGCCAACTTCCTGCATATCCCGCACAACCCGCCGGTCGTTTCAGAAAAAGTCACCATCGTGGTTGAATAGCGCAAGCGCTGCTTGGGCTTCATCTTGAAAAACGGCCCTGCCTCGGCAGGGCCGTTTTCTTTGCGGGGCCGGCGAGGGCCGGCAGGAGCATTACCCTTCAAGGTTCGCCGGCAACAGCCTGGCCTGCATCCGCTCGATCAGCAGGATCAGGACAAAGCCCGCAACCGCAAAACCCAGGGCCGTCCAGCAGGTGGCATCAAGGGCCGGGGCCAGGAAGGCTTCCTTCACCGGATAGGGATCCGCGTGCCGGTCCATGCCCCACTCGATCACCTTCTTGAAGGGATAGATTTTGACCAGGGAACCGGTCATCAGGCCGGTCAAGGTCGCGAGGGTCACCATGTACCAGCGGGCGAGCAACCAGCTCAACAAGCGGGCAAAGGCGAGCAAACCGATGGCTGCCCCGATCGCAAAGGGCAGGACGGTGCTGAACAGCAGGCTGCCCATCTCCGCAAAGTCCATGGCTTTCAGGGCGTCGATAAAGGAATCGATCGCACCCATGATGTGACCGTACTGGCCCAGGATCAGGAGGATAAACGAGCCTGAAATACCGGGGAGAATCATCGCGCAGATCGCGATCATGCCGCTGAAGAAAACGATAACCGGCGTGGTGGAGGTCTGTGCCGGTGACAACAGGCAGATCGCGCAGGCGATCACCGCGGCGACCAGGAAGGCCACACCCGTCCGCTTCGACCATTTCACCCGGCGAGCGAGAACGGCAATCGAGGCCACGACCAGGCCAAAGAAAAAGGCGAAGAGAAAGACCCGGCCATGGCCCGTGTAATCATTCAGGAGCTTCTCGAGTGGCTTGACCAGGAGCACCACGGAGGTCCCGATACCACCCAACAACACGATGATAAAGGGAAACGGGATATGCGAAAAAATATCCCTGATCCTGAAGCCCAACACCAGCTTGACCAGGGTGCGATTGAACGACTTAATCGCATCCAGCAGTTCCTGGTAGATCCCCATGATGAAGGCCATGGTTCCGCCGGACACGCCGGGAACCACGTCAGCCGCGCCCATGCAGATCCCGGTGAAATAGAGATAGGCGAATTCCCTGAGCGAGCGTTTCTTGCGCGTGGGTGTTTCAGATTCCATAAGCCTTGGTCCCTTGGTGTTAAGGAGTGGACCGGAACTAGCAGGCCATGCCCCCCCCTGCAAGCAAACAGTCCCCGGCAAAGGCCTATTCACCACCTAGGGCTTGGTGATCGCCTCGTCGAGATTCAGCAATACGTTCGCCAGGGTCGTTGCAGCCGCTAGCTCCACGGGATCGAGCTTCGCATCCACCGGCGACTGGCCGGTCTTCAGTAATTTCCTTGCCGCAGCCGGGTCCGCCTGGAAGTTCGCCCGGTATTCAGCGAGTGCGGCATCGAGGAGGATTTTTTCCGCGGTGCCGGGCGGGCGGGCCAGGACCTCGCGGAAGCCGAAATGGACCGGGTCCCCGGCCCCTTCCCTCAGCATCCGGGACGCCAGGTTGCGGGCCGATTCGACAAAGAGGGTCTCGTTCAACAGGGTCAAGGCCTGTAAGGGCGTGTTGGTCCGCTTGAGGTTCACCCGGCAGGCCTCACGCTCCGGCGCATCGAGCAGGGCCATGCTCGGGGGATTCAAGGTCCGTTTCCAGATCGTGTACAGGCTGCGGCGATAAAGCGCCTCGCCCTTACCCTGCTTGTACCGCATGTTGCTCAGGTTGGACCAGAAATTCGCGGGCTGGTACGGGCTGACCGAGGGGCCACCCTGTTTTTCCACCAGCAGGCCGCTCACGGCCAGGGCCTGGTCGCGAATCGCATGGGCGGACAGGCGCTGGCGGGGACCGCGCGCGAGCAGGCGATTCGCCGGGTCACGGGCGAGCGCTTCCGGATGCACATGCGACTGCTGCCGGTAGGTGGCGCTGGTCACGATCAGCTTCTGCATGGCCTTCACATCCCATCCGGAGGCTACGAATTCCGCTGCGAGCCAGTCGAGCAGGCCCGGGTGGCTCGGCAGCTCGCCCTGTCGCCCGAAGTCCTCCGCCGTCTTCACCAGGCCCCCGCCAAAATAGAGCTGCCAATAACGGTTCACCGCCACCCGCGCGGTCAGGGGATGCGCTCCGCTCACCAGCCATCGCGCGAGGTCGAGGCGATTGGGATGGTCGTCGCGTTCCAGGGCCGGGAAAATCCCCGGGACGCCCCGGCTGACCACTTCGCCGTAGCTGTTATAAACGCCGCGCTTACGCAGGAAGGTTTTCTTCGGCGCGTCCATCTCCTGCATCACCATGGTTGTCGGAAGCCTGTCCAGGTACTTCTCATGGGCCAGCCGGGCATCAAACCAGGCCTTCGCCTGCTTTCTTAGCCGGGGGGGGGCGGCATGCTCAAGAAAAGCGGCGCGCAACGCGGCGGCCTGGCGCGGCGTACGCGCATCCCGGTCGATTGCGGAAAGTTGCCGGATGGTTTCCGGCACGCTGACGATCGCAATTTCATCGGCCCACAGGGTCCGGTTCCACACCCGGAGCTCGTCAATCATGCCCACGAAGTGATCGCCAAAGACGCCGGCCGCAAATGTCAGGGCGCCCTTGCTCCCGCCGGCATTGCTGTTGGTGTTGTGGCGGATCTGCGTGTCCGCGCGCGCGCCGTTGAGATAAACAGCCATGCCGGTCGCGCTCTGGCTGCCGTCGTTGGTCAGGGTGACATGCACCCATTCTCCCGCTACAAGCGGCGCAGACGTCTCCACGCAGGCCACGCCGGCAATCCAGCGCGTGATGATATAGAACTGCAGGCGGCCCTCCTTCATCTCCACCGCCAGGCCCGGGCGTTTGCTCCCACCGCCCTGGTTCGACAGGATCACGCCCGTGTCCACGCGGTCCGGACGCAACCAGAAGGCCAGGCTGAAGCGCGACTGGCAATAGAATCCAGCCGCGGCTCCCAGGTTCACCTTCGCCTGCCCTCCCGTGCGCAGGCCACGCCCCACCACGCCCGGCTCGAATACCGGCTTCCCCATCTCGATTTTCTGTTTCGGGCCGAGGGTCCCCAGCGGCAGGTGATGCACCTGGCCCTGCCCGACCGGGGGCACAGGCTTCGGCTTCCCCGACAAAGCGGCTTCCCACTTCGCCTGGGCACCGGCAACGTCTGCCTCCGCCTTCGCCAGGACCTGTTTCGCCTGGCGGATTCGCGCCGCGTGCTCCGCCAGCTTCAGCGCCTGGTCCCCCGTCGGGGAAATCACCCAGGGCTCCGAGTTGCCAAACTTCACCGCCCGCCCGGACTCCGGCACGCTGTTGAAGAAGGCGATCAGTTGATAGTACTCCTCCTGGGAAAAGGGGTCGTACTTATGGTCGTGGCAGCGTGCGCAACCCAGGGTCAATCCCATCCAGAGTGTCGCGGTGGTATCCACCCGGTCGACGGCATTTTCGAGCAGGAATTCATCGAGGGGAATGCCCGCCTCGGAATTGTAACGGTGATTCCGATTGAAGCCGGTCGCAATCTGCTCGGCCAGGCCCGCATTGGGCAACAGGTCTCCCGCGAGCTGCTCGATGGTAAACCGGTCAAAGGGCAGGTTCCTGTTGTAGGCCTCGATCACCCAGTCGCGCCAACGCCACATGGTGCGCGGCCCGTCATTCTGGTATCCGTCCGTGTCCGCATAGCGTGCCGCATCCAGCCAGTTGAGCGCCATGTGCTCGCCATAACGCGCTGAGGCGAGCAAGCGGTCGACGAGTTTTGCATAGGCGCCCGGGGACGTATCCGCGAGGAAACGATCCACCTCCCCCGGCGTCGGTGGCAGGCCCGTCAGGTCCAGGCTTACGCGGCGGATGAGCGCCATGGGCTCGGCCTCCGGCGCAGGGGCCAGGTGCTCCTCCTGCAATCGGGCACGCACGAAGGCATCAACCGGATGCAGGCCGGGGAGCGGCGGATCTGGGCGTTTCACCGGGACGAAGGACCAGTGTTTCTCGTATACCGCTCCCTCGGCAATCCACCGGCGCAAGGTCTGCTTCTGGTCCTCGCTCAAGCTCCGCTCGGACGACTGCTGCGGCATCCGCTCCTCCGGATCCTCATGCAGGATCCGAACCATCAGCTCGCTGGCATCGGGATCGCCCGGAACAAAGGCCTTCTTTTTCAACGCATCCGCCCGGATATCCAGTCGAAGGCCGCCCTTCCGCTGCCGGGCATCCGGGCCATGACAGAAATAGCAGTTGTCTGAAAGGATCGGCAGGACATCCCGGGTGAATCCCACCTCGGCTGACACCCCCGGTCCATGCAGGAGCACAACCAGGTAAAAAAGACGTTTAACGAGGTTCCACATAGGGTATACTGCCGACAGTCCATTATGCTTATAAAAGGAACCGCTATGCAAACATTCAACTGCTGGACTCGTCGGAAATTTGTACAGAATGCCGTGCTCGGTGCCACCGGGCTTTATACGCTCCGCCCGGAGGTCTTCGCCGAGGAGCTCATGACCACCCCGCCCCAGGGCGAGGGTCCTTTTTATCCCGACGTTCTCCCCCTGGACACGGACAATGACCTGATCCGGGTCAACGAGCGCATCACCCCGGCGGTCGGCACGATCACCCACCTGTCCGGACGGGTACTCGACCGGCGGGGGGACCCGGTCCGCAACGCGGTGGTCGAGATCTGGCAGGTGGACAACCAGGCCAAGTACATCCATACCCGGGGTGGAGGTGACCGGGTGGACAAGAACTTCCAGGGCTTCGGGCGATTCCTGACCGGGTCATCCGGCGCGTACTACTTCCGCACAATCAAGCCGCCCGCCTACCCGGGTCGACCCGCGCATATCCACTTTGCCGCCTACCGAAACGACAAGCGGGTGCTGACCACCCAGTTGTACGTGGCCGGCGACCCGAAGATCGAGCGGGACGGCCTGTACCTCCGGGAGAAGGATCCCAAGCGGCGAGAAACACTGGTGGTGGACTTCAAGCCGATAAAGAAATCCAAGATCGGCGAGTGCGAAGCGCAATTTGACGTTATTCTAGGCTGATCGCCCGCCCGCCGGAGTGGCTCTACTTTTGGTATGGCTTAACCAGTACCACGTAGACGATGTCCCGGGCCACCCGCCAAAAGAACTTGTCTTCTTTCGGCGCAACTTTGATGATGCCGGTCAACACCCTGACGATGGCTTTTCCAACCGCGCTCGGATCGTCGCCGTTTGAGGCATACGTGTCTCCATCGCTCTCCCCGGAGACCACCGCATAGGCTTCGATAAGCAACAGCACCTCGGCTTCGAGTTGCTCATTTCCTTCTCCGGCTCTCAGCGCTTTTTCTCCTTCAAGCACTGCTGCTTCTATATGGCTCAGGACTTCCTGAATTACCCGGTCTTCCCCGCGACCCGCCCAGGCCGCGTTGAATGTGCCGGCCGCCAACAGGATCATCAATCCCCGTTTCACTACCTTCATCTTTTTCTCTTTCGCTTAGGTGGTTAGTAATCGTGCTTGCATACATACTTAGCGAAAGGCGTGCCAAGGAGTGAACACCTTAAAATCGGGGGCTTTCTTAATAACCGTGCAGGGAAACTGTACAGCCTGGTTCAGTCAGTGAACCCTGGGGTACAGGACGTGTGCCGGTGGAACCGCTCAAACGCACAGGACAGGAACTCAAGCTACCGGCCCTGACAGGCTGGACGGAAAATCGGCCGCATTGTCATTGACGGCCCAGCGGTCGGGGCAGCACTTCACGGCCGGGAGCCCGCCTCTTATGCTTTCCCGAACCGGGCCTGCCATGGGAATAACGCTTGTCAAGATCCTCGCGCCTGTTGTTAGGTAGCGCGCAATGAGCAATCCGCGAACATGCATAAGCCTCCCCGAGGTGGAGGACCTGGACGATTTCGCCTTTGAGACGGAGCCCGTTAGCGGACCGTATGGAATCACCATGGAGGTGGCGGACCTCCAGCATGTTGTCGCCTGGCAGGAACAACGCACCATCCCCTATCATGGCTATTACCGGCTGATCCTGCCTCCCCTGGTGAAAACCCTCCAGGCCCGCCTCAAGGCCAAGTATGGGGCACCGGATGCGATCATGTACAGCTCGGCCATGGTGGCCCTGAAAGACGTCCTGGAATACCTGTGGCTGCAGGGTGCCCGGACGATTCGGGAGCACAAGCCCCAGCCCGCCATCTCGCAGCTCCCCTTCAAGGGGGTGCAGGAAGCCGCGGATGTGGAGCTGTTTATGCGCAAACCCTTTGCCCCGGTCGACGGCTCGGGGATCTGCGTGGTCTGGGATGACCAACTTCCGGATGGCCCCATCGACCTGGAAGGGGTCGATTACTGGATCGGAAGCCTTAAAAATACCGGGGGGGATCCAGGTATCGACGCCGCCACGGTCCTGACCCGCCACGTGGACGAGGCGAAGGCCATCCACGAGCGAAACCGGCGCCGGGGGGCCTGTATCACTGCACGCGATGCGGCATGGTTCCTTGAAAAGGATCCGGATCTTTCACCGGACACGGACGGGTGGGAGAATCCAGAAAAGCGCCTCTGTGCCCTGGAGCATGCCCGCGCGTGCACGACCTACCCCTCGGGCATGTTTGCGATCACGGTCCTGCTCGACTATATCCGCACGACGCGGAAGAAGAGCCACTTCGTGGTCGTGGGGCACCCCTACAGCGACACCCACCTCCTGGTGAAGGAAATAGAATGGGCCGGCATACCGATGCGCGGCACCATGCTCGCCGGAGATGACCTGGAGGGCCTGCGCACGGCCCTGGACCAGGATGATGTGGCCGCCGTGATCGTGGAGACCATCAGCAATCCCCTGGGTGAAGTACCGGACCTGCCGCGCCTGGTAGCCCTCTGCCAGGCGCAGGAAGTCCCCATTCTTTGTGACAACACCATGGCAACGCCGTACAACTGCAAACCCCTTGACCTCGGCGTGGACTTTGTCGTCCACAGCACTACAAAGTACCTGAGCGGCGGAAACGATCACGGCGGCGGGGCTGTTTTGACCTGCGACCCGGCCGCCGGGGCGGCCTTGTCCTCCTACCAATCGACCTGGGCCATCCAGATGTCACCACTCGAGGCCCAGGTGCTGGCCCGGGGCCTGGCTGATTTTGAAGAACGGATGCAACGCTTTAACGCCAACGGCCAACGGGTCGCTGAATGGCTGGAAGACCACCCCGCCGTGGACCGGGTTTATTTTCCCGGCCTGCCATCCAGCCCGGATCACGCGATCGCGAAGCGTATCCTGGAGCCGGGCATGGGGAGCGTGGTCAGCTTCACCCTGAAGAACAAGACCCTCGACTCGATGCAGCGCTTTTACGATTGCCCGATGCCCGGCATCAAAAAGGCCCCGAGCCTTGGCTCGAACATCACCCTGATGTGCCCCTATACGATGTTGACCTATTACCCGCGAAGCGAGGCCTACCTCGCTGAACACCGGCTCGAGCGCTTCCTGGTCCGC
>JAPYUI010000400.1 GCA_029936175.1 Kiritimatiellia bacterium
TGGCTGAGCCGCCGGAAATCGTCCTGCAGCAAGCGGGTGGCGGTTCGGTGGAACTGGTGGTCACGACCCCGGCCGATGCCTTTCGCACCGAGGTTCAGCAATCGGACGACCTGGTGGCGTGGAACCCGCTCAGGACCATCGCCGATGGGGGCGTGGTGGACCGGATTCCATTGACCGTCGACCGGGCGCGTTCATTTTACCGCGCCGTCACCCAGCCACGCCCCGGAACGCTTGGCAATCTCTGGTGCCTGGGCGATTCCTGGACGGACTGTTTCCTGAACTATTCCTGGCGTCGAAAACTTTCACAGGACCTGGAAGGGGCCGGTTGGGCGTTTGACTTTGTCGGCACCCTGGGCACGCCGCTGGCCTGCGAGGCGGGGCAGGTTTTTGATCGGGACCACAATGGCGTCGCGGGCATTACCGCCGAGGAGGTGTTGAACAACCGCCTGCCCGGTTGGTTGAACACCCTGGACCCGGATACGGTGCTGCTCCTGCTGGGGGGCAACGACCTGCTTGCGGGGGCAACGACCGCCACCATATTGACCCGGCTCGACTCCATCATGGATGCAATCCGGGCCGACAATCCGGACGTGGTGATCTACGCCGCGATCTACGGGTATGTCGATGTCTTGGTCCCGGATGCCTTCGTGGATAGTTTTGCTGTCGCGTTAGAGGCCCTGGTCGCAAGCAAGACGACGGCGCAATCCCCGGTCTATTTTGTCGATCACCGGGTGGGCTGGATCAAGGCGATCCACCTGGACCCGAGTGATGGGTTTCATCCCAGTGACGCCGGCATGCAGAAAATGGCCGACAATTGGCTCAGCGCGATCCAGGCCAATTTTTAATACCCCGGACAGGCCGTCCCGGAACGGAGCGGGCTAGCGTGATGCCCGTGATGCCTGCAATTCCTTCTTCGTCACCACGCCATCCCCATTCGCATCCGCGGGGAAAATATACTGTTGCACGAACGCGGGAACTTCCTCCTTTTCCAGGTTTCCGTCCCGGTCTTTGTCAAAACGCTCGAAGACGGCATCCACGCTCGGCCGTCCGGAAGGCGGCCCGCCGGGTGGACGCGCAGGACCGGGCGCTGCGCCCTTGGCCGGTGCTTTTCCCGGTGCCTCAGCCAACACCGCTCGCCGTGCGGCAATCCGCTCCTCCGCCGCGGGGCGACCCGTACGGGCCCATTGGCCCCAGACGCGCAGGTACTCGGGGATGGGAATGCCCTTATCGCGGTTCACATCCAGTGCGGCAAAGGTCATTTCGGCGAGGCCGCCATCGTTAAACAGCCTCGACGCGTGCTTCACAAATTCAGGCCGTTCAACCAGGCCGTCCCGGTCATCATCCATCGCCTGCATGATCGCCTTTCCCTCATCCGTGATGATGCGGTTCAAGATATACTCATCCCGCGTGACCGCCCCATCCCCGTTGCCATCCGCCGCCCGAAAGATACCCGCCCGGGCCTGGGGGGTCATGTACCTTCCCTGGTCGACGTATTCCTCCCAGGAATGTTTGCCATCCCGGTTTGGATCGGTTCGGTCAAAGTGGTTGGCGTAACCGTCCAGGCCCCGGGCGTCGATCCCGCCCTCAAGTTTCGCACCCAGTTGTTTGAGCAGGTCTGCCACGTCCTCTCCCTTCTCCCGGGTCTTCAGGGCTTCGGTTAAGATGGGGTCGATAGCGGGGGTGGTTGCAGGTCTTTTCGTCGCCGCTTCCCGGGCGCATGCCGCGTGAACGCTGAGTAGGATGACAAGCCC
>JAPYUI010000401.1 GCA_029936175.1 Kiritimatiellia bacterium
GCGTCGTGCTTTCCAACACCTTCAACCCCGGGCTCCACGAGGCCGGCATCCGGGTCCGGGATGACGGCGGCAGCTGGAGTCAGCCCATGCTGCGGCGCTTTACCGTGGCCGCCGCGGCCGACCTCGTGGTCGCCCCGCCATCGAGCGGGGCTTCCCTTCCCTACCCCGACGCCTTCCAGCAAACCCGCATTGCCCTGGCAGGCGCCTTCGATTGTGAGGGGACCTATACGCTCACCATCCTCGGCGAGGTGATCAGCCTGCCGGGACGCGCCTTCGAGCTGGAGGTGTTCTTCCTTCGGCGACTGCGTGACGCGATCAACGCACACCCCGTGCTCGGCCCGCTGGTCACCGCCGAGATCGGCCCATCGGGCGGAATTTTGGTCAGCGCCACCGAGGCGCGGTCCTACCCGGAAGACTGGATCAGCAGCTCGGCGAACCTGGCGACAGACGACCTGGTCGCGGGCCGCCTGGGTTCGGATGGCCGGAAGGTGGTCGCCATGGAATACTATATCGACACCCCGCAGGCGCCCGGTTCAGGGACGTCCATCGCCCTCAACCCGGGCGAAGCGTTCGAGGCGAGCTTCGACAGCCTGTCCATCCCGCTGGGTTCCCTGCGCGCGGGAACCCACGAGATCGCGCTGCGCTCGCGCAATGCCGCGGGGAACTGGGGCGCACCCATCTACCGCCGCTTTACCGCCTTCGCCCTGGTCGGCTCCAATGATGTAATAGCCCCGGTGATTTCCCTGTCCGGGGGTACCGCGGTGGACGCGCCCTTCGGCGTGCCCTTCGTGGAGCCCGGTTATTCGGCCACGGACGAGACCGACGGGGACCTCAGCGCGTCCGTCCGGGTCGAGGGGGCGGTCGATCCTAGCCTCCCGGGGATCTATTCCCTGGTCTACCGGGTACATGACCTGGCCGGGAACGGGGCGGAGCTCACCCGGACGGTGACCGTGCCCGACGAGGATGCGCCGCAGTTCAGCGGGTCCATGGCGCTGAACTATACCAGCCCGCCGGCCATCGTCGATCTCTTCAGCGGCCTCGGGGCCTCCGACCCGCAGTACGGGGACCTCTCCCACCGGATCGAGCTCCTGTCCAGCGACGTCAACTGGTTTGCCGAGGGGAACTACCAGGCCAACTTCCGGGTAAGCGACTACTCCGGGCTTTCCACCGTGGTGCAGCGCACGATCTCCATCGGGGCGGGCGCCCTGTTCTATCCCGCGTACGCGAACTGGATGGCCCCACGCGCGGCGGCTTCCGGGGCAAGCGGGGCCGCGCTCGACGCCTCGGCGGATCCCGACGGCGACGGCGCGACCAACCAGCAGGAGTGGCTGGCGGAAACCGATCCCTTCGACAGCGACTCTTCCCTCCGGCTCGCGTACACCCGGGGCCAGGCCAGCGAGGACTTCAGCTGGTTTACCCAGTTGCGGGTCAACTACACCCTCCTGGAATCCGACGAACCCGATTCCACTCCCACGGTCCTCGCGCCCCTGTTCCAGGGCCAGGCCTGTTACACGAACCTGAGCTTCTCCGCCGATGCCCTCGTGGAGCACCGTTTTTACCACCTCGACGCGATTCCCGCCCTCCCCATTGCCCCCTGAGGGCGGTTTGGGTTATAAGGAAAATGCCATGAAAAAGATCCTCTGCTTAAGTGCCCTCCTGCTGCTGGAAGGCCTCGCGTACGCCACGCTCACGGACGGCCTGGTCGCTTATTACCCCTTCAACGGGAATGCTAATGACGAGAGCGGGAA
>JAPYUI010000402.1 GCA_029936175.1 Kiritimatiellia bacterium
CTGGACCGGTACGAAATCAAGCCGGGTACCCACAGCGACCTCCATGTTATCCTGGAACCCCTGGGCCACGAGGGCGCGATCGAAAAATCGCTGACCATTGAAAGCAATACCGGGGGTGCGCCACGAAAAGTGACCATTCGCGGGCGCTTTTTGCGCGCCTACCGCCTGGCGCCGGCTGCGCTGACCTTTACCCAGTCCACGGGCCGCGAGGAAGCGCAGTGGCAGGACCTGCACGTGACCCCGCTGACCCAGCTCAAGGGCACCCTTCAACAGGTGCTCAGCACGGACGAAAAAGTGAAAGGAACCGTTGTTCCCGGAAAGAAGCCAGGAAGCTATACTATTCACGTCGAGTGCCTGCCGGACTGGCCGGATGGCCGGAGCGAGGTCGAGCTCCGCATATACAGTGACCACCCGGAGGATCCGGTTGGCCGCATCCTCGTACAGGTCCATCAGCCCAGCGAGCTCCAGGCCATTCCAGGCAAGCTCCTGCTTGAGCGCATGAACCGCCCCCAGAAGCGCCTGCTTTCGATCAGTGGGCGGGCAAGCTTCCAACTGGAGGCCGTCGAAGCCTCCCACCCGGCGATCAAATGTCAGGTCATGCGCGGCTCTCGACCGGGCCGCTACCGCCTAAGCGTGAAGGTGCATATCCCCGCCGGGGCGGAAGATTTCGGCCCCGAGTCGCTGACCCTCCGTTTTCGGGGGGGGCGTGAACTACAGGTTCCGGTGGTCTACCAGCCCCTTTCCCGAGATAATCCGCTGGACGACATAAGAACTGCGCCGGAATGACCAACTATAGGAAAGGTCACGCTAATAAGGGGCCCGCCATGCATTTTATCATGAAACTATATTATCTATGCAAACGCTTTCACCGTTGCGACCGGGGACAGGCCCTGACGGAGTACAGTATTGCCATGGTGATGATTGTGCCCCTCTGCATCTTCCTCTTCATGCCGGACAACCAGCTTTTTGAAGGCATACGCGTCATCTTTGATGATACCCGACTTTTAATCCTGTTACCCGGACCATGAACCCGAACCTGGATATGATTGAATGGGTTCGCATGGGCCTGGTCATCCTGCTGCTCTCTGCCTCGGCCTACACGGAGCTGACCCGGAACAAGATCCCCAACCGACTCACCTATCCCGCCATCATCCTCGGCCTGATCCTGGGCTACCTGCCGGCGGGCATCAGCTGGGGAGCCAGCCTGGGCGGATTTGGTATCGGATTCGGCATGATGTTCTTGTTTTACCTCTTCGGGGGACTGGGCGGCGGGGACGTCAAGTTGATGGCGGCCTTCGGCGCACTCCTCGGCTTCCCGCTGATCGTACGGGTCCTGCTCTTCTCGTCATTCTTCGGGGCGATCATGGCCGTCGTGCTGCTGACGTGGAACGCAAACCCGGCAAAATTCCTGAAACGGAAAACCGTGCCGGTGGAGGGCCCGGATGAAAGTCCCGAAGCCCCGCCCGACGAGGCAGCGGAGGGCGAGCCCGAAAGCACCCGGCCCCGCACCATTCCATTCGGCATTGCCATTTGTACCGGTGTTTTATTCTCTTTATTCTCGGCCCTGGAATCATGAACGCGATTCGAAAAACCATCCGGACAGGCCGGCAAATCGGTCGCGATGACAAGGGCCAGATGTTGGTCGAGATGGCCATCACCCTGCCCCTGGTCCTCTTCATGTTCTTCGCGGTCCTGCAGTACCTCTTCCTGGTGAATGTCAGCCTGGCGGGGCACTATGCAGCCTTT
>JAPYUI010000167.1 GCA_029936175.1 Kiritimatiellia bacterium
TTCGGGGGCGATACCGACAAGCTCTTTCTCTGCGGGTTTTCACGGGGAGCCATCGCCTGCGGCTACCTCGGCCTGGCGGACGACGAGATCGCCGCCTTCTGGAAAGGCATGATCGCACACGATCATTTCGACGGGCAAAGAAAATGGGGCTACCCACAGGATGACCGGGCCTCCGCGCTCAAGCGCCTCGCGCGCCTGGAGGGGCGTCCCGTCCTGGTATGCGGAAGCGCCAACGACTACCTCAAGGAGCATCCCAAGCTCGGGGCCTTCACCTTTCTGCCGGTTCCCGTGGCCAGGATCTTCCAGATTCCCGACGGTCCGGTCATCCACCCCCACACCGACCTTTGGGCTCACCGTGACAGCCCCACCCGGAAAACAGCCCGGGCCTGGCTGAAAAAGATCCGGGAGGAAAAGAAAGGTCGATGAAAGTTTTGTTTGCCATCTTGTGCGCCCTTGCGATCGCGGCGCCCGCCAAGCCGCCCAACATCCTCTGGATCGTCGTGGACGACATGTCGGCCAACTTCTCCTGCTACGGGGAACAGGCGATCCAGACACCGGCCGTGGACCGGTTGGCGGAAGAAGGCCTTCTCTTCTCCCGGGCTTACGCCACCTCGCCGGTTTGCTCGACCTTTCGCTCGGCCATGATCACCGGCATGTACCAGAACTCGATCGGGGCCCACCATCACCGAAGCGGCCGGGGAGAGCATCGCATTCAACTACCGGAGGGTATCCGGCCCCTTCCCGAGCTCTTCCAGGCGGCCGGCTATTTCACCTGCATCGGCAGCGGCCTGCCCAGGCACGATCACCGGAGCATGCCGACCACCAAGCCCAAGCGGGGTAAGACCGACTACAACTTCGACTGGGACGCCAAGATCTACGACAGCCATGACTGGGCGGAGCGGAAGAAGGACCAACCTTTCTTCATGCAGGTTCAGCTTCATGGCGGCAAACTACGGGGGGCCTCTCTCAAGACCTATGAGGCCTTGGGCAAACGCATAAAAACGCAATGGCGCTTCGGCCCCCCAAGCCCCCAGCAAAAGGTCACCCTGCCGCCCTATTACCCGGGGGACCCGATCCTGCTCAAGGACTGGGCCTCCTACCTCGACTCCGTCCGGGTCACGGACTGGCACGTCGGGCACGTCATGAAGCGCTTGAGAAAAGAAGGCATCCTTGAGGACACCCTGGTCGTTTTCTTCACCGACCACGGCATCAGCCACGCCCGCGGCAAGCAGTTCCTCTACGACGAGGGTACCCACATCCCCCTCATCCTTCGGGGCCCGGGCATTCCCACGGGGAAGAAGAGAAAGGACCTCGTCGAGCACATCGACGTCGCCGCCCTCTCCCTCGCCGCCGCCGGCATTGCGATCCCGGCGAAAATGGAAGGGGATGACATCCTGGCCGCGGATTACCAGCCCAAGCAGGCCGTCTTCGCCGCCCGCGACCGCTGCGGGGAAGCGGCCGACCGGATCCGCTCCGTCCGCACCGACCGCTACCTCTACGTGAAAAATTTCTATCCGCAGCGCCCGCACCTCATGCCGAGCAACTACAAGGACGGTAAACAGATCATCCAGCGGCTGCGCGAGCTGCATGCCGCGGGCAAACTGGACCCGCTGGCCGAAAAGCTCCTCTTCTCCCCTACCCGCCCGGCGGAAGAACTCTACCGCTACCGCGATGATCCCTGGCAGGTGAAGAACCTGGCCGATGATCCCACGTGCGCCAAGGTCCTCAAGCGGCTCCGCGGACGACTCGAGGAATGGATCGAGGAGACGGGTGACCCCGGCCCCGAGACCCCCGAGGTCTACGTTCTGGAGATCGAGGACCAGATGAAGGCCACCCGCAACCCGGCGGCCCGGGCGAATTACCGCAAGAACGCGGAGGGCTACAAGCGGTGGGCCTCGGAAGGGAAATAGAAATCGTCACCTTCTGTCATCGGCATGTCCAGATTTGAGTTTTTGGTTTCTTTAGTGGAGTCTACCCTTGCCCTCGGTTGATTCAGTCATCAGGTAATACTCTTTTAACCGCCCAACCATTCGCAATGTACCTGTCCACACGCACCAGATTGGTCTCTTTTTGTTTTTCATGCCTTGCTCTCGTTGCCTGGGGCGACGAAGAAGCTGCCCGGCAAGACTATGACTGGACGACCGACCACATGCAGGTCGGGGTGCGCTGGCAGCCATTCGGGCTAAAGGGATGTGATACGTACGATGCGAATCGCCCCTTGATTGCCGAGCACAGCAGTTACGCCCAGTTCTGGGTAAGCTGGAACGCCGCGGAGCCAACTGAAAAGAACACGGACTACACGAAGAACATGTCCGGGTACCTCCAGGCGATTGACCATGCGGTGAATCTTTGTGCCGAGCGTGGGGTCAAGGTGGAGCTCGTCATGTGGCATTGCCCGGGATGGGCCTCGGAAACGGGAAAGGCTGGGGCTTGGCGTCCCAAAGCCGGAAAATATGCGGAATTCGTCACCCGCCTGGCCAGGCATTTCAAGCATCGGGTCGGGGCCTATCAATTGTATCATGAGGTCAATCTCCAAGGGCTGATCAACGGGGCCGACATTGATTTCGTGATGTCCGAAATTTTCATTCGCGGCGGACAAGCCATTCGCGCGGTGTATGATGCCAAACCAAATCAGCAGGTGATCATCTCCACCTCGGGCACGTCCCCCTGCGAGTCTTGTGGCACGTTGGAGGGATTGAGGGGAAAGGGAGCGGTTGCGGTGGATGATTACTACGATCAGCTCATCGCCAACAAGCAATTGATGCCCGTGGTGGATGCCCTGAACTTGAACGTGTCCGATCATTTCAACGGATATGGCATGATGGACGGTCGACTCATCCCGAACGTTTGGGGTCAGTATGACCTGGCTCGCGGAAAACTGGATGCCGCCAATTACCGCTCCAAGAAGATTCTATCGTCCGAGTCGTGGATCGTCTGGGATGGCTCCGGCAATAATCACGACGTCAATGCGGATGGGAAACGCGACGAGCGCGATGCCTTTGACAAGACCGTGACGATTTTCGGCAAGATGCTGGAGCGTGGGCTGAACACCATGAACATGCCATGGTGCGACAATTCCAGCCGGTGGTCGATGGGCTTGGTCAAGCGGGTCGATTACAACGGCAGGATCAAGAAGTTGAAACCCGAGTGGGTGGTTCCATCCAATAATGGGGGACCGGGCATCGTTACGCGGAAGCTTAGCTTGCGTGGCGGATCGGACGACACGTTTAAACCGGTGGAAGTCGACCGGGGCACTCTTCGATTCACGGAGAAAAATTACCTCAACCCGGGAGACCCCAACCATTTGCACTACTATGTATGGCGCTGGTACGCCCAAATTTCCGGTGGATCGGACGAGGTGATTCGTCATGCCCTTGCCGGGGAGCGAGGAAACGACATCACCACCTTCGGGAATGGCGTGAGCGGAAGCGAGCAGTACAAGATTTCTTCCTATGATCGCAGCAAGAAATCCTTCACGGTCCTGCTCTACCTGAGTGGTGGCGCAGGGACCGGTTTCGTTGAGATTTCCATTCCCTCAAGCATCCAGGACGGCACGTACTACAACAATGCATTCTCGAAAACCGATTTTCGTGGAGAGGGTTTCAAGGACGGGGAGAAATACCAGGTCCGAGTTCTTACCAGGGACATCAACCGTAGCACCGGGGCGGACGAGAACGTATCGATCCAAGGGAGCAAGGAATCGGTCGTGGCCGATGGCAAACTCACCTTCAGGATTGGAGCCGTCCGCATGTTTACTACCATCGAGTTTTTACCTTTGGACTCATTATGAAAAACATCACCCCACTCCTGTTCCTGGGCCTGGCCACGCAACTCGTGGCTGATCGTGCACCGAACTTCGTCCTCGTCTATGTCGACGACCTCGGCTATGCGGACACCTCCGTGCAGATGATGGCGGCCGACCCCAGCACGAAACATGATTTTATCCGTACGCCTGGACTGGATCGGCTGGCCAGGATGGGGGCCCGGTTCAGCGCCGCCTACGCGCCGTCGCCCACCTGCACCGCATCACGCCTCAGCCTGCAGTTCGGCAAAACCACGGCTCGTCTGCAGTACCGCAACGTGTTCGACGTCCTGTCCTCGAAACAGCGCCCGAATGGCTACGACGACGAAACAACGATGGGCGAGATGCTGAAGGCCTCCGGAAGGAACTACGTCACCGGCATGTTCGGCAAAGGCGCCAGCGTCATGGGACGTTTCGATGAAGCCGGATACGACGTCACCGACGAGCGCCCCGGCGATGCCGGGGGCAACGGCAATGGGCATGGTTCCTATTGGGATCCGAAGAAGAAGACGCCCTTCCCGCCCGACAACCCCAAGCGGCTCCACTCACTCAGGCGCGATTCGGTGGCTTTCATCCGAAAATACGCAGGCCAGCAACCCTTCTTCCTCATGGTCTCCCACTACGCCCCCCATATCCCGCACATGGCCACCCGGGAAGCCTTCGAGCAAACCAGGAAACGATGGATCGCCGAGGGAAGGGATACCGACAAGATCGATTCACCAAAATCCAGCGCGAACCGCGCCATCACCCATGCCGCCATGGTCGCGGAAATGGACCTTAGCGTGGGTGCCGTCATCGATGCCCTTAAGGCCCGGGGCGAACTGGACAACACCTACATCATATTCACCTCGGATAACGGCGGAGGCGCCTCCCAAAAGCGTAAAGTGGACGGCGAAAACCGTCGTTTCAACGGGCCCCTCCAGGAGGGCAAACGCTCGATTTTCGAGGGCGGCATCCGCGTGCCGACCGTCATTGCCGGGCCCGGTATCCAGGCCGGAACCCAATGTGACGTCCCCGTGGTGCAGTGGGATTTCCTACCTACCTTTCACGACCTGGGCGGGAGCAAGGCTCCCCTGCCCCAGGACATCGACGGCGGCAGCCTGCGCGATGTGTTCAGCCGGGGAAACAGTGGCAGCGTGAAGCGCCCGGTGCCCGGCATCATTCACCACTACCCCTGCCACTACCACCCGCCGATCAGCTCGATCATGATCGGTGATTACAAGCTCATGCGCCACCTGAACTCAGGCGAAATCAAGCTCTTCAACCTCAAGATCGACTACCGCGAGGAACACGACCTCGCCTCCAGAATGCCGGAGAAGGTGGCCACCATGGACGCCCTTCGGCGCAAGTACGTCGAGGAAGTCGACGGGGGCACGATCGAGCAGGTTCGCCAGGCCCTCATTGACAAGATGGATACGTTCTCCCAGAAATCCAGGGAAGGCTTCGCAAAGAAACTGGCCCAGCTCACGGAAGAAGCCCCGCCCGACCTGGAAGCCCGGAAGAAGGCCTTGCTGAAGGAACTGAACGAGAAACTGATCAAGAACGAAGTCAACAAGGAGAAAAGCAGGCGCTACGTGTCATCCGTGTCGTGGAGGGAGTCGCCCCCGAAAGATGATGCGGAAAAAGCCGTCCGGGACCGCTGGGTCGATGTGCGCGATTGAGGAGGCGTGCAGGGGCAATAAGGCGATCGACTCTACCCGGCCAGGGGCGGGGCGGCATAAACAAGCTTTCTCCCTTTTTCCTTTTGAAATACTCGCCATGGGCGGGCCTTGCTGATACGCCAGGGGAATAACCCAAGGCCCTCCCCGTCGTCCCTGGTGCCTTCCAAAGCCATTCGAACAACATGAAAAGAACCGCTGCAATCTCCAGCCTGGCCTTGTTTATCGGTATAACGTTGCAAGCGCTCCCGGCGAAATCGCAACCCAACGTCATCTACCTCATGCTCGACGAGTGGGGCTACTTCGAGTCCGGCCACATGGGCCACCAGGAATTGCTCACGCCGAACATCGACCGCTTCGCCGGCGAGGGCATGCGCTTCACCAACGCCTACGCGGGATCCCCCGTTTGCGGACCGACCCGGTGCTCCCTGCTCACCGGCCTGCACGCGGGTCACATGTCGATGCGGGTAAACGACGGGTATTCCCCCATCCGGGCAGAGGAACCCACCCTCGCCAGCATGCTCAAGACAAAGGGCTACGCCACCGGGGGCTTCGGCAAGTGGGGTATCGGGGGACGCGGAACCTCCGGGGTACCCGAAAAACACGGCTTCGACCTTTTCTTTGGCTACTACGACCAAGTGCACGCGCATACCTTCTATCCCGCCTACTTGGTTCGAAACAGCGAGGAAGTGCCCCTGGCGGGCAATCCGGGGACCAGTTTCTACGAGGGGGAAACCCATGCCCAAATCGAGATCTTCAAGGCCTCCATGAAGTTCATTCGGGAAAACAAGGACCGTCCCTTCTTCTGCTACCTCCCCTGGACGCCCCCGCATGGCTTGTGGGGCATCGACGCGGACGATCCCTCATGGCAGTTGTTCAAGGACAAACCCTGGACGGCGGGTCAACGTACCCAAAACGATGCCAAGGTCTACGCCGCCTTTATGCACATGGTCGATCGCCAAATCGGGGAGGTCCTCGCCCTGCTCAAGGAACTGGCCCTCGACAAACAGACCCTGTTTTTTCTTTGCGGCGATAACGGTGGACAGGATTATTTCAAGACCAAGGAGAGACCGCACGGGTTCTTCGCTCCCAACCTTAACCCGAAGACCGGGGAACGCTTCCGAAAGGGCAAGGGTTCGCTCTATGAAGGCGGGCTCAAGGTTCCCTACCTGGTTCGTTGGCCAGGCAGGATCAAGGCGGGCTCGGTTTCCGATCACCTCTTGTATTGCCCCGACGTCATGCCCACCTTGGCGGCCCTCATCCAGGCCGAATGCCCCAAGACCGATGGACTGTCCTTTCTTCCGACGCTGATGAATAGCGGTGCTCAGCAGCTACACGATACCCTCTACTGGGAATACGCAGGCCAGACGGCCATCCGGCAGAAGAACTGGAAGGCCTATAAAGGACGGAAGGGCGACTGGGAGCTCTTTGACCTGGCGAAGGATATCGAGGAGAAGCACAACATCGCTGCGGATCATCCCGAGCGGCTAAAGCCACTCATCACCCTTGCCAAGGCAGCCCATGAACCGGTGAAACCGGGCAAAGTCTTTGACCGTGTGCTGATCGAAAAAGATCGTCGCCAAGCACCGCACCAGCGAAATGGGAAAAAATAAAGGCACCACCGATGCGTGCAGCGAGCAGGCCTTCGGGTCGAAGCGCTCCAGGGATCCCGGCTAGCCCCCCAGCCGGGACAGGGATTTTCCGGGCGATGCCAACCCTTTGCTTGCCTTCCCGCGACGGGACCCACATGATCTGTGCTTAGACACAAACGGTACCCATTCCCTGTTTTAACCCCAGGCCAAGCCATGAAAAAATCCTTGTTCCACTACCTGCTCCCCACCATCGGCATCCTCGCCCTACTCTTCTCCCCGATTGCGGGGGGAGCGGAGTCCTGGTCGATCGGCACGGCCGCCGAATGGGCGGACGGCGTCGAGTCCAGCCAGGGCGTCACCATAGAGAAGGGCGTCGCCTCCCCCACGGAAAAGGCGGGCTCCCTGCGGACCAGGATGAAGAGCTTCAAGGAGAAGCGCTCGGCGAAAGCCCTCACCCTCGAGCAGTCGACGCTTTGGCACAACTGGGAAGCAAAGCCCCGCATCGGCCCGAAGAACCTGCGGGACGCCCCCGTGTTTCTGACCATGGGCCCCGGAGACTACTGGATGTTCGGACGCTACGGCGGCATGCCGAAGAATAAAGGGAAGCAACCCTTCGCAGCCAAGGACGCCAAGCTGGATGGGTTTGACGTCCCCTTGAAAACCACTCCCATACCCAACCAGTTCAATGCCCCCGGCGGACTGGTCAAGGGACAGGGCGGCTACCATGCCTGGCAGAGCAAGGACATGGTCCACTGGGTGCATCATGGATGCGTAACCCCGGGATTTGCCCGCTGGGTGACGTCCGCTGAGCAGGTCGACGGCAAAACCTTCATCTATTACGATTTTCCCAACGACCAGGACCCGCACTTGTTCATCGACGAGGACCTGACGGATGGGAAACCCGGAAAGAATATGGGCATCGCCTTGAACGACCCTTCCCACGGATCGGACTGCGCCGTCATCCGTGACTTGAAGGGAAGGTTCCACATTATCTTCGAGGACTGGAGCCCGATCAACGCCCGCACCCACTCCTGGGATTCCCCCCTCGCCGGTCACGCCGTCAGCCCGAACGGAATCGACGGGTACGCCATCGTCGATCCAGCGGTGGACGAACGTACCAAGCCGACTGGCAAGATCGCCGAATACCTGCACCCGCACTGGGCCAAGGAGGACCCGAAGCGGTTCAAGACCAACGTTGCGAAGTACGAAGTCCACCAGCCCGAACAAAATGCCTACGGGGACTGGGCGGCCATTTCCATCGGCGGACAATACTATCTCTTTTGCGACTTTCACCCCGCCCACAAAGGGATCCGGGTCGCCTGGTTCACGTCCTCCAGCATCGACAAGCCCTTCGCCTTCTGCGGGGAAATCGGCAAGGGCCACCCCGATCCCGACATCGGCTTCGCGGAAGGGCGCTTCTACCTGGTCACCCAGACCGCCAATGATTACGTCAGCCCCGGTCCCTGGGTGGAAAAGGTGGAGGCCCGGGTGGGCGTGGATACGAACAAGGACGGCAAAGCCGACCAGTGGAGCACCTGGCAGGAAGCCAGGGAACACTA
>JAPYUI010000168.1:0-2150 GCA_029936175.1 Kiritimatiellia bacterium
GGACCGAGCTCAAAAGCCAGGCTGTTCGTGGCCACGGTATGGCTGCCTATGCCGCCGGGAAAGAAGGCCGAACCGGTGAAGGCCGCCATGACCTCTGCCGCAGCCCGACTGAAGCAGCTGTGCCCCGACGGATAGCCGGCAAAAGCGGGCGTGACAAAGGTGTCGCGCTGGTAGGGCAGCCAGGTGGTGGCCAGGATCCAGGCGGCCCCGCTGTACTCGGTCAGGGGATTGGCGGGTTCGCCCGGCCAGCAGTAGATGGCGATCTGGCCGATATGGGCGCTGAGGTGTGCATGCCGATTGGTCCCCGAGGCACTGGCGAAGGTAATTTCCTCGACCAGGTTGGTTTCCAGGGGCAAGCCGTCGACATGGTAGGAGGGGCGAGCCAGGTCCGTGGACTGGCCCTTCGACCCCATGTAGCGAATGGTGGAGATCGGGCGGATGTAGTCGTAATCGGCCTTGATGCCCCAGGCGGCAATCGCCGCATCGTGTACGGCTCCATTGATGGCAAAGTAGCCTTTCACATCCCACTCGAGGTCGTTGACCACCGCTCCCGCACCGCCGATACGCTTGAGGGTAGCGGGATCATCTGCCACCTCGTTAAACAGCACGTTCCAGTGGCCGGGCGGGGTTTCGGAGGAGGGGCCGTCGGCCCAGAATTCAGCCACCACGCGGCCGTAGTCCGCGTGATTCACGGAGTTGGGGGCATAGGGCAGGCCGGTCACGGGATTTAAGGGGTGCCCCAGTCCGTCATTGGTGCCCAGGGGATTGTTCCCCCGTGCGCCGGGCGAGATGTCCAGGAAGTCCCCGGCATCCGGATCGAGGCGACGACTGAAGCGGATGACGGCCAGGTTGTTTTCCTTGAATACGGCCGTCTCGAGTTGTGGCGGCGGGCCCGGGTCGTGGTACAGGCCACCCGGGTTCACCGGGCTCATGGCGAAGGGCGTAACGCCGCCCCAGTGGGGACCGACAAAGGTCTGGACCTGGTCGGCTTCCAGGCCGTTCTGCGTGATGCGGATATCAAAGGCGAGGGGCTGCCAGCGATTGGGATGGATTATGTCAGCCGGATCAAAGGGTTGGGGCAGGATCATCGGGTCATTCACGGGAAGGTAACTGGTGGTGTCGGCGTAGTTGAACGTCTCGTTCGCGCCGTCTGTCAATCCATAGCTGATGATGGTATCCGCCACCCGGTTGCCGAGGGCCGCAGGCGTGCTGCCGATCCGGTTGGTATTGCTGGAGTCATAGCCCAGGAGGGTCATCCGGTTCTCGAGCAGGGCAAGCGTTGTCACGGGGTCAACCGCCAGGCTGTAGCGCTTGACCAGGACGCGGTACGCGGCAAAGCTGATGGCCTCCGCACGCGCGGTTTCGACATCGTTGGTCGTGCTGACGGCCTCGTTGTGCAGGTAGCCCACGGCATTGGTGGTGTACGCAGCCCAGGCGTCGTACATCGCGGCGGAGGTGTGGAACAGGTTCCGCGCGTGTACGGTGGGGGCCGGGAAATCGATGCGGATGGCGGCGAGGAGTTCCTCATTCCAGAGCCGGGCAACCGATTGCCCGTACCCGGAAGGCGCCAGGTGCAGCAGGAAGGCGTAAAGAACAAGGTGTTTTGCGCGAATCAGCATACCCTAATAAATACCCATTCCCCCTATAGGTAAACCCTATATTCGCGGGTTTGTGCCTGTCGCATGTACACGATTCCTGTAGCCCATCGGGGATGATTCAGCTACGATCCGTGCCATGATAAAATATTCGATGCTTCTTTTCGCTGTACTTGCCTGCAGCAGTCCGGGCCAGGAAGCCCAGCCCTTCGGACCCAAGTGGTCCAACCTGGACGGAATGTGCACGGGCCGGTGGTGGGAGAAGGCCCAGCCCAAGCCGGGAAAGAAGAAGGGCCCGAAGGCCTTCGTGGATCTCGATGTGCCCCGGGACCAGGTCGTATGTTTTGCCGTCTACACCCACCAGGCCGGGGTGTTGAAATTATCGGCGCAGTTATACCCTTTGAAGCCTGGGGAAAAACGGGAAGCGCGCCTGGAGTTCAAGCGTGGCGGAATCTGGCAGCCCGCCGCGAAAGCGGAGATTATTGAGCTGGGATGGAGTGCTCATTTCCGGGTGGAGAACTGGGACAACGCCAAGGACGTTCCTTACCGGGTGCG
>JAPYUI010000168.1:2250-3365 GCA_029936175.1 Kiritimatiellia bacterium
CCAACCATTACGATCCCGGACGACCACGACGTGGGGCAGGCGAACCTCTGGGGCGAGAATGGGATCAAGGCGACCAACGCATCCGGCCCCTCGGGCGGGTACTTCTATCCGGCGAAGTACGTGAACATGGTGCAGCGGCAGCAGTGCTGGCACCTGCCGGATCCCGCGGACCCGACACCCATCGAGCGCGGTATCACGGTGTACTACACCCGCTTGACGGTTGGCGGGATCGATTGCGCTATCCTGGAAGATCGTAAATTCAAGAGCGGTCCCCTGGGGAAGATCCCCAAGATGGGGCCGCGTCCCGATCACATCAATAACCCGAAGTATGATCGCAAAAGCGTGGACGTAAAGGGCCTGAAGCTCATGGGGGATCGCCAGTTGACCTTTATGCGCGAGTGGTCCCAGGACTGGACGGATGCTGAAATGAAGGTGGTCTTGAGCCAGACCGCTTTCTGCGGCGCGGTACACCTGCACGGAAGCCCGAAGAATCGCCTGCTGGCGGACCTCGATTCCAACGCCTGGCCCCAGACCGGGCGGAACCGGGCCCTCCGCGAGATTCGCCGGGCCAGGGCAACCCATCTCTGTGGCGACCAGCACCTGGCCGTGGTCGTGAAACACGGTATCGATGAACCGGGCGACGGGCCCTTTGGCTTTACCAGTCCGGCCCTGGTGAATACGATTTACGGGCGCTGGTGGCACCCGGAAGATGAGCAGGCGGGCCCGAACGCGATCGCTTCGAGCGGCCTGCCCTGGACAGGTGACTACCTGGACGGTTTGGGCAATCACATCCGGATGTACGCCTACGCCAATCCACCGAACCGGGGCGATGAAAAGCAGCGGGCGGATGGCTACGGGATTGTTCGTTTCGACAAGAAGGCCCGGGCGGTGACCCTGGAGTGCTGGCCGCGCTTCAGTGACGTGTCGGATGGCGACCAGGCGCAGTTCACGGGTTGGCCGATTAGCTTCAAGGTTTCGGAAAATGACGGGCGCAAAGCCATTGGCGTTCTGCCCGCCTTGAAGGCCGATGGAGTGGTGCAGGTGGTGAATGAAGCGGATGGTGAAATCCTCTACACGCTGCGCGAGAAAGCGGGTTTCAAGCCGCCGGTTTATGC
>JAPYUI010000168.1:3465-6808 GCA_029936175.1 Kiritimatiellia bacterium
GTCCACTTTGAGGTCCGGACGGCGGGTGACTACATCCTGGACCTCCAGTTGACCACGGCACCGGATTACGGCATCTTCCAGGTGTCGCTTGATGCCAAGCCTATCGGACAGGCCATTGGACTGTACACGCAGAAGGTAGCCCTGGCGCCGCTGCTTGCCCTGGGGCAACGAAGCCTGGATGGGGGTCTACACCGCATGGATTTCCAGTTGGTCGGTGCAAATGTGCAAGCCCGGCCTTTCCGAGGCAAGGGCTACCTCATCGGTATCGACTATCTGCAATTGAAGCGGGTGGGGGACGTTGCGCCGGTCGCCCCCATCGAGCCGATTGATTTTGCCCGGGCACAGGGCTTGTTTGCAGAATACTGCTTTCGTTGTCACGGAGAGAAGGGCAAGAAGGTCAAGGGGAAGGTTAACCTGAAAGCACTCCCGCACAAGGAGGGCTTCCTCGCGGACATTGAATTGACCCAGGCCCTCGTCGACGCCCTCTCGGCAAAGGAGATGCCGCCGGAGGATGAAAAACAACCGGCGGACCGCGAGCGGATCCAGCTGGAACGCCTGTTCAGCGGCTACCTTCGCGAGTACCTCGCCGCCAACACCCGGGTCGCGCCGGTGGTCATGCGGCGCTTGAACCGCTACGAGTACAACCACGCCGTGGTCGACCTGTTGAAGTTGCGTAAGGATATCTATCCGCTTCCGGAGAAGGTTATTCGATCCTACCGGGCCTATTTTAATCCGGCCTCCGGGCGTTTCCCGGCCTCCATGGATGTCGGCAACCGGGCAATTGGTAAAAAGCAGATGGAGCCTCCTATCCTCCAGGGGGTCTTGCCCTTCGCCGTTGACCTCCAGGCCGAGCATGGCTTCAACAACCGGGGGGACCAGTTGAGCGTCTCCCCGATCCTGCTGGAGCACTTCCTGCAACTGAGCCAACGCATCGTGAACAGCCCCCAGTTTCAAGCTAACTGCGCCTCCTATACCTCCCTGTTTATGCCGGAGAAGGAAGGGGATGAACGTGAAACGGCGAAGGCGCGTATCCCCGCCCTGTTGCGCCGGGCCTTTCGCGCACCGGTCGATCCGGAAACCATCGATCGCTACCTGGACTTGTTCAGGGCCCAGATGACAGCGGGCCAATCCTTTGAGACGAGCATGAAAAAGGTGGTCAGCGCGGTGCTGGCCTCGCCGCATTTCCTCTACCAGGTTGAACGTAAATCCGGCGCGAAAGTAGTGGAGGCCCTCAGTGATTATGAACTGGCTTCCCGCCTGTCCTTTTTTCTCTGGAGCCGGATACCGGATGACGAACTGCTGGACCTGGCGGCCCGGGGGGTCTTGCACCAGCCGGATGTGCTGCAAAGCCAGGTCACGCGCATGCTCCAGGACACCCGGGCAAAGGCCCTCTCTGAGAATTTCGCCCGCCAGTGGCTTCAGCTGGATCGTCTCATCTCGGCCCAGCCGGATATTGAGCGTTTTGTAACCTTCTATTCGCGAATGGGCTGCGAGTACTGGGGCCTGGGTTCGCAGATGATGCTCGAACCCCTTCTCGTCTTTGAACGCATCCAGGTTGAAAATCGTTCCTTGCTGGAGCTCGTGGATTCACCCTATACCTATCGTCCCGACAGCCTCCACACCTGGTACAACGATCCGCAGCCCTTTGCCGGGAAGCACGAGAAGCACCGCTTCAACGTCTACAAGGAAACCTTTAAGCTCCGGGAGCTGGATGATCGCCGACAGGGTGGGGCGATCTTTACCGCGGCATCGATGACCATGACCTCATCCCCCCTTCGGACCCTTCCGATTACCCGCGGGGCCTGGGTGGCAACCGTGGTATTTAATGATCCCCCGGACCCGCCACCGGATGACGTACCCGATATCGAGGCGGATGACCAGGCCATCGCGGCGCTGGGCCTCACGGTCCGCGAACGCCTCGAACAACACCGGGATCTTGCCCGGTGCAGGACGTGTCATGTCAAGATCGACCCCCTGGGCTTTGCGCTGGAGGGCTATGATGCGGTGGGGCGCTGGCGCGACACCTATCACGGCGGCAAGGCTGTGGACGCGAGCGGGGTACTGTTTGGCGACCAGCCGATCAAGGATATCGTGAGCTTTAAAGATGCCCTACTCTCCGAGCCCAGGCGCTTTATCCGGCCTTTTTCGGAACATATGCTCTCCTATGCACTGGGCCGGGAATTGGCCGTCAGCGATACCCCGGCGCTTGAGCGCATGGTCGCGACCGTACTCGACGGAGACCTGCGTTTTAACACCCTGGTGCACGCGATTACCCGGAGTATTCCTTTTCAGCACAAGACGAACCAGGTAGAATGAATGGTAATGACGCTTAAAAACCAGTCCCTGTCCCGCCGGACCCTGCTGCGCGGCGCTACCGCGAGCATGGCCTTGCCGTTCATGGAGATCATGGCCGGGCCGAAATCGGTGTCCGCACCCCTGCGCACGGCCTTTGTCTACATTCCCAACGGGGTCGAGCAGGAAGCCTGGCACCCAGCAGAGACCGGTGCGGATTACCGCCTCAGCCCCACCCTGGAACCGCTTGCCAACATGAAACACAAGTGCGCGGTCCTGACCCAGTTGGACCGGACCAAGGTTCCCGGGACCGATGGCCACGCCCAGTGTGGGTCCTGCTGGTTGAGCAGTGCCCGGCCGAACGAGTTGTCCCCGGCGGGGTATCCCCTAAAGCGCACCCTGGACCAAACCATCGCCCGTGAAGCCGGCAAGCACACCGCTTTCCGCTCCCTTGAATTGAGCTGCAATCCGTTTAAGGACAACAAGGAGTCGATCTATTTTGATGCCATTTCCTGGTATGGGCATGGGCACGTGGCGCGCTCCATGCGGGACCCGCAGCGGATTTTCAACCGCTTGTTTGCGGTCGAGGAACAAAAGGCGCACAGCAGCATCCTCGACGTGGTCATGGGCGATGCCAAGTCCCTGCGCGGGAAGCTGGGGCGACTCGACGCACACAAGCTGGATGAGTACATGGATTCGGTCCGGACGGTCGAAATGCAGATTCAACGGGTGGAAGCGCGGCAACAGGACCTGGCCCGGATGGATCTCAAGGTGCCCGCCCTTGCCGTCGCCCTGGAACGCGATGCCTACATCCAGGTAATCGCGGACCTGATGATCCTGGCCTTCCGGACCGACATGACCCGGGTGGCAACCATGATGATCGGCCCCGAGCGTTGGTCCACGGCTTATCCTTTGCCCGGGGTATGGGCCAAGGCGCAGGACCATCACAACCTGACCCACGCCCAAGACAACCCGGCGGTTAAGGAAAAGCTGCGCAAGCTCGATTTCTTTCATCTCCGTCAATACGCGCAATTGATCGAGAAGATGGACC
>JAPYUI010000168.1:6908-8591 GCA_029936175.1 Kiritimatiellia bacterium
GCCTCCCGGCCGGGACCTGTTTTATGAATACCATGCAAACGAGTCGCAGGATCCCACGACCTGTCTCTTTCATGCCCTCGGGGCGTGGCGGACGAGTCCCTTGTTTCACGACGTTTTGTGGGCCCCGGTGCTGCGCATCGTATGTCACCAGTTGCTTGGTGGAAAGCCGATCCGCTTCCTGCATGACCAGCTTTTTTGCAAGCCCGCCGGCCACGGGGGAATCGTTGCATGGCACCAGGATTATTCGTACTGGACCTGGACCGCACCGATGGCCCACCTGACCTGCTGGATCGCCCTGGACGACGTGGATGAAGATAACGGCTGCCTCTGGTATGTGCCGGGAAGCCACACCTGGCCCGACCTGCCGGTCACGGGCCTGACCGGGGATATGGACGCGGTGCGGAAGGTTTTGAATTCGTCCCAGCTGGCGGATTTTGAAGACCGGGTTCCGGTACGGTTACAGCGGGGCCAGGCCGCCTTTCATCATCCGCGAACCCTGCATGGATCCTTTGCAAATACATCGGATCGGCCGCGGCGGGCGACCCTGGTGAATGTGGTGCGTGACGGCGTGTGCTCCGCGATCGGACCCGATGATCCGGACGACATCGCCTCGCGGTACCACACCCCACCACACGGGGAGCCCTTAAACGGAACTTTTTACCCGCTCCTGTTCGACCCCCTGGAGTTCGGCGTGGAGCTTCCCGCCACGGCCATCGATGAATGACTCCAGCGGCTATTAGACCTTAGCGGTCATGTCCTCACCACAAGGCATGCAGGGTGCCGGTGGACGTAGCCTTTCGGCGAAGGTATCCGCTGTAAGTGTCTAATTATAAACCTTTTATATGGATATTTCAGCACTGTTCGGCCTAAGGTTAGGTCGGTTGAAATGTTGCGCTGGCGGGCAGCTGACATTAAAACAGCGTAATATCCTATATTGTTCGTCGGCAGATCCCTTGTGAAGGGTGAGATGTGGTTTAACGTGCTGGAAGCGCGCCGGGTTACCTACAGGGTAAAACATCCCTGATTAGTAACAATCGGCATGAGCGATGAGTACTTGGTATCGTGTGTATTCGTATCATAGAAAAAGGTAGAGGTCGTGCACTGATCTGGGGTGTGTGGCTGACGACGCTGGCCGCTTCAACCTGGGCCTTGCCCCTGGCCAGCAACGACGTCTATGTTGCCACCGAAGATATCCCCCTGAATACCGGGGCTGGACCGCTGATCGATGTTACTTTTGATCCGGTGAATTTTAGCTGGGGCGGAGACTGGGATTACCTGGATCGGCTGGAAAATCGACTGGGCGCCAACCATGCCTATCCGACAGATGGTGCCGGGCGGAACTGGCTCGATCCTGACTTTGATCCCGCCAGCTCGTCGGTGGGCCCGTGGAGTTCCGGCCCCTTGCCCTTGCAAAGCGGGGGTATCAATGGAATCCCCGGTGCCCCCGACACCCTCTATGGTATCGGCGTCCTGACGAACGGTCAGAACCTGGTGAACACCTATCTTTTTCGAAACACCTTCACCCTGGATGCCGTTGCGGCGGGTATCCCCGACTGGACGATCAACTACATTTCCGATGATGGGGCGATTTTCTACATCAACGGTACCAATGTTCTCGCGGCGAATATGAACCCGGCGAATTTTAACCCCCCGGGCCCGCTTGGGCCGGATACCCTGACCACG
>JAPYUI010000403.1 GCA_029936175.1 Kiritimatiellia bacterium
GCCAAGCTGCCCGACGACAAGACCATGACCCTGCGGGAGCGGATGCATGTTACCCGGGAGGACGAATGCTACAAGTGCCACAGCAAGATGAACCCGCTGGGCTTGCCCTTCGAGCTGTACGATCACTACGGGCGCTTTCGGTTCACCGAGTTGGAGAAGCCGGTTGATACCACCAGCAAGATCGTGAATACCGGCGTACCCGGGGTGGACGGCGAGGTGAAAGCTCCCTTTGAGCTGATTGAGCGCCTGGCCAATTCCACGCATTGCGAGCAGGTCTTTGTCCGGTATGTTTTCCGGTTCTTCCTCGGCCGCAACGAGACCCTGGGCGATGCCAAGACCCTGCAGGAGGCCCATAAGGCCTATGTCGACAACGACGGCAGCATGGAGGCCCTGGTTATTTCCCTGCTCAGTTCGGACTCCTTCATCTATCGTGCGAAAAGTAAAAAGGGGTAGGTCGAAGCACGTGCATCATGATATGACCCATGGCTATGCTGCCACGCGGATCCGTATTCGCAGGAAAACCCTATGAAATACTTCCTTGGATTAGCCCTCACCCTTTCGATCAGCGGGAATCTGGTGCCTGGCCAAGACAAGCCCGCACAGGAAAGCCGGGTCTTCCTGGAGCAGCTGTCGTGGACGCAGATCCGCGACGCCATCACGAATGGCCACACCACCGTTATCGTCGCCACCGGTGGGGTCGAGCAGAACGGCCCCTACGTCGCGACCGGAAAACACAACTACCTCGTCCGGGCGATGGCGGAGGCGGTCGCGCGGGAACTCGGTCAAACGCTCATCGCTCCCATTGTCGCGTTCGTGCCCGAGGGAACGATCGACCCGCCTTCCGGGCACATGAAATACCCCGGAACCATCAGCCTCCGCAAGGAAACCTACACCTCGCTGCTGGTCGATATCTGCAGCAGCTTGAAACAGCACGGGTTTACCGATATCGTCCTGATCGGGGACAGCGGTGGCAACCAGCGGGGGATGCGCGAGGCCGCCCGGTCGCTCACCGCGAAGTGGAAGGGTGGCCCGGTTCGCGTTCACAACATTCCCGAGTACTACCACCAGGACATGTGGAGCTTTGATTACCTGAAGACGCTGGGTATTCACCAGGAGCCCGATGTCAAATCCGCTTCGCGCGCCGGTGTGCATAGCGATTACCATTACGAGTCCATCCTCGCCACCGTGGATCCCGCCTTGATCCGTGCCCGGGAACGCATGGCCAAGGGAACTTTCAGCATCAATGGCGTGGACCTGAATCCCCTGGATCAAACGATCGCCAACGGGAGGAAGCTGATCGAATACCGAAGCAGGATGACCGCGGATGCGATCCGTAAAGCCGTGAGGGAATCAAGGGAATGAGCCAACGGCCCCATTACCGTAGGCCTTGGTCCTTTCCTTGCCTGGTGCAAAATGATTGCTTAACCGGCGCAGCATCATGACCTTTACAAAGAGAGCCATTCTTTCCCCGTTGACGGGATTATTCATCCTTTCGGCTCTCCTTGCATCAAAGGTTTTTGGGGCGGAACCGGCTCCCCTAAACATTGTGTGGATCGTCATCGAGGATGCGTCCCCCCACCTCGGGTGCTATGGTGAAACGCTCATCAAGACCCCGCATATCGATCGCATGGCGCGGGATGGCATTCGTTGCAGCAGCGCTTTCGTCACGGCCCCCGTTTGCTCGTCCAGTCGCTCGGCCATGGTCAGCGGCATGTACCAGACCACCCTCGGCGTCCACA
>JAPYUI010000169.1 GCA_029936175.1 Kiritimatiellia bacterium
CTGAATCTTAACCCTAATCGACCACTTGTTCCCACAGCGGAGGAAAGGGCGATGGTTTTACTCGACGAAAGCGCCTTCCCTGAAGGTGCCCTTAAGCACACGGCCGGTCTTCGACCGGTACACACCCTCGCCGTCCATCTGGTCGGCTACCCACCCACCTTTGTACGTACTGCCATCCGCAAAGCGCATCGTCCCCTGCCCCTCCATCAGGCCCCGCTTGAACGCACCTTCATATGCACCGCCACCGGCGTAAATATATTTTCCCTCGCCGTGGATTTCGCCGCGCCTGAATTCACCGATGTACGCATCGCCGTTCGCGAAGCGACGGCGGCCCTTTCCGTGGGGCAGGTGGCCATCGTGCGGACCGGCATACACGTCGCCGTTGGCCCAGGTATAGGTTCCCGCGATATGGAGGTTACCCCGAAAGGTCCCCTCGAATGTGTCGCCACTGGGATAGGTCTTGATGCCCTGGCCATGGGCCACGCCATTCTTAAAGGCACCCTTGATCGCGAAAATACCCTTCATGTCGATCACGCCCTGCCCCTCCGGCTTGTCGCGGAGGAATTCACCCCGGTAGGTGCTTTTCCCATCCTTGAAGGTATGCAGGCCTTTGCCCTGTCGCATGCCGTCCTCGAAAGCCCCCTTGTACACGGAGCCGTCCGGATAGGTGAGGACCCCTTTCCCATGCATCTTGCCGGCCTTTACTTCTCCCACGTACCGACGGCCATCCGCAAAGCGCAGGCTTTGGGCCGCATCCCGGGCAGCGGCAGGCAGCAGGAGAACGAAAATCGACACGAAGAACAGGCAGTTGGTTTTCATTGCCCCCTTCTAAGCAGAATCCCCGCATCCGGCAATGGCGAATTTGTCCTTTGCTGGATGTGCCACCCGCGATACCATCCGCCCCATGCAAAAACGACAAATCCTGCTGGCGCTCGCCCTGGCCTACCTGCTCCTGCAGGCGGCCCGGGGCGAATGGTCCCAGTGGCGTGGGCCCCTCGGCACCGGTGAATCCCCGGACGGCGACCCCCCCATCCACTGGAGTGCCACCGAAAACATCCGTTGGAAACAGGCCATCCCCGGGCTTGGCCACAGCACCCCGGTCATCGCGGGTGAGCACATCTTCATCACCACCGCCGTGCCCTATGGAGAACGCTTCGCCGCCAAGAAGGATACCGCCCCCGGTGCGCACGACAACTTCCCCGTGACCTCCGCGCATGCATTCACCGTGATCGCCTACAACCGGCAAGACGGGAAGAAACGCTGGGAACGCACCGTTACCCGGGAACGCCCCCGGGAAGGCGGCCACTTCACCGGAAGCCTCGCCTCGAATTCCCCGGTGACCGACGGCACCTTCGTCTATGCCTACTTCGGCTCGCGCGGGCTGTTCTGCCTGGATATGAAAGGCGAGGTGGTCTGGGAGAAGGATTGGGGGGATATGAATACCCGGCACGCGCACGGCGAAGGCTCCAGCCCCGCCCTCCACGGCAACACCCTGGTTATCAACTGGGATCACGAGGACGCGTCCTTTATCACCGCCATCGACAAGCGCACCGGCCAGCAGCGCTGGAAAAAAGACCGGGATGAAATGACCTCCTGGTCCTCGCCACTGATCGTCGAGCACGCCGGACGACACCAGGTGATCCTGCCCGCCACCGGGAAAAGCCGCGCCTATGACCTGGAAACCGGGGAGGTGGTCTGGGAATGCAGCGGCCTCTCCCGCAACGTCGTGTCCACGCCGGTGGCCGGCAAGGGCCGCGTCTTCCTCTCCAACAGCTACGACTGGCAGGCCATCCAGGCCATCACGCTCGAGGGCGCCAGGGGCGACATCACCAAGACGAAGAACCTGGCCTGGAGCCATCGGCAGAATACGTCCTACGTTCCCTCCCCCTTGCTCTACAGGGACACCCTCTACTTCCTCGCCCACCTCGCGAATATCCTGACCGGGATCGACGTGAGGAGCGGCGAGGTCACCGTGGCACCCTTCCGGCTCGAGGGGATCAACCGCGTATTCGCGTCACCGGTAGCGGCGGCGGGACGGGTTTACCTCTGCGACCTGGACGGAACCACCCACGTCTTCGAGCACGGCACGCCCCCCCGGACCCTGGCGGTAAACCAGCTCGACGACCGCTTCAGCGCCTCTCCCGTAATCGAGGGCAAGGCCCTGTATCTCCGCGGCCAACACCTCTACTGCATCATGAAGGAAAACCAATGACCCGACGACTGCTGCTCACCCTCTGGCTGACCGTGCTCTGCGCCGCAGCCGACAAGCCCAACGTGCTCTTTATCGCCATCGATGACCTCAACGACTGGATCGGCTGCATGAAGGGTCACCCCCAGGCCCAAACCCCCAACCTGGACCGCCTCGCAACGAAGGGGACGCTGTTCCTGAACGCCCATTGCAACGCGCCCATTTGCGGACCGTCACGGGCCTCACTGCTGTCCGGGCGCTACCCCCACACCACGGGCGTGTACAACCAGCCCAAGGGCAAACCGGGATTGTACGCGGACAAGCGCTTCTTCAGGGGCAAGATGCTTCCGGAGGCCTTTTCCCAGGCGGGCTACGCGACCTACGGCGTGGGGAAGGTCGGCCACGGGATCAAGCTGGAGGACCTCTTCCAGGTATTCGGGACCAAGGGCGGATCGGGGCCGAAACCCGGGACGAAGCGTTTCCATTACACCCCGCAGGGCCCGTACACGGGTACCCAGACCGATTGGGGCGCCTTCCCGGACCGGGACGAGCTGATGCCCGATCATCAAACCGCGGACTGGGCCGTCGAGCACCTGGAAAAAATGGATGAGGACAAGCCGTTTTTCCTCGCGGTGGGATTTAATCGACCGCACGTACCGTTTTACGTCCCCCAGAAGTGGTTCGATCGTTATCCGCTGGATGAAATCCAGCTGCCCGCGATCCGGAAAAACGATTTCAATGACATTCCCGAGACCAGCCGCGCCATGCACGAGCTGCCACGCTATCCAACCTGGAACGTGCTCGAGCAGGACGGGCAATTCGGTCGATGCGTACAGGCCTATCTCGCCTGCATCACCTTTGTCGACCACCAGGTCGGGCGGGTGCTCGACGCGCTGGAGGCGGGTCCGCACGCGAAAAACACCATCATCGTCCTGTTCAGCGACCACGGCTACCACCTGGGGGAGAAGGACCGGGTGAGCAAGCACAGCCTGTGGGAGGAATCGACCCGGGTGCCCCTGATCATCGCCAAGCCGGGCCACGAGGCCAGGCGCTCCAGGCACCCCGTGGGACTGATCGACCTGTACCCCACCCTCCTGGAACTATGCAAGCTCCCCCCCCGGCCGGAACTCGAGGGCCAGAGCCTGGCGGCTATCATCGACGGCGATGAGCCGAAGGGCCGATTCGCCACCCTGACCACCTATGCGCGCGGGAACCATGCCCTCCGGTCCACGCGGTATCGCTATATCCGCTGCGAGGACGGGTCGGAGGAACTGTATGATCACGACAAGGATCCGATGGAGTGGACGAACCTGGCCGGGCACCCGGAATACGCCGACCTGGTGAAGCGCTTCAAGGCCGAGCTTCCGAAGGTGGACGTCCCGTACCATCCAAATGTCGGCCGGGCTCCGATCAACGCCTGGTTCAAGGCGCATTACCAGCGCAACCCGTAAGGGGAATCACCGTCATTCCGCGTGCGCATGGCGAACAGGAAGAACCCCACGGACACCAGGGCCTGCTTCATGTTATTTTTCTTCCGCTCGTGGAGGGGTGCCCGATTTCATATCTCTGCCGGGCGGTGCAACACATTGCCAGACCACCTATGGGGTTGAACGTTTTGTGTTTCCGCTGTTGGGATATGGATCCATAATCACTGCGCCCGTGGCGAGATCGATCAACACGATTCGACCATTGGACATCTTCAAGGAATAACAACCGAGAGCCCCACGCTTTCCAGCCTGGTAACCGTCATATCCCATGAAGGTGAAATCCGCGTAGGTCGCATTCGCAGGATACATTGCGCGAATCTCGTTGGCGGAAGAGGTCTTGAGAGCGGCACCGAACTCAATGAGCTGCTGGGTTGTAAACTGGCGAACGGGTTTCCCGTTTAAGTAGAGGTCGAATTCGACCTGCTTCTTCGGATCCACGCCGGCCTTTCGTTGATTGTTCGGCCGGTACACGGCGATGTTTGGGCGGCCCTTGGTCCAGCCAATGGATATCAGATGCAGCTTATTCGGAAAGCGACCGCAATACCAATCATAGCGATCGATGAGTTCGTCCTTGTCCTCGCCAACACGGTAAATTCGCGTTCCGGACGCCGAAGTGCGCGCATAGATTTCCCCAAGTCCGTTTGCATCAACAACGATATACGGGCGCTTATGGAAAACGGTGCGATCACCAACTTGCGCAAAAGTCGGCAAAACCTGAATCGCGAAAATAGCGAATAGAACGACGATGTAGAAAACCGCGCATCGATGGATCATGTCGAATACTTCTCCGGTAGGCCACTGCCCCGGGCAGCACGGTATAAAACTGTCGGAACAGGGTCATACATGTTCATTTTACCAGCCCATGATTGTCGCATGAGAGCCACTCACACATCGACGTTCAGTAGCACCATGAAGAAGATTCCACAAGTACTCCAACTGGCCTTTTTCAAGGAAATGTCCGTGTTGACCGATCCAGGAAGGTGCGCCTACCACCAGCCGAGGCTGTGGAAGCGGTGGTTGAAGATATAGAGGTCATCCCAGCCGGCACTACCGCGGAAATCAGCGACGATTGCCGACTGTTACTTCGCGTACATCCCTCGCGACAAGGCTATCGATGGACCTTCTCCCGCCAGTTCATGAACACGTTTTCCCGCTCTTCCACCTGCCCGCCTTCCAGCACCCACACACCGTAATGCGGGGGGCCTCCTTTTCGCACCTGCAGGCCGTCCAACCGGTTTCCCCGAATCACGGCCCGTCCTCCCACCCGGATCCCGGCCACCCCCGGGCCCTTGATCCGGTTCCCGGTAAAGATCCCCTCCGCCCCCGCAAAAACCATGATCACGGGCGGCAGGCCCTCGGCACGCGAAAAGTCATTGTCCTCCACCACGACCTTCCAGCCGGATTGAATCGCAAGCGCGGGAACCGGGTGGTCAAATACCCGGTTTCCCTTGATCCACGCCTGTCCATGTTCTGTCGCGGAGAGCCCGATACCTGCCAACACATTGTCATGAAGAATATTGTTCTCGATCCTCGGGGAGGCATCCAGTTGCGCACCGATGCCGGCCAGGGTGTTTGAGTAGCAATGATTCCCGACCAGGAGGGGCGCCGCCCTTTCCTTGATGCCGATTCCTGACATGTCGTTCAGGTAGCACACGTTGTCACGAAGCTCCGGGCGGGTGGCCTCACCCGTCCGAATGCCAATGCCCGCCCGCCGGTTTCGAAAACAGCGGTTCGAAACCACGAGCGGGGAGGCACCCTCACTGATACCTATCCCCGCCCGGACATTCGCATAACATGTGTTATCAATCACCTGCGTGTCAGCCCCGGCATGCCCTATCCCGGCAAAGAAGTTTTCGTAACAGGTATTCCCCCGAATCTCCGCTTTACAACCATCCATAGCCCCGATGCCCCCTCCCATGTTTCGGTAACACCGGTTGGACTTCACCAGGGATTGATTGTCTGCACCGGAGAGGGCAATTCCCGTGAACCCATTGTGGTGGACAATATTGTTGATAATACGGCTGGTTACATTTTCCGCTCCGATCCCCGGGACACCAAATGCACCGATGTGTTCATGCGACTGGCCCTCTCCCTGTGCCGCGTGTGCCTTTTTCCAGGCCAATGCATCATAGTGCCCCACGCCCGTGATGGTGAACCCATCCAGGACCGCTCCCTCAGCCATGCGTACGCCTGGACCTTCCCCGGGGCCACGACCATCCATGATGGTCCGCTCCGCCCGGAGCAACCCGTGTTCCCCGGGTGCTCCATCGCCTGCACTCCGCAGGATGAGTCCCGGCTTCAGCGTAATGCGTTCAACGTACGTACCCTCGAAAACCTCAACCGTATCACCCGGCATCGCGGCATCGACGGCGGCCTGGATCGTCCCGTACTCCCCCGGAACACGAAGCGTGGTCGCGGCGAGATAGCTGGGTACCTGGAGAAGAATGAGAAGAAGTATTTTCATGACATCAAACCACGATTGCTTACGCAGCCGGAAAAGGTCCATTCCCCCCGGGCCAACGTATGGTCGAGAATACCTCCTTCACCTGCAAATGGGCACCGGTCATCGAGGTACGCTAGGCGATGATCTGATGAATCGGCTCGGCACCCTCTACCCCGACCAGGGTCTGGTTCAGACCCGCATAAAAATAAGAGAGCGCGTTTGGATCGAAGCCCAGTTGGTTCAGCACCGTGGCGTGCATGTTCTTCACGTGGAAACGGTCCTCGACCGCGGCCGCTCCCAGTTCATCGGTCTGCCCCACGCTGACGCCCCCCTTGATTCCGCCACCGGCCATCCACATGGTGAAACCATAGGCGTTGTGGTCACGACCGGTACCCTTGGCGTATTCCGCGGTTGGCTGGCGGCCGAATTCACCCCCCCACACGATGAGGGTCTCGTCAAACAGGCCGCGCTGCTTCAAGTCCTTGATCAGCCCGGCGATCGGCAGGTCCGTATTCCCCGCGTGGTAATTGTGGTTCTTTTCCAGGTCGCCGTGGGCATCCCAGTTGGCGTCGTTGTGGTTGCCCCCGGAGTAGACCTGGATAAAGCGAACGCCTCGCTCCACCAGGCGGCGGGACAGGATCAACTTGCGGGCAAAATCCTGGGTGCGGTCCTGGTCATAGCCATACAGCTTCTTGATGTGTTCCGGTTCGCTGTCGACATCAACCGCCTCCGGTGCGGAAGACTGCATCTTGTACGCGAGCTCGTAACTGGCAATCCGGGCGGACAGGTTGGAGTTATCGATCCGGGCGGACAGGTGCCCCTGGTTGTAGCCATTCAGGTGCTTGAGCATCACCTGCTGCTCCTCGCGGGTCATCTTGGCTGAATGCTCCAGGTCCAGGATCGGGGATCCCTGCGAGCGGAAGACCGTTCCCTGGTAACTCGCGGGCATGTACCCGCTGGTCCAGTTCTTGGCCCCGGAAATCGGCCCACCCGTCTTGTCCAGCATCACCACGTAACCCGGCAGGTTCTCGTTCATCGAGCCGAGCCCGTAGTTCACCCAGGAACCCAGCGAAGGATTCCCGCTGAGCAGGCGACCCGAATTCATCATCAACATTGCCGACCCGTGAATCGGCGAATCCGCGGTCATGGAGTGAATGAAGGATATATCGTCCACGCAGGTCGCGAGGTTGGGGAAAAGATCGGAGACATACTTACCGCACCGGCCGTACTGGTTGAACGCCCACTTGGGTCCGACCACGCGGCCCTGGCTCTTCTTCCCACCGCGGCCGAAGGTCTTCACGTCGATGGTTTTACCGTCCAGGGGACCCAACTTCGGCTTGTGGTCGAAGGTATCCATGTGGCTGGGGCCCCCGTACATGAACAGGAAGATGACCGACTTCGCCTTGCCCTCAAAGTGCGGGCGTTTCGGGGCGAGCGGGTTCACCGGAGTCACCCCGTCCGCAGCTACCGCCTGGTTCGCCAGGAAGCCATCGGCGGAGAGAAGCCCCGCCATCGCGGTCGCACTAAAGCCCCCGCCAACGCTGGTCAGGAAACTGCGGCGGTCGGTATTCACGCGCCGGCAAAACTGCCGGGCCTGCATCTCTTCTTTTCTCGTCGGCTTCATGGTGACTCCTTCAGTCCAGGTAAATAAATTCGTTCATGTTCATCGCCAACAGGGCAAAGCGATCCAGGGCAACCTTGTCGTCCATACCCACGACCTGCTTCAGCTCGGCCATAAAGGCCAGGCCGCGGTCAATCTCGGGCTTTGTCGCGGGACGACTGGTGACCAACTCGATGCCCAGCTGGACCTGCTTGGCGGGGGTATCAGCGGCATTCCGCAGGCGTTCGGCAAAGGCCAGGGCCCGCTTGTTCATGAACTCGCCATTCATCATGCTCAAGGCCTGCGTCGGCACGGTGGTCGTGAATCGCACCGCGCAGTGTGAGTCCGTATCCGCAGAATCGTGCATCACCAGCATGGGATCCAGGAGGGATCGCCGGGTAAAGATATAGACGCTTCGACGGTTTTGTTCGTCTTCAGCAGATTTACCCCACTTGCGTCCACCGGTCGACGAGGTCTCCAGGATCGCTGCCGGGATCGTGGAATAATAACTCGGGCCTCCCATCTTCAGGTTCAGCGCACCGGTTACCGAGAGAACCGTATCCCGGATCTCCTCCGCACTCAAACGACGCATGTTGAAACGCCAGAACTGGTTGTTCATAGGGTCTTCCGCAGAAGCCGACGCATTTGGGGCGGAGGACATCTGGTAGGCCTGCGATAGCATGAGCTGTTTATGCAGCTTCTTCACGCTCCAGTTTTTGTCGTGCATGAAATCCCAGGCCAGCCAGTCCAGCAACTCCGGGTGCGTGGGCAGGTCACCTACCCGGCCGAAATTGCTCGTCGAGCGCACGATGCCCCGGCCGAAATGATGATGCCAAACGCGATTGACCAT
>JAPYUI010000013.1:0-26310 GCA_029936175.1 Kiritimatiellia bacterium
GGCGGGGCGCCTCATCCCCACAAGCCGCTAACCCGGGCTCACAATAGGGGGCAGGTCAGGATGGTTTGCATCGTAGAAAAGCAAAAGAAAACCTGTTCAAATCGAATAGCGGCAATAAACATTACTCCCGGCAGTCTGTTGCCACACGAAGTGTGGAAATAGGGAGTAGGAACAAATAGAATGGGAATCGCGCAAATGAAGAACGTATGTATAGCAATAACCGGGGTCATGTTACTGACGCTGATGCGCCCGTCCGCCCATGCGGCCTCTATCCAGGTTGACGATCAGCGAATCCTCGCTTCTCAGAACAATACGGTCTGGGGGCACAACGAAAACGTTCCCTACAACGTCTCACTCAACTCCTCAAATCCAGGCTACGCGGGTCTTTTTCCCAACGATAGTGGTGGAAACGATGCCGCACCTTTTGAGCAGGACATCACGGAGGAAATCCAGGGATGGCTGTTCGTGGGAGGGGGCAACAACGTACTCAATCCCGCATCTGAGAGTGGCGGCCTGATCACCATGAGTACCACGGACGATACCTTCGACAGCTTTCAACAGAGCAGTCCGCAATTGTGGATTGGGAGTGATCCCGGAAATGATTTGCTGAGCCCAGCCACGGGTCGTGATGTCAACCCCGGAGGCTACCGCGGAATACAAGACGTCAGCGGCAGCGTCGATATATCAGGGCTGCAATCAGGCACCGTCTATTTCTTCTATGGTGCGTACAACAGCGCACCATCCATCACCGCAAGCATGAAGGACACGGATGGTCCTGAGCCGGATATCGACGTACCAGACTTCCATAACGGAGATGGGGCCAACAGAAAAGAAATGTATGTAGCCAGCCTCACCTTTGTGAATGATTCAGGCTATGAAACCATTGACTACGATTTCACATCTCCAAATGGGCGCTGGGGCGGCATGGTGGTTTCCGGAACAGTCATCAACGCGCCGATCGAGATTGCGCTTACGATTACGCGGGCCAATGCCGAGGCTTACGATGTCTCCTGGCCGAGCCAGAGCAACCGGGTCTACAAGTTGTGGAGCAGTCCTGATTTGATGCTGGATATTTCAGCGTGGAACCTGGTCGAAGAGGGAATCTTCGCCACCCCGCCCACGAATACAGTGCGCGTGACCCCACCCGAAACGGTGTTGAAGAGCTACTACCGGGTTGAAGAGTAACGCCCACTGGTGAGCCCGGAGTTGGTGGAGGTGGGGAACCCGAACACCTGCTGAAGAATGCGGCGGCGTTGTGGAAACAGCTTGAGGGCGGCTTGGACAATCGCCAGCGCCTGGTGCGTGTTCTATACCCCGACGGATTGAGCTATTCGAAAGAAGAAGGTTATAGAACACCCGTAAAGTCACCGGTTGCAATGATTTGCGAGGTGGTGAGTGGGCGAGAGAAAAAGCTGGCACCCCCTAGGGGACTCGAACCCCTGTTGCCGGAATGAAAATCCGGAGTCCTAGGCCACTAGACGAAGGGGGCGCCGTGGTAGGAGCACGGAAATTACGCAGAAACGGGTGATTGTCAACGGGTTTCAACGGTAAATAGAGGGAGTAGCAGGACCCTCACTCGGCGCGTAATTCGGGGAACTGGGGCTGGCCATCCGGCATGAGCAAATGGGCGGCAATGCGCTCGCGAACCCGCTCGGTCAAGCCATCCTTCTCCTCCTTGCCCAGGCCCTCGGTGGGGATGGGATCCCCGATAAAGAGCTCGATCTGGGTGGGGTTAATCCCCCCATGCCGCATGTCACGCATCTTCCAGGTATGGTTGATGGTGAAAGGGATGATCGGCACCCCCGCGCGTATGGCGAGGTTGACGCTGCCGGACTTGAAGGGTGCCATTTCGTGGCTGTTGCTGCGCGTGCCCTCGGGATAAATCACCAGGCTGTAGCCCTCCTGGAGGGCGCTCGTGGCTTCCCGCATCAGGGCTACAGCCTGGCGCTTGTCGCCACGGTCGAGGAAGAGGCAGCCGATGTGCTCCATCCAGGCGCCGACCAGGGGCACCTTGCGGAGTTCAATTTTCGCGATAAAGGCGATGGGGTGCCCCATGAAAGCGATGAGCAGGGGGATGTCAAAGGCCCCCTGGTGATTGCCCACGAACAGGGCCCCCTGCCCCTCGGCGAGCACCACCTTGCCGTGCACCTTGACCGGGCTCCCGGTTCGCCGAATACAGAAGGCGGCCCAGTGCTGGGCCCGCTTGACAGCCCGCCGCCGTGCCTCGTGCCGGTCCCCCGTCTTGAACATCCGCCGTACGCTCCATTCCTCGGGAAGGATCCTCAATTGATAGAGCCAGAAGGCGACCTGGTAGCAGATGTTACGTATCACGGAAGCACCCGGGACAAGGGAGTGGCGAGGTACAGGTCGAGCATGGGCTCCGGCCCGTCCCGGGCCGCGATACGCCAGCGGTCCTGATCCATGCCGACGACGCCCACGGTGCGTGGATCGTAGGGGTCATGGGCCAGCGCCCATTGCTCATGCGGCCAATCCTCGAGAATGCGCTCGGCATCCAGGCCGAGGAAGTGGTCGGTGACCAGGTCCCGGCTGACCCGGGCGAGCTCCCCGATGCGCAGGGCGCGCCGCTCAACGATCATGACCGTGACCAGGGAGCTGCCGATCGCGTGGATCATCAACAGGAGAATAACCAGTGCAATCAGGGTTTCAATCAGGCTGTATCCGGATTTCACGGCTTACTTGAAGGTGTCTGGGTGGGCGGAGCTGATATCCGTCGCGAAGTCTTCGCCGCCCGGTTGAGCGTCGGAGCCGTAGCTGATGATTTCGTAGCGCGATTTCCCGTCTCGGCCGGGGGTCAGGTAGATGAAGGGATGGCCCCAGCCGTCCGTGGGCAGCGCGAGCGTGTCGAGGTATCCAGCAGCGTCGTACTTTTCCGGGATGGGGGGCAGGAGGGGCTTCGCCACCAGGGCCTGGAGGCCCTGCTGCTGGGTGGGGAGGCCATTCTCGAGGCTGTAGCTGACGACCGCGGTCTGCAGGACCTTCATGTTGGCTATGGTCGCCGCACGCTTACCCTTGTCCGGTGTGCTCAGCACATTGATCGTGACCACGGTGGCGAGGATGGAAATGATCATCAAGACCACGAGGATCTCAACCAGGGAAAATCCACTTTTGCTTTTCATGGGCGCACTGTACGCGATGGATGACTGTTTTTCAATGGCTCAGGAATCCTCCATTATTTTCCCATCTCGACGATACCCTGGGGAAAGGCAGTGAGCCATATCTGCCCCCATACCTGCCACTCATCGTCCTCCTCGATGGTGTCGTCGCCGGCCAGCACGTCGCCGGCAATCCAGCGCCCGCCGAGCCCGTAGCCCACGCAGTCGGTCCGGTAGGTGAAGAGCAGGACCTGCTCCTCGAATTCACCCTGCTCGATCTCGAAGCGACTGTAGCCCTCGAGCGAGAGGGTTGAGCGCGGCCAGAGGCTGTATTCTGCCTGGAGCACGTGGTTGCGATCCGGCCGGTAATAGTGGTCGATGGACACATGGCTGCGGTCGTCGGCCATGAATTGGACCTCGGTGTTGATCCGGGAGAAGTCGGAGGCATCGACGTTGTAGTAGGCCCGGGTGTCGATCTGCAGGTAATCGGTAGGGCGAAACTCACCGTCCACCAAGATATCACCCAGCGCATCCTGGTTGTCTTCCGGTTCGAGCAGGTAGGCCGTCGATACGCTGACGTCCACCAGGTCGATCAAGCGATTGTAGCTTTCCATCTTGTTCCGGTTCAGCGGATTCGGGCGCACTACGGGACGTTTGGTCTGCCACTTGTTCCGCACCCCGAACTTGAGATCGTGGCGGCGATCGTGCCGGTCGATGCCATCGAACTGGGGAATGCTGGGGGGGCGGAGGCCCGGTTCACGGATATAGGAGTAGTTGGCAAAGGGCTCGACGACGTGGCGCATACCCACGCCCATGCCCGTGGGTTCGTTGTGCATGACCCGGAAGGCCTTGAAGGAGGTCTCGAAGCCGATCTCGAACAGGTCGCGGATGTCGGCGCCCTGGTTGACCAATGCGGTGGTGACATTGGTGGAGTTCACGAGCACGCCCAGGCTGTTGGTGCTCGAGGTCACGGTGGAAACATCCTGTTTCTCAAAGGTGTCCGCGTAGAAGGTCCCGGTGAACCCGATGCGGGGGATCAGGTTGAGAAAGCCCATGTGCCGGGACGGGTAATAGACGGTGTTCCGGGTGTGGATCCGCTGTGTATCGTAGTTGGTCTTGCCCAGGCTCTGGTCCCGCTCACTGTACACGGCATCCAGGATGCCCGCCGTGTGAAACCCTTCATAATAGAAGGGGCTGCCCCCGATCCGCAGGCGCGGCACGGACAAGGTGGCCTCGGGCAGGCGTTCGACGGCGGAGAAAAACTCCTCGTTCAAATTCTTGTTCAACTCCACGCCAGCGGTAAAATAATGATCGTTGTGGGTGTAGGAGAGCCGGTTTTCCTGGACCGGCATGACGCGGTATTCATCGTCGAAAAAGTCGAGGGTCACCTCGGGATCGCTGAGCTTTCCAGCCTCAATGAAGAGCTGGTCCCTGGGGGTGATCGACTGGTAATGACTCAGTCGAACCCGGTAGCGACTCTCCGGGACCTCCCGGAACTCGGCCTCCTGACGCGCCTGCTGCTCCGCGTCCCGATAGGGGGCTTCGTCGTTCAGAAAGTAGGTCCGGAGCTTACCCTCAAAGCTGTCGCCTTTCCAGGCCAGGTCCTCCCCGATCCCCAGGCCGCGTTCCGACCGATAATCCAGGCGGGTGGTCGCCCAGGCATTGAGCAGCGGGTAGGAATAGCCGTTCAGGGCATAGGCCCCGTTGCGGGAGCTGTAGCCGGGCAGGAAATCAAAATTCGTTTCGTCGCGTTGCAAATCCACGGTCCAGCGAGGCAGGTAGAGAAACGGAACATTGTTCAGGTAAAAAACCGCGCTGCGCGCACGGACGATCGACCCTTCGTACACCATGGCCTCCCTCGCACGGATATAGAACTCAGGATTGGCGGCATCGCAGGTGGTGACCATCGCGTTTTCAAAACGCTGCAAACCGGGCTCTATAAGCTCTGAAGACTCGGAGAACACCGTGAACAGGCCCTGGCTGAACTCGGAGAATCCGAAATCCCACTGCTGGGTGCGGAAGTTGCCTTGCAGTTCATCCCCGTTGAAACGCTGACCGGTCAGGGAATTCTCGTAATGCACGTTACCCCGGGCCGTCGTTTCACCGGTCGTGTCGTTGTAGGTGCCGTAATCCGCCGTAAGGAGCTCCGGCCCCTTGCGAATGCGCAGGTTCCCGGCTCCCACCATGACCTCGTTCCGGTATTCCAGCTTGTCGGCGCTGATGTCCATGCCCGCGGCGGGCTTGGAAGCACCCTGCGCGCGGCTGTCGAGCGGCACCATCACCGCGCCGGCCAGCAGCAGTGCGCCCAGGAAATTACCGGTGGTTTTTTGCATGTTAATTTGTTCTTCGCGTGAACGCGCGCAGCCTAGCACGCGGCTCTCGAGACGGTAAAGGGTGATTTTTGATTATAAATAGTGGATTCATATCGTATGCTGGGTCCATGAAGATCCTGCCCTGCCTACTCTGCCTGCTCTTTGCCGGCTGTGTGGATCTCTCCGGCCTGATGCGGGTAAAGCCGGATGGCTCGGGCGAGATCCGGATCAAGATCTACCAGCCGTACAACAATCCCAAGAGCATCCAGAAGCAACAGCAGGCACGTAAAAGCCTGGGGTTGCTCGACCAGGTCCTGGGCAATGTAAAGGACCTGGCGCAAGCCCGGCTTTCACTTTTGTTCAATCCAAACAGCCCGCAGCAGCTCCAGCAGCTGGCCTGGGTATTCGGCCCGGAGGTCAAGCTGGCCAGGCACCAGGCGATCACGCGAGCGGACGGCACTCCCGGAGTCTTGGCCCAATTCAGCTTTTCCGATGTAACCCGGCTCGAAATCGGTCCGCAAACCCTGGGCCCCACCGCCCCGGACGAACGCATGGTGCCGCCCTGGGCTTACCGGTTCAAGCGTGACCCGGCGACCGGCCGGCTGACCCTGGTGCCTCCGGACTTCTCCCGGGTTGAGGGCGCGCTCACGGTGCGTGAATCGATGATGGGCGCAGACCAGATTCCCGGATTTGAAAGGGTACTGCGCGCAGCGGTGGAGGAAGGCGGGCTGAAATTCCAGCTACAGGTTGACGACAAGATTACGGCCACCAACTCGGCCTACCCCCAACCCGAGCTGGGCAACATTGTCAGCCTGGTAAACATCCGATTTCATACCCTGGTAAAGGAAATAGGCTTTGAGGGCCTGATGACCCTGCGCACCCCGGCGGACCTGAGACGATTCGGCCGAAAAAAGACGCCGGGCATGGAGCTGGAAGATCCCGTGCGGCCCCTGGTCATTGCCTACGAGTAAGGTCGGCGCAGCGGGTATGCGATGGGTCAAAGCCCCGGGTTGGGCCGGCGGGCCGCGGGGTCATTCCAACTGGGGAAGCGTTCGGTGACATTCTGGTTTCCCCGCGCATCGGGGGCATTTGGATTGCCGAATCGATTGGGCGTCGAGGTCCCGGGCGGTTCAAGCTCCTTCCCGGGGTAATCCGTACCGGGCAGTTCAACCAGGCCCTTCGAACCGGGATACGATCCCCCGGGAATACCCTTGCCCGGATAGTCATACTCGTCTTTTGGTTTCGGCTGTAAAGCCTTTGGAAACGATGAATATTGCGCCTCGACCGGTAGCCGCTGGCCATGGCGACGGCGCTGGGACTCCTCCCAGCGAGCCCAGTCCTGGTCGACCTTCAGCTTTCGATCGGCGGCGGGCCGGCTGCTCGCCTGGTAATGGGAATACTGGATAATCCCATTCGCATCATACCGAATCAGCATATCCCCTTCCGGCATGAAGTAGCGCAATTCGGAATCGAGCCCTTTCGCCCGACGCGGGGGCTGCCATTTCTCGTAGCGGGTAAGCCCGAATTGTTTGATCGCATTGTTAACCGGAAGCCCCACCAGGTATTCCGGGCGAATCCGGCCGTAACTGGCACAGCCGACCAGGCCCGCCACCAGCAAGGCGAGACTCCCTATACGCATGTAACAAACCCGCTGCATGGGCTCAGTATACAATACCCCCCCACCTATTGCGAGGCTGCACCCAACATACACGGGGCCGTTACCACGGTTCATGCATCCACGAAAAGGAGCCGAAGTCATGCCATTCCACCCACATTCTCATTGACCCCCCAGACCCGGTGCGCTAGCACCCAGAACTTCCAAATCCACCGGAGAATCCAGCATGTCCGACAAATCCTACCAGATCGCACTCCTGCCGGGCGACGGCATCGGCCCCGAGGTCATTGCCGAAGCCGTCACGCTCCTCGATGCAGTGAGCGAGGCCTGTGGGTTTCGGATCACCTATACCGAGAACGCCGCGGGCGGTGCTGCCATCGACCGATACAAGGACCCGATGCCAGACTCGGTGGTGGAGACATGCCAGGCGGCGGATGGCGTCATGCTCGGTGCTGTCGGCGGCCCGGCCTGGGATCACCACACCGGCGATATGCGGCCGGAGAGCGGCCTGCTCAAGATTCGACGCGAGCTCGGGGTTTTCGCGAACCTGCGCCCGGTTGCGGTCCCGGCATCCCTCGCGGAAGCATCGCCCTTGCGCCCGGAAGCCGTCGCAGGAACCGACATGCTGGTCGTCCGCGAGCTCACCGGCGGCATTTACTTTGGTGAGCCCAGGGGTCGCAGCGGCGAACCCGGGAACGAGGACGCCTTCAATACCATGCGCTACACGACACCCGAGATCGAGCGAGTCGCGCGGGTGGCTTTCGCGTGGGCCCGTAAGCGCAGGGGCCGCCTCTGTTCCGTCGACAAGGCAAACGTGCTCGTGGTCTCCCAGCTCTGGCGGGACGTGGTCACGAAACTGGGGGCGGAGGAATATGCCGACGTGGAGCTTTCCCATATGTACGTCGACAACGCCGCCATGCAACTGGTGATCAACCCGGGTCAATTCGACGTCATCGTCACCGGAAATCTCTTCGGTGACATCCTGTCTGACGCAGGCGCGACGCTCGGGGGCTCGCTGGGACTCCTGCCTTCCGCCAGCCTGGGCGCGACGAGGCCGGGACTCTTCGAGCCGGTACACGGAAGCGCCCCGGATATCGCCGGTCAGTCGAAAGCCAACCCGATTGCCTGTATCCTCAGCGCGGCCATGATGCTGGATGATCTCGGGGAGGAAAAAGCGGCGTCCGGGCTGCGGGCCGGGGTTGAGGGCGCACTGGACGAGGGGCTCCGCACGGCCGACCTGGGTCGCGAAGGCCGCGAGAGCGTCTCGACCCGCGAGATGGGCGAAGCCATCCTGGTCCACGCACGCAAGGTCATCTAGGCATGGGCGAAACACGCGAACCCCTTGGCCGAAGACGGCCGATCATCGTCACGGTATTCTGCGCCCTCGGCTTCATCGGCTTCCCGTTTTTCGTCAGCCTGATGAGCGACCCGGGTGAACGGCAACGCATCATTGACGACTACGGCGAGACGCATCTTCGCATCGAGATCCTGATGCAAGTGGGCTTCCTGCTCAGCTATGTCGGATGCTGGCTGCTAAAACGTTGGGGGGCCCACCTGATCGGCGTGTTAACGGTTGTGGCGGGGATATATTACGGGCTCGTCGATCCGAAACTACTGCTCCAGTGGGGCCGCCTGGTCTTTGTATCCCTGGTCATGCTGAGCTGCCTCAAGCACATGAGCTGAGTTCAGGTTTCGAAGTCGACCACGCGGCGTTCAAGCACCACCTCCTTGAGGAAGGCACCCACCTTCACGTGCTCGGGGTGGACGGCATAGTGTGCGAGGTCCGCCAGTGAATCAAAGGCTGCATACAGGGCGATATCGCCCGCGAAGTCGCCTTCCTTTATGTTCGACCCGACCTCCAGCGCGCGGATTTCCGGGATCAACACGGGCAGGGCTTCCAGCTGTTCCTTTAATGCCGCGGCGATCTCGACCTTGTTTCGGCCGGCGGATTCTTCCTTCAACTTCCAAATGACAATATGCTTGATCATGCCCTGCCCTTAACCGAAACGGGGACGCCTTCGCCACAAAAAAACGGGATGGGCATGGAACAGCCTGGGGAGGAGTGGGAAGGCCTACACCCGGTTGAGCACATCCTGCAAGTCGACGTGATTAAAGCGGATCTTGCGGCGACTGCTGCTGTGCATGGCCTGGAGCATTCGACGGTAGGCCTTCCCCTTTGGAAGCAGGCGCAGGCCCTCGCTCGTTGCAGCCACACCGGCATGAGCAAGGCACCCATCTCGCTGGGGAAAGCCATTATCTTCTGTTAATACCATCATGAACCTCAGCCTACCGGTGGTAGCACAAAATATGCCACGGGAAATCCGGGGGGGGCGACCGCAGGAATATACGTGATTAAACGGTGCCGGAAATGCTCCAGGAAACCTGGCGTGCAGCCGCCGTGAAGGGACCTTACACCCCCTAAATCACGCCAGAATATTAACCGGATCGACCGGACAGACATCCCCTTCCGGTCCGCCTTCATCCCCGAATGAATTGCGAGGGCAGCGAGCTATTCACCCGTTCCTTTCGGAACTACCGGCAGAACAAATACGTACGATGTACACATCCGTACACGGAAAAGGCCCTGGGTCGATCAGTCGCGCGGCGGAGGCTTGCCCGGTTTTTCACCCGCGGCCTTACGTTTCGGTGGGATGTAGGACTGGATTTTGTCCCGCAAGGCTTGGGCGGCTTCATCGCTCATCACCTCCCAGCGGCCTTTGCGCACGCGCTGATCCAACTCGTCGCCGGCAACCGAGAAACTCGTGATGTGACAGCCCTCGTCGCTGAATACATGGGCACGCTGTCCGCTTCCGATGACCACGTTCGAGTCGCGGTTGTGGTCCCTGAACATCCTGGGCAAGGAGCCTGACAGCACGTCCTCGAGTGCTTTATGGACAGGGCGCTGGTCCTTCTGCCGCCGATGTTCCGCATGATGGGTGCGCCGGGTGGACTGCCGCCCCCCCCGCTCCAGCGACTTTGAAAATTCGCGGATAACCCCGGGGACCTTCTTCATGGCCTCGCTATAGGCCGAAGGATCATGGGCCCGTTTCGCGTGCACGGCCCTTTCCTTCACCCGGTCCAGTCCACGCTGGGCGAGCTCGCGCGCGCGATAAATCCACATATTGCGGTCGCTGAGGAGCAGCTCCTGGATCTCCTCCTCGGAATACACGCCTGCAATGGTATTGATCCGCAAGTCAAAGGCGCCCTGCAGGTCACGCGTCTCCACGACCTGGAAAGTCAGGGCCAGTTTTTCTGACCCCGCCTTGATTCTTCTCTTGGCCCCCGGAACAAACAGGTACCCGAAGGCAATCTGCCCAAGCAGGGAGTAGGTTTTTGATCCCTTGCCATACGAGGACAGTTGCTCACTTTTCAATTCTTTTCCGAACTGCACGACATTCAAGGCCGGGGCCCTGGCCTCAAAGAGTTTGTCAACCCGGGGGTCCTTCCGGTCGAGCAGCACCTGTGAAAATTCGCACCACTGCGGCGTGCCGAAATTATCGTACCCGGAAAAAACCATGGTTGCGGAAGGGGGTACGGATTGATTGGTCTTCGCAGAGTCCGCATGAAAGTCATACACGCGGCCCGCAATGTACGAGCCCCACTCCGCCTCCGCGTCTTCCAACTGCCGCTTCACCTGCATCAGCAGGTCCGGCTCAAAGTGCAGCGCCCAGTTATCTTCGGGATCTACATCGATCTCCAGCTGGACCTTGAATTTTTTTGCCGTCCCTTCGGGTCGTCGAAACTGGATGGTGTAGAGATCGCGCACCAGGGTGCGCAAGGCGTTGGTTACGGCAACACAGCGGCGCTCGAAACGCGAGAGCCTCGGAGGGGCGTCTTCACCGGGAGGTGTTTCGACGTCCGCGCCCGGTCCATCGGGCGCAGGGACTTCGCCGGAATCGACGGCTTCGTCGGTATCAAGCGGCTCCGCCGGAGTCGGGGGTACCTGCTCGGCCTGCACGTCCTCTTCGGGTATGGATTCTTCCTGCATGTTCGTAAGCGACTCGGCCGCTTGTCCGATAACCAGCCTCCCGGCTGCAAAGGCCCCCTTGAACCACACCAACCCGCATGACATCCAAGGGGGGGCAGCCATCACGCTACGCTGTATCCGCACAACTTGTCCAGCGCTTAACACGTACTCTTGCAGGCCTGGGGGTGTCGTCGGAGGCGATTCGAATCACGAAAGAACGCTTGAACCTTCTCCGGGACCACGCGAGGTGCTCGACCATTCCGGCTTAACATCGGGTGCACGCGGTCCGCGAAGCATCCGGTAAAAAATTTGGTCGATCGCGGCGCAGGGCATCCATCACCCGTAAAATGAATGCCGCTTGTCGTTTGGAAAAACCCGTGGAGGTACAAGCCGATAAGGGGTCGGCGCAACCTGGAGCAGGGCCTGACCGATTCATTGCCCGGGTGCGGAATTTATACCAACCCACGCGGTCCCCATGCAAAATGCCTGCTAATCCGGTCAATAAATGTGCCTCGCTCTCACTTTTTGCCTTCTCAAGAGCGTATATTCGTGCAAGCGTTACGGGTTTTTAACGGTTTTTCACCAGTTTCAGGAGGTCTGCGTATATGTCGGAGAACAAGAATCCCTTGGTAGGTGCAATCCCGGTGATTCTGCCATTTCTCGTCATCGGGGGCTTCCTGGGTTATGCACTGAAGAGCGGTGAGTTGCTGCCGCCACCCGTTGTCCAAGCCCTTGTCTATGCGGTGGTATTTGCCCTGGGTGGTGGACTGCTCGGTCTCCAGTTGCACGCGGCAAAAAAAATGAGTGCGGCACTTGAGCATTCGAGCCAGGTGGAATCGGACCTGGCCCAGAAGGTGGGGGAGTCCGTATCCAGCACGTACACCGGTATCGCCGATAAGCTGAAAAGTTCCCAGGACGCACTCGAAAAGCTGACCGGCAAGCTGGAATCCTCCATCGGCAGCCACAGCGCATCCCTGGAAAACACGGTCGTCAGCCTGACCTCCAAGCTGGATGACACCTACACCTCCGGCACGGACGAATTAAAATCCGCCCTCTCGGTACATGCCGGCTCCATGAAGGAGGCCGGCGGGGGCTGGTCCAAGGAGATTCTCAGTTCCTTCCGGCAGCACTCTGTCATGATCCAATCCGGTGTCGATGCGCTGACGCAGCTGGATGAAACCTTGCGCACCAACTTGGAAAAGGCCCTTACAGCCAACACGGACCGCCTGGAAAAAGCCCTTAAAGCCAACACGGAGCAGGTGGAAAAGGCGCTTCAAGGCCACACCGACCGGGCGGGCAAAGCACTTGAAGGCCACACCGAGCGGGCGGACGCATCGTTTCAAAGCCACACCGAGCGAACGAGCACAACGCTTCAAGGCCACACCGAGCGGACTGGAAAGGCGCTTCAAGACCACACCGACCGGATCGCCACCACCACCCAGGCCCTCTCGGAGAACCTGAGCGCCATCGGCGACCTCGGCAAGAACATTGAAAAGATGCTCCATATCCAGCAAGCCATTGACGGCGCCCTGGACACCGTGATGAAGACGGACGATTTCCAGAAAACCATCGCTCGCCTGAGTGATCACCTGGAGAAATCGGATGAACTGCTGAAGCAGGCCACCCGTCCACGCCAGATTCAACTGGTGGAGGCACGGGTCGACTCGGACAACGAGTAAGCTTCAGTCCCGGGCGACCTCGTCGTACAGCAAGGCAAAGCGCTTGCACACTGCGTCCGCTCGGTGTCGGTGCTCCACCAGCTTCCTGCCCGCCTGGCCGCGGGCCTCCGCCTCGTCGAGATCGGCCGCGAGCTCCAGTAGGCACCGTGCGAGTTCTCCCGGATCACCTGGAGGGATCAGCCAGCCGGTTTCGGCATTCACCAGTTCACGATTTCCGCCACAATCCGTGGCGATGACCGGCAGGCGACCCGCCATGTACTCCAGGATGGTGTTGGAAAGTCCCTCGTTCCGGCTGGGCACCAATACGCCGGCCTTCAGGTGTCGAATCAAGGCCGGCACCTCGTCCACCTCCCCGAGAAAGGTGAAGGCTTCCTTCCCGCCGTTCGTTGCGGCCCTTGCTTCAAGCCCAGGGCGATCGGAACCCTCGCCTGCGATGACCCCGTGCAACCGGGGCTCGGTCTCGCGAGCGAGGCTCAAGCCGCGAATGAAGGTGGCCGCGTCCTTTTCGGGATCGAGACGAGCGACCATCCCGACCATGATCCGTGCTTCCGCCTCCGCCCAGGCGCCGGCCCGTTCAGCCTGCCGGTCGAATTCGGCCAGGTCGAGGATGTTGGGGATCACCCGGACGAGCCGCCGGCCCTCTGATTCCAGCATGGCCTTTATCGCTTCCGCATTGGCAACGATTCCAGCCGCCCGGCGATCCGCGTAGCGCATCATGGCGATTTTATGGGCCGGATAAATCTGGGCCATGTCCCGGCGGCTGGTGATGTAGGGAAGGCCCGCCTTCCGGGCGGCCATCGACCCAAAGATCACGGCGTCGATATCCCACAGGTGAACGACATCGATCCGTTCTTCACGAAGCCAATCGGCCAGCCGCACAACCGCCCGCTTCGTTTCCAGCGAAAACATGCGCCGGATACCCAGGTCGATGACGGGACCGCAGGCCGCCTCGACCCGGTCGAGAAAAAAGCCCTCGCGGCGAAAAACGGCCACGCGGTGCACGTGCCCGCGTTCAGCCAGCCCCATGGCCACCCTGGCGCACTGCCCTTCCGTCCCGCCCCGGATGAGATTCCACACGATGGATAAAACCCTGGGCCCTGAATCAGGCATTGGGTCGCTTTTTGATCTTCTCATCCCGGCAAATCATCGTATCTATTTACCCATCCACATCGTGATGCGAAATGTAAAAGGATGATGAATTGGATCAAAGATCGTTGGTTTGCCCTCGCCTGCACCTCCCTGGGCTTGTCGCGCTTGTTCCACCTCAGCCCGCATATGGATGCCTATTACGGCCAGCGCCAATGTGACACGGCCTTTTACGCCTGGGATTTCTATCGGAACGGTATCGACTTTCTCCGCCCGGCCGTCTGCTGGCTGGGGGGGCATAAAACCCTGATTCTTGAATTTCCGCTCCACGAGGCACTGACCGCCCTGCTCTACCACGCCTTCGGCTTCAGCCACATCTGGGCCCGCCTGGTGACCCTGGCCTTCTATGCCCTGGGTGCGATTTACCTGTACCGGCTCCTTCGGGAGCTGGGCGACCAGGCCACGGCCCGCCTGGCCACCGTGGTGTATCTCGCCTTGCCGCTGGGGCTTGTGTTCTCCCGGGCCATCCACGTCGACTTCGTGGCGATTGGTCTCGCCCACATGGCCATCTACCACTGCCTGGTGGCCTACCGGCGCGGACGACTGGTCGACCTGGTCCTGTTTGCCCTCGCCGCAACCCTCAGCGCCCTGGTCAAGATTCCTTACCTTTTTTACTTCGGGCTCCCGCTGGGGCTTTACGTACTCGCTACCTGGCGGACGGACCGGGTCCTGCGCCTGGTCCTTGCCGGGATACTTCCCGCCCTGGGTTTTCTCGCCTGGCGCAACCACGTGTTCACGGTAAACGCGATGGCACCGGACTGGAGATTCATTCCGGGCTATTACAAGTTCACCCACATGGCCAGTTGGTATTTCGGTGCACTTGACATGCGCTTTGACCCGGCGAACTGGCTGGTGCTGCTCAAACGCCTGGTCCTTGACATCGCGACGCCCGTTGGCGCACTCTTTCTCCTGGCGGGCCTCGCGGGCGACCTGCGCGAGCGGAAGAAGCCCTGGTTTTTCCTCGGCTGGATCCTCGGGACCTTCCTCTACGTTCTCATCTTTTTCCGGCTGAATGTCATTCATCATTATTATCAAACGCCCTTGCTCGCGATCTCGGCCATCTACATCGCGCTGGGGATCAGGCGCAGCGCCGCCTGGCTGGCGAGACGCATGAATCGGCCAATCGCCATCTTTCAGGTACTCGGCACACTCGCGGTGATCATTCCCGCCTTCGCCTGGGCAGAAAACCGCTGGACGGACCGCATCCCGAAGTCCGGTTACTACCTGCAGAACTCTTACGCAGAGGTGATAGGAGAACATATTCGAGAACATGCCGCCGAGGATGAGCTCGTGGTTGCCGCCTATACCTCGACCCCCTGGTGTGATCCTCGTATCCTCTATCCGGCGCGACGTTTCGGCTGGGCACTCCAGACCCGGGAGCTCGGCGGAGAGGCGCTCAGGGGATATATGCGGGAGGGAGCAGACTGGCTGGCGGTCTTCGGTGCACAGGATCTCAGCCCCGAAGTGCAACGGATCCTGGAGAACCGGCCCGTCTGGACCTACTCCGTCAGGTGGGACGAAGACGCCTTGAAAATATACCAACTGTCCGGCCCACACTAGATCGCCGGCCCGCACTCAATCGGCGCGTGGGACCAGCCGAGCCTGCTGCGCCTCGGTCAGGTACAGGTAATCCACCGCCCGGAACGGATCTTCCCAGGCCTGCAGCTCGCCATCGCGCAGGATAAAAGGCCGATAGCCCAGGTCGCCCAGGCACGCGTTCAGCTTACCTGCGGGCGTTTCCCTTCCCGCAAGATGGCCCTCCACCTCGATCAACAGCGGGGGCAAACAGCGCGCGACCAAGGCTCGACCCCCTTGGATCACCTCCCATTCATGGCCCTCCACATCGATCTTGATGAAGTCAACATCACCCAGTTCCCGTTCATCCAGGGTATCCATTTCAATCGCCACGCCCTCCCCATTACCCGGGCTGATATACGACTCGTACAAGTTCGGTCGGCCGTCGGGGTAGGTGGGGATCTCCATGGTGCACGAACCCCGGGTGCTGGAGAGGGCCAGGTTATGCACGTGTACGTTATGCAGCCCGACGCGCCGCACATTGTGCTCCAGCAGCTGGAACGTTTCCGGGACCGGCTCGAAACTGTGCACGGAACCGGACGGCCCCACCCAGCCGGAAAACAGCTTGGACAGGTACCCGATATTTGCGCCGATATCCAGCACGCAGCCGCCCTCGGGAACGAGGCTCTTCACCATCGCCGCGAAGGGCCAGTCGGCCTCTCCGTACCTCCGCACCACGCGCGGGTAGTAGCAGCGCTTGATCCCGCGCATGGCGGCATCCGGCAGGAGTCGTATCATCTGGCTTTTGAGTGACATCAGCTTGGCGATAAATACGTGCTGTCAACTTCCACCGCGATGGCCTGGCCGATCATGTCCACGTTCAAGATCACGCGCGACTTGCCCTTGATTCGCTCGATGAGCCCTTCCATCCCACGGAAAGGCCCGGAAGAAATTTTCACCAGGCTGCCTTCCTCAAGGTACGGTAATACATCTATGGCTTCCCCGGATTGCAGGGCGAGGTCGACCTGGACGAGTTGTCGAACCAGGCAGTCCTGGTCGACGGCGAGCAGGATATTGGCAACCATTCGATTCTGCTCAAGGAACATGCGTTGCTGCCGGTCTGCCACGCCAAATAGATAGCCGGAAAAAAGGGGCACCTCGAAGGTTCGCACCCGTGAACCATAGGTGTGGGTTTTGCATAACACGGGAAGGTAACACAGGAGGCCCTGCTGCTGGCAGGTCTGCGCCAGCTTCTTCTCGCAGCGCGGACGGGCGTGCAGGACTACCCACTGGCTGCCGGAGGGGGCCGGGACCAAATCCGGATTCGGCTGGGGGCTCGCGTCATTCATGCACGTGGCTTCGGCAGACATATTGCATTCACATAGTCATCTTCTTCCGAGAGGCCGTTGAGCGGGATCAGGTGCCGACCTTCAAGACAATGCAGGGTGTATCCCAATTCCCGGATACGTGAAAGAAGGACTTCCGCCCGTGTGCCGAATGCCTCCAGTGCCTCGGGATTAATTTCAATCATCATTTGCGGCCGAAAACGTCGAATCGTTTCTTCCGCTCCGGATAAGACCAGTGCCTCGGCCCCTTCGACGTCGATTTTCATGAAATCCACCCGTTCGAGCTGCTGATCACGTGCGAATTGATCGAGGGTGACCGTCTCAACCTGTTCAAAGGCCTCGCCCGTGCCGCCTTCCAGTTGGATTCGTCCCAGCCCCAGGTTAATCTCCGGGGCCCGTTCAAGGGCGACCTGGCCAACGCGATCCGAAAGCGCCAGTTTCCACGTATGGAGCTGTTCAAAGGACGGATTCAAGGCACGATTACGAACGAGGGCCGCGTACAGGAGCGAAGACGGCTCGAAGGCATGCACCCGTGCCTGCCCCTGGGTCGCGGCAGAGAGAATATGCGCATAATAGCCGAAATTGGCCCCAATATCGCAAATAACCCAATCCGCCTGGACCTGCGACTCGATATAGACGGACTCATGCACCTCGTATACGCCGAGGTAATACAGGGAGCGCTCAACCAATCCTGCCAGGTTCAACTCCCATTCGACGCCACGGCGACGGGCGCAGCGCAGGCCTTCCGGTGCGCCGCCGGCAACCGCCAACAGCCGTTCCACGACACGCCATTTACCCCGGTGATAGGGAAGCACGTTTCCATAAAACAGCACGATCTTTTGTAGAATATCCTTCACAAATACGGTTCAAACTTCGGAGTATGGGCGACCTTCCGGCATGATGTCATCAGAAAAATTACAAAACTCGACCCGCCTGCTGCTGTGGTTGGTTGTCGGCTTGGCTTTTGCCTTGCGGGTCGGCATGAACGTCGGGTTCCAGGGCCTCTCGTCGCCGCCGGACCCAAAGATGGGGTCCGACCATGTTGAATACAACCTCATCGCCAAGAACATCGTTCAGGGAAAGGGCTATACCCTCTATGTGCCGGAGGGGCCCACCGCTTTTCGCCCACCCGGAACCCCGCTTATTATCGCCGGATTTTATGCGCTTTTTGGCATCCATCACGAAGCGGTACGGATCGGCTTCAGCTTGCTCGGCGCCCTCACCTGCCTGCCGCTGTTTCTCATCGTACAACGCTTCAGCAACGCGCGCTGGGGACTTTTTGCGGCGGCCCTGCTCGCGATCTATCCCGAGCATTTTTATTACAGCATGCACATGTTCTCTGAAACACCGTGGACCCTGCTCATCAGCCTGGCCGCCTGGTTGGGGATCAAGTTGGTGGACACCGGGCAATTGCGCTGGGCGGTCCTCCAGGGGATATTGCTCGGCATCGCTGCCCTGACACGCCCGATCGGCCTCTTGTATCCCGTGGCCCAGGGCGCCTTTATCGCCCTTGCGCTCCTGGGGCGTGAAAAACGCCTGCACGCCGTCCTCCAGGCCTGGCCACGCATTCTCGTCCCCTTTCTTATTACCCTGGTGACGATTGCGCCTTGGCCCATCCGCAATCAGCATCTGCTCGGCGAGGCGGTTTTGTTTTCGACGCATGGAGGCATCACGCTGTATGGGGCATACAACGAGACGGTGCTTAACGATCCCATCTACAAAGGCCGCTGGGTTCCCCCGCTCCTCACCCCGGGCAATGAAGCGATCAAGGCCGAAGCCAACGAGCTGGATGCCGACCGGAAAGCGGCCGAACTCGCCAGGGCATTCATGGTCGAACATCGCCAAGCGCTCCCCCGGCTGATCGCCTGGCGATTGATTCGCCTGTTCCAACCCGACCCGGGAACCCCCAACCGGGCTTTCAACCTCGCCCTCCTGTTCAGCTACGGGCCCTTAATTCCCTTTATGCTGCTGGGCGGCTACTTCGCGAGGCGCCATGCCTGCTCAATCATCCTGTACAGCGCGGTGGTCATGATCCTTGCAAACGCGATCCTGCTGTACGGGGATCATCGATTCAGGGCCTCGATCGCCCCCATCCTGATCGCCTTCGCCGTGCTTGGCGTACACGGACTGGTGAAGCGACGAGGCGAATACAAGCACGCATCCACCTGAGCGTGCCGCAAAAAAAACCGCGCATTTTCATGCGCGGCTTTCCGGGTGTATGGGTCTGGGTCAAGAGTTACCTGTTGTTCAAATCTGCTCCAAATACGCCCTCGACCTTTGTGTTGTTTGCATGCTTGAATTGAAATTCGCCAATCGCACCCGTAATCGGACGGGTGCCGGTACCCGGACCGACCAGGTTGCCTTTGATCATCGAGGAATCTGGTGATCCCCGGGACTGGCCGAATACATGCAGGCTGTAATCGTCGATCGAGCCATTCAGCTTGCCATTCCGATCAATGCCCCCTGAGCTCCTGAAGCTTAGCGACCCCTCGACCCCACTCAAATTGAAGGCGCCATCCCAGGCGGGCTCGACTCCACCACCGACCAGCACATTGATCGCTGAACTTCCTTTGAGCAGCGCTGATTGATTACCCGCCATGACCGCAGCCCCCGCCACACCAACACCCGTGAGATTATGTTGCACCGCGCCGTCACGGATCTCGTGGTAGGGGTGCCCGGTAATGGTCTGTCCGCTGACAAAGGTCCCTCTTTCGGTTGTCGGGGAGTCATCATTACCGTCATCGTCATCATCGCCATCAGCGGCGCTCGTCCGCGCCCAGGAACCCCATGACCAATCCGTTCCGCCCCCTTCAATCGTCTCGACCCTTGAACCAGGCGGTGGGGCATCATCGGGTTCGCCGGAATCGGGGTCTGCCGGGCTCTCAGGCTCGGGACCGGGAGGGGTCTCAGGGTCGGGGAGGACGGGGGCTTCGGGCTCAGGGACGGCTTCAGACGGATGCCCTGCTACGGAGGGGGCGGCTGGCGGGCTTGGAGGGAGAGGAGTGGACATACGTGCAATTGGAGGGCCGGGACTCATGCCTTCGGGGGTGACGGGATCGGGTGGATCCATGGAGGCGAGGAACGTGGCGAGTGCGGCGGGGTTCACGCGTGATGAACGAACAGCCGCACTCATTTCCACGCCGACATCGGGGGGCTGCCCGCGAGCCTGGCGCTTAGGGGGCTTTTCCGCTTTGTCCGGGGCGAGCGCTTCGGTTATGGCCTCCAACGCTTTGCGGTCAAGCGCGTGAACCTGAACGCCTGCCTCCGCGGATATTTGCACCTGGATACCCTCTTTCGTGATCACCTTACGATCCTGAACCGGAGCACCACCCGGACCTTCCTCTACATCGACGTCAATCACAATGCTGTCCGCATGGTGCAAGCCGATGACCGTAACTTTTTCCTGGTCCGGCAAGACGTCGAACACCAGGTCACAGCCACGAATGCCGATGGTGCCATAATTGGTGTGCACCTTGAACCTCTTTGGATTCAGGCGGGTTATCTTGTCCGTAATCATCCGGAACAGGCCCTTCTTCACCCTGAAGTCAGCCTGGTTGTCTTTCGCCGATTCCGCATTGTATACATAGGCATTGATCACCAGGATACTGGCGGGACCCTGCTGGATCGTCGAGCCGTCATCAAACAGGATCTGCAACTTGGCCTTGGCCTTCGTCGTTATGGTGTCATTCAATTTGACTGATGAATTCAACGACAACTTGCGCAGGAGGCCATCCGGTGCCTGGGCCGAAGCCTCACCACCAAGACGGATGATCTTCCCGATCGTGCGCGCGGCAAGCACATCACCTGTACTGATCGCCAGCCCCATGCCCAGGACGATTAGATACTTTAGCGCTTTTCTGTTCATCGTTTTCATCGGTACTAAAATTCCTTGCTTGAACTGACGGAAAAAATACTGCGGTCATACGTATAAATGTCGAATGTCGACCTGACATTAACGTACTGGTAATTGAGCGACACGGTCAGCGGGCCCGTAAAGGTGCGCGAGACACCCAGGTTTACGCCCACCTCATCATCGACCCGCTCTTCGGGAGCCAGCACTTCCTGCCCGATGTAACGCGACTGGATATACGAGATTGAAGCATTTGGAACCCATTGTCCCGGCATCCCAAACTGGCCGGATACGCGCAAGGTCATGGCCACATTTTCAAATGCAGGAGCGTCCGTATCCTCGTAGCGAATGCCTCCTGCAAAATCGATCCGGCTCTTGCCTTTATCATAGCTTCGGCGATAGGACTGCTCCCAGGCCAATTCTGTTCCATCCAAGCGGTGGGCGTCGTCGTACTCACGGTACGTCAACTGGAGGGCGCAGATGGAAAAGCTCGTTTCGCCCAGGCGCTGGATATAGTAAGGGCTGATGGCCCATTGATCCAGGAAACGCTCGCCATCGAGTTGCATGTGGGAAAACGTAACCGGCAGATCCAAATAGGCCGTGGCCGAAGAAACACGCAACCCGGAGGAGACAGCGGCATTGAACAGGCTGAACTCCTCCGCCTTATCCAGCCAGTTTTTGTAGATTTCCAACTCGGAGACCCAGGCCTTACGTCCCAGGTCATCCATGGTGTAAATCGCGCTCGCCGCTCCAAAAACATACCCACTCCGCGATTCAATCGGCTTGCTGTCGTCTCCTACGGCCAATCGGTCAAAGCTGATCGGACCGGCCTGAATCGGCTGGATGCGAATACTGCTTTTACTGGATCCATAATTCGCATTGGAATCGCGAGCTATGCCGGTCGTGATGGCAATATGCTTGAGCCACTTCGAGCTCTTTGAATTTTCTTTCTTCGCATGAGGCCCTGGGCGTGAAGGATCCTGAAGGATTCGTTCACGAGCGATGCGATCCAAATATTTGCGAACGTTTTTCCGAACTTCGGGGGGAGGATTCGCATCGAGCACCTTCTTGAACTGCGTTTCCGATTGCCCCGCTTCTCCCAGGAAGAAAAGGGTCCGTGCGAGCTCAAGTCGCGCACGATGGTTGGACGGATTTTTATGCACCACGCCGTCGAAGCAGGCCTGTGCCAGGGGAAGTTCCTGTTCATCCATAGCCGCCATGCCCAACTCGAATAACACACGGCCATCCAAAGCCGCCATGATCTCGGTCAAACGGGGGCCGTCGTCCTCAAAGTAGGCCTCGAAGAGTCCGTCAACTCCTTGCGCTTGGCTCAGCGCCGTAGACGTGAGCACGAGCGACAACATGCAACCGATGGTGGATGCATATTCCCTTCTCGTAGGTACCATTATTGTTTTCATGCCCAAGGCCTTGCAACCCTTCAGCAGCACTATGCGTGCCAGCGATTGGATCCACCTGGTCCAAGTGCCTGCGTGGTTGTCGGAATAGAGCAATTTGCATTCCTATGGTTAAACTTTTTTCAACCGCGCTCACCAATCTTTCAAACGGGACGTTTGAGCCCGAAAACATTTGAAAAGGAGGGTCGGAAATCAGCGGGAACACGCAGCGGAGAACAAATCGACATAGGCCTGGCGGATGACCGGCCACGCCAATTCCGCCCGGGCACGCCTGGCTCCGGCCTCGGCCAGGCCTTTTCGCTCGGATTCATTCGCGAGCAAGCGGCTGATACGTTCAACCAACCCCTCGTAATCACCCGGTTCCGCAAGCAGGCCCGTCACCTCATCCTGCACGGCTTCCGGAATGCCCCCGGACCGGGTGGCAACACTCGCTGCGCCCGCGAGCGCGGCTTCAGAAAATACAATGCCAAAGCCTTCCACGTCTCCCGGTATGTTCAGGCAAGGCAGGACAAAAATATCCGCCAGGAAATAAAGCCTTAACAGATCTTCCTCCGGGATCTTTCCCAGCAACATGACATGCTCTTCCAAGTCCAGTTCACTCACCTTCTGGGCAATGCGATCCTTCATCCGCTCCTTGTGGGCCAAGGACTGTTTAGCATCATCGCCCACAACCAGGAATAACACATCCGGAAACTGCTCACGCAGCACGGGCATGGCATGCTCGACAAATTCAAGTACGCCCTTCCGCTTAATCAGGCGACCCACGGTCATTAACACGCGGCGACCGACCGCCTTTTCCACGACCCGCTCCGCTCCCGTCGAAGGCGCTTCAGCGAAATGCTCGACGCAGACACCCGGATGGATCACGTCAACACGCTCCGGCCGTGCCCCGGCCGCCACCAGAAGCTCCTTGGTATGCAGGCTGTTCGCCGCAAGCCGATCAGCAGCACGGACAAAGAACCTGACCACGCGTTGATAGACCCAGCCTTCACGTAGAATATCGGTCCCGTGCATCAGAATGACATTCGGCAAGCGGCCGAGCGTTGATAGCCACCAGGCAGCGGGTCCGGAGGCGATACTTCCATTTACGATAAGGTCGGGTTTGAAGTCCCTGGTCAAGCGCCGCCCCTCCTTGATCGCATAGAGATTGTACGATTTCAACCCGGGGCGAGGACACCGATGAATATGCGGGTCCTGCTCGGACTCCTCGGAAACCGTGGTGATCAGGTGCACCTCATGCCCGGCTGCGTTGAGCTCCCTATAGAGATGATCAACGACATATTCGATACCACCCAGGGCGGGCGGAAAGTTCCAGGACAAGAGCAGTATGCGCATATTCGCCGGTATATATACCAGCAGGTGAAGCACCGAAATCTTTTTTTACCTGGTTTACACCGGCAGCGGAATACCTTGGTTCACATCCAGCCAGTACAGGTATGAACCGGCTGGACACCCCCCTGCCCTTGCGTAATGCTTCATCATGCTGCGGTCATGGTTCAAGAAACGGGTCCCAACCCGGGCGGAGCACCTGGAAACAGGGATCTGGGGTGAGGAATTGGCCGAAAAATATCTCCGGGACCGGGGCATGAAAATCCTCGGTCGACGCCTGCGCGTCGGCAAACGCGACGAGCTCGACCTGCTGGCTCGCAACGGGGATACGCTTGTCTTTATCGAGGTAAAGACGAGGCGTTCGGAAACATTCGGGCGGCCCTCGGCTGCCGTGAATAAGGATAAACGCTTTCGCATCAGCCGGGCGGCCATTCGGTACATGAAAAAGCTTAAAAAGAAACCCCTCTATTTTCGATTCGATATCGTGGAGGTCGTTGGGAAACCGGATCAGGACGCGCCCATCATCCGCCACCTGCCCAATGCATTCACCCTCGACAAGCGCTTTCGCGTACCTTGGTAGCTGAAGGTTTCGGAGAGCCGAGGGTACCGGTCGCCGCATGACGCATGTGCTCGATAGACGACTAGAGAACGCCTATTTTCCAGGCTTCTATCGCCCGGGAAAGCAGCAAATTGGTCCAGGTGGTCGGACTGGGGGGCGCCTGATCGGCGAGTGGTTCCGCAGCTTCAATCGTCGGCTCACCGACGTTTTCGATTCCTTTCGGAACTTCTGCACGGCGCTCATCATCGGGCCCTTTCGCTTCCTGTATGAGCTTCTCCGCTTCATCGGAGGCGGGAAGGTCGCCCAAGGTCTTGGCGGATACGTCCACCTGCGTTTCAATCACGATCGGCCCGGAGTCAACCGGCGTGGAATGCTGGACCGGCTTCTTTTGTGACTCAGCCAGGGCAAGGTCAAAGGGATGGGGTTCGTTGCCTAAACCCATGGCCAAGTTCCAGTCCTTCGCCTGCTGCTCCACCAGCTTGCGAATCTCATGCGTATGGCGGGTTACGAAGGGCAAGGCATTGGGCGAGTAGCTCAGCAGGGTCGGAGCTGGGGAATTCCCCAGTTTGTGCCAGCCAAAGGTTTCCTCCGTCTTGTCAAATCCAGCGACAATCAGGTTGCGCTTGGTATTCCCTTCCTCGTCATATTCAAGCCAGCTTACATCGTAGTGAACGGGATCGCCCTTCTTGGGGTCAAATACCAGGCGGCCGGATTCTTTCGCGCCACTGTGCAGGGTGAGGAAATAATCATCCATGAGGCCCACGCCCATGAAGGAGAGCGTCAACTGGTTTCCGTATCCCCAGGCCTGGGAATTTGCATAGCCCATGGGGATATAGAGTACCCCGTTGTCCGGCTTGCGGCGCTGCCCCACTTCGCCAAACGAGAATGAACCCTTGCTCAGACCCGCGAGCACCTGCGTCTGGACCCTCGCTCCACTCTCCCGACAGGACGTGAACAAGCTCAAGCTCGGCGTTTCATACCCGCGGTCACCCGTCACCATGTTTGGGTAAAAGATCACAAATTCCAGTTCCTTGATCGGGTCCTTCGGCTCCCCTTTAACGACGCCCGTGACAGCAATCTTACCGGCGATCATAGGAATACGGTGGCTGAACTGCTCCAGGGTGATCTTTTCCGAAGCCAGGCTCATGTGCGGCAGGACACCTTCGCCCACGTAGGCGGGTAACTCGTCCACCGGTTCAAAGCCGAGTCGCTTGATAAAGGACTTAAGGAATCCCGGCCAGCGCCGCGGCGCCCGCCCCTCGTTCAATTGACGCGACTGCACCGAACGCGCCAACAGGTTCTGGTCCGAGGGAAAGTTGATTTTCGGGATGAGCCGGATGATATCACCGGAATCGTCCTCGGTCACATACAGGTGGCCGGTATCGGGATGAACCAGCACACTTTCAATCAGTCCAAAGCCCTTGGCAATCCTGTGCACTTCCTGCGTCTGTGGATTCACCCGTACCAGCACCCCTCCCTTGACGCGCGGATCATGCCCCTTCACCTGGTCCGCAAGCTTCATCGTGGATTCCTGGGCAGCCAGGATGGACCCGTCCGGCAAGACCGTCACGTGTTCGATGTTTGGCAACATCTCAGAGACAAAGCCGACTTCCTGGTGGCGTACGGCATCCCACCATGAGAGGGAACCCGAGACTTCTTCCCCCACGATCAACACTTCTTCATCCGCGGAGAGCGCCACGGCCGAGAAACTCGAAAAGGGGCCGTAATCCACCACCCACCAGTCACCTCCGGGATCGCGCATCATCACCGTTCCATAGAAAATACCGGGCCCATTTTCGGTCGTGGAACCCGCAATAAACATGCGGCCGTCCTTTGCGATATGCACGCTCTCCCAGGCGTAGGGCAGGTCGAGCCAAGGGATTGGAATGGCATAGGCCTTGGTGTAATTACCGGCGTCATCCGGCACAAATTCCAGAATCCGTCCATTGGAGACATCTTCCGTAACAAAAAGATGCCCCTGGCGATTAAAGGTCAGGCCTTCGGGACTACGGAGTTTCGGGTTTGTCCAGTAATCAAAATCCTTTTCCCTCGTGAAGGCCCAGGGAGGTAAATCGTTTATGACCGTGAAGCCCTCCTCGACAACGGGCAGGGGCTTGCCATCGCGAATGACCGAGATCCGGCCGGCATCCTCCTCGGTTACATACAAGTCTTTCGTTTCGGGGTGAATCGCCAATCCATCCGGCGACACGAAGCCCGATGCAATAATCTCGGCATCGAAGACCCCTTCGATCCGGTCCAATTTCTCCCCCGCACTCACACAAACCCAACCCAACCCGGCAACCGCTAAGACAAACGATTTCCAGAACGTGAACATGCTTTAATTCCTTTCGCTTATAGGTTCCTGAAAAGCATACCCGGTTGAACAGCCATTCGTATACCCCTCAGCACGCGTCATCCGGATGGTATATCTGCAGCAGGATGGAGTCCAAACTATTATAAAACC
>JAPYUI010000013.1:26410-28992 GCA_029936175.1 Kiritimatiellia bacterium
TACCTCTCGCGAAACTGATTATTTACCTGTCGATGATCCAGGGGTGCGGGTGCCTCGGTGAAATCATCATCTCGGAAATCTATTATAATCAGACAGGGCCCGATAACGCTGAGTTTCTTGAAGTCCACAACCCCGGAACGGAAGCCATGGACATCGGCGGGTACCACTTCGACAACGGAATCCTCTACACTTTCCCGGGTGGCACCATCATTGACGGCGGGGGGCACCGGGTTCTCGTCTGGAGTGTCGCCGGCTTTTCTGCAGCCTATCCCGGCGTTCCGATCACCGGTATTTACACGGAACAAGGCTTAGCCGATCCACCAGGTGCGCTCGACAAAGGTGGCGAACGCGTCACGCTTCGCAACGCTTCTGGAATGTCAATATTCAGTGTCAGCTATGACAATGCAGCCCCTTGGCCTGAGTTGGCAGATGCAGATGGATACAGCCTTGTGCCGTATCGCACAGACTCCCCGGTCGATCCGGATGAACCCTTTTACTGGCGGCACAGCATGGCGGCCGGCGGCTCGCCTGGAGCTTCCGAACCCGACCCCGGCCTTCCTCCCGTTTACATCAATGAAATCCGTACCCGGGATGGACTTTTAAATAATGATGTCATCGAGCTGCACAATCCCAACCCCGATCCGGTAGACATCGGCGACTGGTATCTTTCCGATAACGTCAGTGCGGTAGACGGTGTGGGTGTCGGGCGTAAAAAATATCGTATCCCGGCAAGCACCCTGATTCCTGGGAATGGGTATCTTCTCTTTAGTGAAAGCACCCTCGGCTTCAGCCTGTCATCCAGGGGCGAACGCGCCTTCCTGTACTCCGGGAATGCGGGCGGCCAGCTCACGGGATATGTACACGGCTTTTTCTTTGGACCCGCCGCCGATGGAATCACCTTTGGACGCTATGTAAACGGGGATGGTTTCGAGCAGTTGGTTCCCCAGGAAAGCTCAACCCTGGGAGCAACCAACACTGGGCCGCGCGTGAACTCGCTGGTGATCACGGAAGCCATGTACAACCAGCCGAGTGCCATTGAGTACATTGAATTCCAGAATACCTCGGCATCCGCGATCCCGCTCTCGAATGGAGCCGACCTCTGGCGCATCTCGGACTCAACCCTGCCCGTATCGGCCACTTTCACCTTTCCCGCCGGCCAGACGATTGCCCCCGGGGAAATCTTCCTCGTCATGAATACAAACCTGGCGGTCTTCACTGCGGCGCACGACGTGCCGGCCGGGGTCAAGATCTACGGCCCTTACACCGGCAACCTGGGCAATGGCGGGGAACGTATCAACCTGGAGCGACCGGAACGACTCGACCCCACGAACCCGCTGGATATTTCCTATATCGTGGTGGAAACCCTGCAATACGGGGACGACGCACCCTGGCCGAGCAGTCCGGATGGTAGCGGGGCCAGCTTAACGCGACGGGACCTGGCAGCTTACGCCGACGAATCCGACAACTGGCAGGCGAGCCTGGAAGCGGGAGGATCGCCCGGATGGAACACAATTTACGAAGGTGAGCCGATCTACGTCAATGAAACACTCACCCATACGGACTTTCCCTCGGTCGACGTGGTCGAGCTCTTCAACCCGAACGCAGGCAGCGTAGATATCAGCGGGTGGTACCTCAGCGACAACCGCAGCGAGCCCCGAAAATTCGGGATTCCCCCCGGCTCGATCATCAGCGGTGGTGGCTTTTTCTGCGTGAATGAGGATGACGATGCCAACCCGCTGACTGCGGCCCCTTCCGGGTACTTCGGCAATGCCTTCTCCTTGAGCTCACGAGGAGAGGAGCTTTACCTCACATCCGCAACGGCCGATGGCCGCCTGAGCGGCTACCAACACGGCTTTGCATTTAGCGGATCTGCGAACGGCGTGTCCTTCGGACGATACTTGGACTCGCTCGGCGAAGAACATTTCACCGCCCAGCAGAGCGTCACCATTGCCCAGAACCGCAACGTAGCCAATCCCGTCGGGGCGTCCAACGATGACCCGCTGGTGGGACCCCTGGTCGTCAGCGAAATCTATTACCACAACACGACGGGCGATGTCGAGTTTGTCGAACTTCAGAACATCTCGGCCGGTACGGTCAATCTTTACGATGACACCCTCGGCGGGCAACCCACGAATACCTGGATCGTTTCCGGTATCGGTTTCACCTTCCCCGTACCCTTCCCGAATATCGCCGCGGGGAACCGAATGATTCTGCTTCCGCTAAACACGGATGTGGCTGGCTTTCGAGGCTCGAACAATGTGCCCCCCAGCGTGGTGATCTACGGAGGAAGCCAGGGGTACCTGGGCGCCCTCAACAACGGGGGCGAACGGCTGACGGTGGTTCGTCCAGACAAACCCGACCTGGTGCAACCGGGCAACATCATCGTCGTTCCTCGCATAGACGTGGACACGATCCGGTATGATGACGACCCTCCTTGGCCCGCGATCGGCGAGAACGGCGGACGCAGCATCGAGCGCATTGATGTCAATGCCTTTGGCGACGATCTGATCAACTGGCGAACCAGCAACCCGGAAGGCGGCACACCCGGGACGGCAAACAGCACCGGCACCGTCTACGGCGTG
>JAPYUI010000013.1:29092-32971 GCA_029936175.1 Kiritimatiellia bacterium
CCCGGAAGGCGGCACACCCGGGACGGCAAACAGCACCGGCACCGTCTACGGCGTGTGGGAGTTGAACACCTTTAGCCTGGAGGAACGCAATACCCCCGGCCTGACTGGACCGGATGACGACTTTAACAGCGATGGATTGATCAACCTGCGCGTATATGGCGCAGGTTTTGATGCCCGCAGCACCCCCGACCCGTCCCTGCTCTCCCATCACCTGATCCTTGAAGATGCCGGCCAGGACTACCTGGTCATACAGCACCAGCGTCGTACCAACGCCAACGACCTGACCTGGACCTATGAGCGTTCTGATGACCTGGTCACCCGGGAACCGGCTGACTCCAGCTCCATCCCGAAGGTTGATAATGGTGACGGCACAGAAACCTGGTTCATACGGGATACCCTCCCCATGAGCAGCCGAAACCGTAGTTTCGTCGGCATCCGCCTATCGCTTTTACCCTAGTTGGCTTTAAGGCGTGGGTCAGGGTGCGTTTAAAGCCCCGTGGCCTTTTTGATCCGAAGAATCTGCTTAATCACATCCAGGCGCAGATCGTCCAGGTTCAACCAGGCCGGCCGGCCGCGTTCATTTACGCCGAGCTTATCCGTGACCGCTCGAATCAGGGTATCCGCCTGGTCCGCGAGCTCGCTCCCCTTCCCCAGTGCCCGCGCCTTTTTTGCGTAGTCCTCCAGGGTTAGCATATACCGGTAATCATTGATGCCTATCCGAATGTGCTCGAGATCCAGGGTCGGGCGAACGCCTTCCGTTCGATAGACGATGATCCCGTCATCCGGTTCCCGGCCATCCAGGTCGAAGAACTGGTATCCATGCACGATATAGCTATGCCACTGGACGTAACCTTTAACGCCGGCAAGGCGATGGCGAAACAGGTATGGCCCAAAGGTGTAGCGCGTGCGCCCGAGGCTGTAGAGATAGAGGGATTTGTCATTCTCCTCCGCGTAGGACATGATGGCGGCATTGTAGCTCTTGCAAACGGTCCCATCCAGCTCACGAAACAGTTCATCGTTCCCGAGGCGATCGTTCTTAAGATTGAAGGAGTAATAGCCGATCATTTTCATCCAGGGCGCAATCTGGCGCATAAACCGGATGTTCCCCAGCGTGGCTTTCGTGTTCTCGCGACTCAGCGGTTCATCCACCATGTTATACGTAAAGGGCGGCCAACCGGCTTCATCCGCATGGGCTTTAATCATATCAAAGGTACGCTTACCGGCCTCCATGGGTTCGAGATCCACCCAGTGTCCCTTCTCTTTGAAGAAGGCAAAGGCATTGTGATAGGTGAGGCCATTGAGGGCAATGGGGCCGTTGTAGTCCATGACCTCCAGGTCCATGCCGTTCGCTTTCGCCTTCGCCAGGTACGCGTCGACCGCCGTGAAATCCAGCAGCGGCTGCTTCGTCTCCTTGTTCCATCGATGAAAGTGTATACGTGGCCCACCATTCACGGCACTCACGCCGTAATCCTTGAGCAACTCCAGCGAGTCCGGCGGCATCCCGAAGAAACAGATTGGGATATCCGGGCGAAGCAGGCCGAAGGGCATCACCGTTACCGACACGGAAAAATCCTGCTCGTATCCCTGATCAGTCTGCACACGCACCGTACCCGAGTATCGCCCCGCTGGCTGCCCGGGTGGCACCGCAACCGTCAACCAGAATTGGCGATTGAGATCTTTCGGAAGGTCGAGGCCATCCACATCGCTCAAGTACCATGGTTTTACGCTGAAACTCCGATCGCCAAAGGGTCGCTTGGCCATGTGACGCACCGCACGTAGCACCACCGCGGATGCGGGAATCGTTCCGCGGCTGGAACTCAATTTTCCGACCGTGGCCGAGGCCAGGCCGAGGTCACGGTTCGGGCGGATGCCAAAGCTCATAGCCACCGTCTCCCCCTGCGCCCCATGCCGGGACATCGAGGTGCCCAGCTGAGCGGCCGACGGCACTTGCGTAAGCCGGAAGGGATAATCCGGGTCGGCGATATAGACGATTGCGGGACCTTCCAGGGCAGCCGGCGGGAGTTTATCCAGGCCAAGCGGCTTCGGAAAGGGGTGCATCGCCGCTTTGGAGTTCATCTCGCGAAAGTTCTTCTCCATCAACTGTTCCTTCCACGCAAGGGCCTGGGCATCGCCGGAACGATGGATAATGATTGCAGAAACCCGGCAGGACATTTGGGCTTCAGCAAAAACCCCGATAGTCATTTGTCCATCGGACACGGTGGTCGAAAAAGAACGCGGTTGGTAGAGACGAGTCCAGTATTCACGCAGGACGTTGATTCCCGGGCGCGGCTCAAAGTCCTCAAAAAGATAGAGCGATTCGCCATCCGGCCCCTTGTCCTTCCGATCCTCCAGGGACACCTCTTTACCTTCCGCGTAGATCGCGCGCTGCAGGTAGGTTGAGTGCTCTTCTGCCCAGTACCCGGATTCCTCAAAGAAGACCCATACGTCGTAATCGCCGTTTGGCAGGTCGACCAGGAAGTCACCGTATGGAATCCAGAGGAAATCCTGCAGCAGTCGGGTCGGCCAGGTGGTGTCCTGGGCAAAGCGCGAACGGTTCTGGCTCCTCTCAAGACCAAAACCCGCCTCCTTGCTGTACACGGTATCCCACGTAATCCCGTGAAACCCGGGCCACAACTGTTGATCTTTCGGGCCAAAATCAAACCCCCATATCCTCGGGGCCGGTACCGGTGCGGGCAAGGGAGTAGACCCTGGCTGCACGGGCGTGCCCGCTACATCCGGGGTTCCGGGAACCGACGCCAGGCCTCCATCCGCACGCAGGCGCATATTGTCGAGGTACACGAAGCCCTGCGCACCCCTGCCATGAAAGTGCAGGTCAAGCACGCTGATCTGGTTTGCGTCGATATTGCGTTTGATGTCCCTGTTTCGCGCGGCGGCTTCTCCGCGGTACAACCCCTGAACCGAGACCGAAATCGTGTTGGCGCCGGGGATGAGGGTGAAGATCGCATTGTGGCGATTCCAGTAATCCGGTTTCTGGCTCCAGGTGTCGTCACCGATCATCAGTTCCAATTTCACCAGGTCGTCACCCGGATGGTAAACGTCGAACTCCATCTCCTGGTATGGACTCCAGTCCCGTGGCATGGCCGTGGAGACAAGGTGGCTGCCGCGGCGGATCTTCAAGCTGCTGGATCCATGCGTCGCATGCTCCGCCGCTTGCGTGGGCCGCTCGCCAACCTTCACCTCCCATTTAACCGTATCCTGCAGGGATTCAAAATCATAGAAGCGATGCATCGAAGGTCCTGCCCCGGATGAATCATCCGCCACGACCGGGTTGCCGGTGACCAGTCGGCAATGGTCCAGGTACAGTGGGCCGGCCTTCTCGGGACCCTGGAACCAGAATGAAATAAATTCAATCTGGTCCGGATCGATGTTGCGCTTGATATCTCGGTTACGCGCTGCAGCCTCACCACGGTATAGACCTTCCACCGGCAGCGTAAGGGTGTTGGGGCCCGGAACCAGCATGTAAATCGCATTGTGGCGATTCCAGTAATCCTTTTTTTCGTTCCACGCCTTATCCCCAATAATCATCTCGAGTTTGATCAACTGTTCGGTCCCGTTAAAGACGTCAAATTCAAAAGCCTCGTACGGGCGCCAATCCCGCGGCAGGTTTTCTGTCGCAACCAGGCTACCGGGTAGAACTTTCAACGAATGGGCACCCTCCGTAACCTGCTCCGTGACAATTTCCGGCACAGGGCCTTCGCGCAGTTCCCAACGATTCGTGAAACTGCTGAAGCCGTCTTCGAATCCATACCACCCCAGGTCGACTTGCGAACGGGGACTGACCGGTGCAACGGCAGGGGGAGCCACAGAAACCGGCAGGGTTGTGGATGCCGGAACCGGGGCCGGCACAGGAGCGGGCAC
>JAPYUI010000013.1:33071-36001 GCA_029936175.1 Kiritimatiellia bacterium
TGTGGATATCCGCAGCATTTTCAAAGCCCATCAACAGCTTGTCGCCCGCTGCGGCCAGCACCGTTGTGGGTTGCGCCGGAACCTGGACTTGCGCCACGGGCACCTGCACAGGAGCCGGGAGAGGCCCTGGCGTGACCGCCGGCGCAGGGTCCAGGGTGATTCCTCCAGCGCCCCCTCCAGTCAGCAGGAAGTTATCCATGAACAAAGGTGCATCACGTCCTCGTCCATGGAAGGTGAGGCTCATGTAGGCAATCTGGTTCGCATCGATAGTGCGTGCAATTGTTCCGCGATTGCGTGCACCGGCTTCCCCGCGGTATAAGCCATTGACCGGGATCGAAATCTTATTCTCGCCGGGCACCAGCATGAAGACCGCGTTGTGCCGGTTCCAATAGTTCTGGTCCGCCATGAATGCATCATCACCCAGGGCAATTTCCATTTTGTGCAAAGCCTCCGCCTCATTGAAAATATCAAACTCGAGGGCGGTATGGCCGGTCCAGTCCCGCGGTAGGCTGAAGGTGGCCAGGATATGGCCACCCCGGACGCGCAGCGACTTCTCCCCCTGGGTCACATGTTTGACATCGATGACCGGCAGGTTCCCCTGCCTGACCTCCCACTTGTGGATATCGCCGGTATTTTCAAAGCCCATTACCAGCTTGGAACCATTGGCCTCAGTAGCCACCGCCGGCCCTGTAGCAGGAGTTGGTTCCTGCTGCGCAAGTGCCCCGGCGGCGCTCTGGCCACCAAAACGAAGATTGTCAAAATATAAATTTCCGTAGGAGGATTTACCCTCGAACTTGAAGCTGATGAAATTAACCTGGTCCAGGTCGATGTTGCGCGGAACCGAACCGCGGTTGCGGGCAGCACCTTCACCCCGGTAGAGATTGTTCACATCGACTTCAATATGGTTGGCTCCCGGGGCAAGGGTGAAAACGCGATTGTGGCGGTTCCAGTAGGTCTGGCTGGCAATCCAGGCATCATCCCCGATGAGCAATTCCAGCTTGATCGGGGACTTGCACTCGCTGAAGATATCAAATTCCAGTGTTGCATAGCCGCGCCAGTCGCGCGGCACCCCATGCGTCGCCAGTAAATTTCCAGGGTAACACTGCAAGGCCTTGGAGCCCTCGGTTACATGCTTCGAGACCGCCTCGGGCCTGGGTCCGGTACGGATTTCCCAGATCCCGATGTCCCGCAGGTTTTCAAAGCCCACCCAGGTTCGATAAGCCGGGACATCGGAAGCTACGGGGGCCCTTACACCAGGGGCCGGAAGCGCCGTTACGACAGGAGTCGACACAGGTGCCTGAGCCACGGGGGGGGTCATATCGCCTCCGACAAGCTTCAGGTCGTCAAGGTACAGCAGGCCTTCCTCACCCTTGAATTCCATCTCCATTCGAACGATGGATGAAAGGTCGATGTTGGATTTAATATCAAGGTTACGCCGATCCTTCTGGCCGCGAAACAGATCTTCAAGGGGGACTCGCAAGGTGCCCTTCCCCGCATCCAACAGGAAAAAATTGTTGTACTGGTTCCAATAGCCCTTCTTCTCCAGCCAGGCCATGTCCCCGATCACCAGGTACAACGACACGGGCGTCTTCAAGGTATTGTGGTAACTGAACTGGAGTTCATCATGGCCCCGCCAGTCACGGGGCAGCAGGGACGTGGTGATATGACTGTCCAGGGAAATGCGCAGGGCGTGCTTGCCATTCAACGAATTTACATCGGAAAGGCTGACACCTTCCCCGCTCTTAACGTCCCATAAATTGACATCCCGGGCCCTTTCAAAATCGAGCAGCATCTTTTCTGCCGCAGACAGGAGCCCGCCAGGCAACAAGCAGGTACACAGCACCAGGCGCGTAAAGAAAAATAGGTCTATAAAGATAGATGGCATCACGGGGGGGCCTTCGATCCGGATTGGTCTAATTTAATTTTACAAGCAGCCATAAGAAAAGTATATAGGATAAAGCGGAATCCAACACCCCTAAACCAACCGTAAATGCCATGCATATAACCTTCTACAGAATCAGCATCGCCCTCCTCCTGCCTATTCTGGTTACCAATTGCACGATGCTTCCCAAGAAGATGGCCCATGACAAAGGCCTGGAAATCAAGCACCCCTACAACATCCTGTTTATCACCTATGAGAGCATGAACACCAAGCACCTCCAGGCCTACGGTTACGACAAGATGACCTCGGGACCCACGGCCAAGCTGGCGCAGGATGGTGCAAAGTTTGAACGTTGTATTTCAGCTTCCTGCTGGACCAGTGAAAACGTTAACAGCCTGTTCACGGGCATGAGTTCGCTTATGCATGGGGTGGTTACGCGCAACAAGCATATGCCTCCCGAATGGTATACCCCCTTCGAGATGCTGCGGGATGCCGGTTATACCATCCCCCGCATGCAGGGTTATCAAGCCGATATCAATTATTCTCACCTGGGGTTCACCACGGACGTGAACCCGGTGCCCGGCCCGGAACTCGTCGCCAAGGCGGATCGCGGTCCCAAGGACCTCCTCCAGCCCCTGGTCTGGCTTGAGAACAATAAAGATAAACCCTTTTTCCTCTGGTACCACGTCCTGAATACCCATCTCCCCTACGACCCGGAACCCTGGGCCAAGGCACAATTCTGGAGCGACGACTTGATCGTCAACGAGCAATCCCGGGAACGAGTCGAGTACGTGCGCAACAACGGGGTCTGCGTGTGGGGCAGCGTGGATTTCGTCCCTGAGGAAGATGCGCCTGCCATTCGTGCACTGTATGATGGGGAGTTGCGGCGCGCAGAAAACATGCTGCTCAAGCTCTGGAGAAAGATCGATGCACTGGAACTCACCGATAAAACCCTGATTGTTTTCTGTGCGGATCACGGGGAGGAATTACTCGAGCATGGATTCATCGGTCATGCATCCACCGCCAAACGTGCGCAAATGTTTGACGA
>JAPYUI010000013.1:36101-45573 GCA_029936175.1 Kiritimatiellia bacterium
TACGATTTATCGAATGATCCTGAGGAAAAATCCGACGTGGCCCGGGCCTTTCCCGAGCGGGTGGCTGAGTTGCGCGGGCAATTGGACGATTTTCAAGCCAATGCCAACGAAAAGCTGAAGTTCTTCGACACCACGACCTACACCGAGCCTATTCATCGCACCACGCCATGGAAAAAATTCTGGGGCCATTTTAAATTTCCCCAGAAACCCATTCCGGCCGACGTATCCAACCCGCCGGTCTTCCTCACGCCCGGCGAAGGGGAAGTCCTCACCGCTGAAAATACCCAGGGTCGTGTCCATATCACCTGGGAAGGCCTGAAAGGCGTTCCCTACATAGTGGAAGTGGAACTCGGCGAAGGTGACTACTATTTCATGACCTACGTTCGCAGCAAGAAGCCGGAAATAGTCCGCACCTTCCGTCCAAGCTACTGGGACACCTACATCAGGGACTACGACCCGGCCCGCATCCGGGTGAAAATCGACCGGCCGGAATACGAGTGGAGCAGCTGGCGCACGGTTCGCTTGAAATGAGTTATGGGACCCCACCCAGGTCTTGATGCGTCCAGGGCCGGGTCAAGGCGTGGCCAGGACCACCCGGACATAGCGCCGGATCCATCCCACATCGAACGCTACCGTGAGGACGGACTCATCCGTGCCTGCGATCAGGGTGCCACCAGGAATGTCGATGAAGGGGTGATCCAGGTCCTGGGTGTGTTGCAAGCGGTAAGCCTTGCCCGGGACGGAAGGAAAACGAAAGGTGACATCGTTCAATACGCGGGCGACATCCAGGACCTGGAACACGGAGTCACCGTCCTGTGGATTCGTTCCCGCCAGGTATTCATCCCCGTTCACGGAACCGTCCAGGTCGGCATCCAGGTCGGCATCGTTGAGCGTTACATCGAGCGCGTGAATCGTCTCCCAATGGTCATCCATCGCATCCTGGTCGCGGTCCAGGAATCCCCCGGCGTCGTACACATGGATCACGACCCTTCCCAGGGGCGCAACCATGTTCCCACGCAGGCGCAGATCCATCCCGAGGTCGCTGCTGCCTGTCGTGACCTGGTGAACCTCAACCGCAATCGAATTCGTGCCCTCAACCAGGACCGATGAGTCGAGATTGTCAAAGGGGAAAAAGGTTGATTCATCCGCCCCACTGGTTGTCGCACTTGCCGCCACGAGGTGGCCCGCATCCGGGACCAGGGCATCCCGCACGACCTCGATGCCGTTGATATACACCGCAGCCCCGTCATCGCGCTGCAGATCCAGGCCGAGGGCCTGCACCTGGGTCATATCCGCGATTTCGAATGTACTCCGGAAATAAACGGTCAAGGGATGGGTTGCACCGCCATCCGGAACGATCGTCGCCTCATCCCCATCCCCGTAACCCAGCTTGCTCGTACCGGACAACCACAGCGAGTCGTCATATGCGGCATGCCGCCATGCATTCGACTGGTCGCTCCCGTCCGGTAAATATGTCCAGGCATGGCCCGTTCCGAAAATAGGGGTATCCGGGGGGAGAGAGGCACCCAGTTCCAGGTTGAAGGCCATGTCGCTACTGCTTGCACTGACCTGGTGAACCTCGACCGCGATCGTATTCATGCCATCGATTAGCCGGCCTGGATCGATGGGAATAGATACGACTTCATTTTCATCGGAAACACCATTGATCGCAAAGGTGTTGAAACCCGCGTCCGCGGCAAGGTTCGCGTCGCGATACAGCTCGAGCCCATTCAGGTAGATCGCCGCCGCATCATCGCGCAGTAAACGGATAGTTGGATTCTCCAGGGCCTCGGCATTCCCAACGAAACAGCTTGCGCGAAAGTAGGTCGTCGCATTCTTGGTGACCACACCCGGATCCCCCGGCGTGGTGTCGATAAAGCCAACCACCGTGGTGTGATCCGGGTCACCGTAGCCCAGTTCGGCCGATCCACGCGCCCACAATTGATCGTCAAAGGCGCTGGCGAACCACGTGGACCCCGGGTCGGATCCATCGTCCAGGTAGGCCCATTCCGACCCCCAGGACAGCAAGGGCCGAAAGGCCCGGTTATCCTGGTCGACCGCCTGGTAAATGAAGGTGTCCACGCCCACAAACCCAGGGTTCGGATGGTAGTCGAAGGAACCATCGGCATTCACGGTCGCAACGCCATGCACGGCCTGGCGATAGAGGCTCGCGGTCAAGATATCGCCGTCAGCATCCTCGTCATTGGCCAGGACTCCTCCCCCACTATTCTCGCGCACGAGCTCCAGTTGAAAACTCAGGTCACTACTGCTTGGCAGAACCTGGTGAATCTCCGCGGCCACTACATTCACCCCATCCTTCAACAGCGACCGGGTCACCGGGTAGTGCGAAAAATTATCCTCGTAATCCGTGCTGATCCCTGAGGATGCCCGCGTGTCAAAGGTCGCATTCGCAGCCAGGTTGTTCCGCGTGACCTCGAGTCCATTCAGGTAGACTGCCGCCCCATCATCCCGCAGGAGTCGCAGCCACAGGCTCCCCTGGCGAGCCGCATCGGCGAGCGTGAACCGGTGCCGGAAATAACTCGTGATGAATTTATTCGTCGTCGTGCCAAATCCAATCACCGTCTCCTCGTCACCGTCACCGTAGCCCAGCTGGGCGGGGCCGCTGGCCCAGCTCGTATCGTCGAATCCCGTCTCACGCCACGCCGTTCCGAGATCGCTTCCATCATCCAGGTAACGCCAAACCGCGCCGGTCGACACCAGGGTCTCCGCACCGCCCCCGGACAGGAACGCCGGGATCGCCACGCCGTCATTCGAGCCCATGAAATAGCGATCCGTCACCAGCACCGGCGGATCCGGGGCCGGGTCGACAACGAGGGTTACGCTGGTCGGGGCGGACTCGACGGGCTGTTGGACCGTCGAGGTCGCTACAAGGTCTCCGGACAGGCTCAAGGTGATCGTGTTCCCGCTTACATCAAAGGTCCCGTTGAATGCGATCGGCGTGGTCAGGGTCAGGGTGTTCCCCGCCTGTAAAATCTGCCCGTCTAAATCGAGGACGGCTTGAACATCCAGGAACTGGTCGCCCTCGGTTACCGCGCCATCCGCCAGGCCGGTGCCATCGACATTGACCGTACCCATGACCCGCGTGGTATTGTTCGCCTGGAGAAAATCCCCGTTGGCTGCCACGGCCGAAGGCGGTCCCGGTTCCACCATGGTAATGGTCAAGGCACCTGGTTGCGCCACCACATCCACCCCGGCCAGGCCAAAAGCGAAACTGAAATTCAGCGAGATGCCCTCGGTCAGGGTGGCATCGAGATCGGTAATCTGGATCGTGCTGAATGGTTCGGAGAGCGGGTCCAGGTCCACGGTCAAGGTCCCGGACACATCCGAGGCATCACTGGCCGTGTCAGAGCCAAAGCTGGTCGACAGGCTGGCGCTGATATTCAAGCGCGATTGGCTGGAATCGATCGTAAACACCTGGTCGCCCACCTCGAGCAACTTGTAGTTGAAGCTATCCGTACCGTGAAAGTTTGGAGACGGCTCATAGGTGAACGATCCATCCGCCTGGAGACTCAACAGGCCTTGGCTCACGTCACTCAGCTGGATCACGGACAGGCTGCCGCCATCCGAGGAGTCATTTGCCAGGAGTCCCCCGGCTGCGTCGGCGACCAGGGGGGTATCTTCAACCCCGGAATAGACATCCGGCTGAGCGACGGGAGCCGCCTGCGTAGCACCGGTGGCAAGGGCACCCAGGCCCATAATCCACAGCCCGTACCTGGATATCCCCCTGCGCATGAGGTGAAGCATGCAGCGCGAGCCACAACTTGTACAGGCCAAACCGGTCCCGGTGCTCCATTGCCATGCGGCGAAGCACCTCGAATCCGAACGGTGGGCTACAGGAGCCAATAGCCAAAGGCGCCGCCGGCCAATATCAACCAGAATGAGTTCACGGTCGGCTTCCAGATCAGCCAGGCCAGGCCCACGAGCGTAATGACCGCCGCTCCCCAACTGTTCAGCACTTCCAGGCCCATGCGCAGCAATACGACGGCGATCAGGGCCACGGCACCTGTTTTGGCCCCCTCGAGAAAAGCCGACATGCTCTTTGACTTGCGGATACGGGGAATGAAGGGATTCACGAGGGACACGATGATAAACGAGGGCAGGAAGATACACACCGTCGCCACAACCGCGCCCGGCCAACCACCAACCTGGTAGCCGATGAAGGTCGAGGCCGAAAGCACCGGTCCAGGCGTGAACTGGCCGATGGCAATCGCATCCAGGAGCTCCTGCCCGGTCATCCAGCCGGTGTGATGCACCAGCTCAGGCTCCAGGAAAGCAAAGAGCACATACCCGCTCCCGAACAGGAGACTCCCGGTCTTGAGAAAAATCAACCCCAGCTTCACCAGGGAGAACGCGGTCCCTCCGGTGGCCGGATGAAGCGCGCCCAGGACCAGGGGCCAGGGAAAAAGCATCGACACCCTGCCTACGGGAAGCTTCGACCAGACCACGGACAGGATCCCGGCGAGAATCATGATCAAGGCTTCATTCAGGCGTAACCAGGCGAGGCCGATCACCAGTAGTGCAATACCTATCTGCAGGGGCTTCCGGATCGTCTTCCTGCCAAAGCGAAAGAGCACCACCGCGATGATCGCGATCACGGCGGGCTTGATCCCGTCCAGGAACGGCGTGGCCTGCGGCATATGGCCGTAGCTTTTATACAACCAGGCCAGGGTCCCGGTAATCAACGAGGCGGGAAGGATAAAGCAGACTCCAGCAATCACCATGCCCCGCCAACCACCCCGGTGCATCCCAATATGCATGGTCATCTCGGTTGAGTTCGGACCCGGGATCATGTTCGTGATCGCCAGCAGGTCCATGAACTCATCCGTGTTCATCCACTTGCGGCGGGCAACCATTTCCTGTTCCATGATCGCGATATGAGCGGCCGGCCCTCCGAAGGCCGTCAAGCCCAGCTTGATGAACAGCTGCACCAACGACAAATACTTGCTCTGCATACCCTTTCCATAATACATGTAACCCCATGCAACGAGCCGAAATTACGCTGGGCCGGTCGACCCGGGTCATCCAGTACCTGCTGGACGGGGGGTGGGAAATCCTGGCCGGGAAAACATCCCGGGACAACGACGAGCTCAGCCTGAAGCTGGCCCGTGCGAAAGACTGGTGGTTTCACGTACGGGGGACTTCCGGGAGTCATGTACTGCTTCGCTACCGGGACGATGCGGAACCGGATCGAGAGGTATTGAGAACCGCCGCGCGGGTCGCGGCCTTCCACAGCAAGGCGCGAGCAGGCGGCCAGGTTCCCGTCGCGATGACCCGTGCAGAATTCGTCAGTAAACCGAGAGGCTCGAAGCCGGGAACGGTGACCATTCGCAAGGAGCGTGTATTAAAAGTGCGGCCCGCACTGCCGGGCTAGAGGGCAGCTCTTACAAGGGACGATCTGTATATTTTTACCAAGCAATGCCACGCATGGCATCCGGCGGCGAATAAGCCCATCTGATGCTTGATCCTGTTTTTGTGAAATGCTAGTTGTTAACGCATGATTAGAACACCTTTTGCCCTTTCCATTCTCAGCCTCTTTCCAATTATGAACCCGGCCTTTGCCCTGGAAGATGGCGACCGCGGCGTGAGCTCCACCCTCGGCTATTATGCCGCAAGCGGAAGCTTCTTTGATGCCGGTTACGGTTTCGATTTCACCTACAGCTTCTGGCGCTCCCCCGAGAAGGCCCTGGCGATCACCGCCGGTATCCAGACCTGGAATTTGAATAAAAAGTTGAACGTCGAGCGATCCGGAAACACCGTCATGGGCACCGGCCTGGGTGGGTCGGCCACGCTGTTTCCCGTCGGGGTCTCCATGATCTGGCGCAACCCCTTGGAGGATTCCGAACGCCTGGACCTTGGATTCCAACTCGGCGTCCAGTACGTATTTGCCACATCCGATGCGGATCAACTGACGCAGGCACAGAGTCCCGGTGGCGCACCGAGCCCGGGCAAGAACGGGATCAACATCGGATCCAACCTCATCGGGAAGATCGCCATCGAGGTGGATTACCTCCTCAACGAGCAAACCGACCTCATCTTCGATTGCGGGTACCAGATGGACTTCCTCAAGGGCGACGCCAAGGCAGGCGGAAGCAAGATTGACACGGTTGAACTGCGGGGGTTTTTCCTCCGGACCGGGCTGGGTTACCGCTTCTAGCCATTCCCCGGTTTTTTTTCAACCTGCCGGCGCAGTCGCGCCTTGCGCTGGGCCTCGATTAACTCGTCCACGCTCATTTGATCGGCCAACTGGTTCAGCATATGGGCGGCTTTCCCGTAGCCGTTCAGGTTGGCCCGGTAAATCCAGTAGTATGCCTCGACCTTGTCCTGTTGCGCCACCTTGCCCGCGAGATAGATCTTGCCGATGTTGTACTGCGCGCGGGGGTGCCCCTTCTTGGCCGCGCGCCCCAGCCAAGTCAATCCCTCGCGCCGCATCGCCTCGTTATCCGCGCTCTCCGTGAGGATAACCCCGAGGTTATTCATCGCGGCCAGGTGCCCCTGCCCGGCCGCAACGCGAAAATGCTTCAAGGCATCTGCCGCATCCTTCAATTCCGGGTGCCCGGGAAGGTTCATCGTTCGCAGCACCCCGACCTTGTAGGCAGCCTTGACATGGTCCTGCGCGGCAGCCTTGCTGTACCATGTCAAGGCCGTCTCGTAGTTCCGCACCACACCCACCCCCTCCTCGTACATCACGGCCAGGTCGTGCTCGGCGTTCACGTCACCCTGCCGGGCCGCCTTGGTAAACCAGCCGGCAGCTGCCGGGAGGTCCTTTTGGGTCCCCTTGCCCAAATAATACAGGGAGCCCAGTTTATATTGGGAAAGAGCATTACCCTGTTTTGCCGCGAGGGTGAAATAGTGAACGGCCCGGCTTGCACTCCGCGGGGTGCCGCGTCCCTCGACATACAGGATCCCCGTCTTTAACTGCGCCTGCAAAACACCCGCATCGGCGGCCTTCTTCAGCCAGTTGAAGGCTCTCGGATAACTCTGCTTGACGCCGCGACCCTCATCGTAGGCCAGGCCAATCGCGTACTGCGCAGGTGCCAGGTCCTGGTGAGCGGCCTTCTCCATCCACGCCATGGAAACCGCCAGGTCGACGGGCACTTCGCTCCCCTTCATGTAAGCCACCGCCATCTGGTATTGAGCGTGCAGGTCCCCGCCCTCGGCTGCTTTCCTTTCTTCCTCCAAGGCATCGCCAACGGCCACGCCCACCAGCAGCCCGGCGAGCGTGCTCACTCCGCCAACGCCAAGCTTGCGCATCATCAGGACGACTCGCTGCATGCCGAATGCTCGATCAAGATTGTGCGGGCAGGCCTGCGGTCGGGTGCCGGAACTGGAAGAAAATACATCATGCTAAGACCCTGTGGTGATTAGGTCGGCGAGGACTGCGTCGCCGGGACTCCTGCTTAGAGCAGCTCGCGACTGCGAATACGCTGAATCGCCTGATCACGGAAGACCTGGCCGTTTTTCAACCAGATGTCCGCCACGCGAAGCTGTACATCCCATTCGTGCTGATGAACAAAGCGATCAAGCTGTTCGCCGAGAAACCAGGCCTCTTCCCGGGTAACCCGTTCCAGCTCCATTCTTTGCTCGCGAATAATTTCGCCTGGATCTATCGATTTTTCGTCCACAATCGTTCCCGCACGGTAGGAAAGTCGTCTACTATCGGCACTCGGGCAGGCCTTTGCAAGCCACAGGGCGGAAATATATCCCCCTCTTCCGGGAGCTTCCCGGGAATAGCATCGGATTTTGCCCCATTTACCCCTATAATCAGCCGCTGCAGGAGGAATCAGCTATCAACCAGGACGAGGAACCCAGTGATCAGGAGCTTATGCAAGGTGTCGCCCGGGATGACCGGGAGGCGTTCCGGATCCTGGTCGAGCGACACCAGCAAAAAATGCTGAACTTTTTCGTCCGGATGGGCGTTTATACCGATCAGGAAGACTTGGTGCAGCAAACCTTTATCCGCTTATACCGGAACCGGGCGGGATATCGCCCGCGGGCAAAATTCACCACCTACCTGTACACGATCGCCCGATCCGTGCGGATTGACCGGATTCGCAAGGAACAGCGACGGGGTCGGATGCAGGCGGCCTATGCCGAGGCGCAGACCCTGGCCGCACAGGGCGGCTACGCATCTGACCGGAAGGGTGCCGTGCGTGAGGCGGTACAGGCCCTGCCGGAGAAGTTGCGAATCTGCCTGGTGCTGAGTGTGTACCAGGGCTTGAAATATATTGAAATCGCCGAGGTGCTGGAGATCCCGGAAGGGACGGTGAAATCACGCATGCACCAGGCGATGAAACACTTGAAGAAAGGCTTAAGCGAAACGAATGAATGACGCGCAGGAAAACCCGGACTGGACCGAGGATGAGCTCGCCGCCGCCCTCGATCACGGCCAGGTCGGACACACCGATCTCCGGCGACTCATCGATCAGCTGCGCAGCGATCCCGACGAGGTCCATTCCGAGCAGCTGACGCAACGCATCCTCGACACCAGCCATCGCCGGAGCCCCAGGCTGAACCCACTGCTTGCCCTGGCGGCCACGCTCCTGCTCCTGCTCTGCAGCGTCCTCGTGCTCGAGCGCGGCCCCAAGGAACATCAACTCGCGATCGACGAGGGCCTGGAATGGCTGGTCGCTCAACAGGAAGCCGAGGGGCATTGGGATCCATCCAGGACGGGTGGACACCGGGCCTACTCGCGCGGGGTCACTGCGATCGCCCTCATGGCCCTGCTGGACTCCGGGAGAACAAACCGTTTCGCAGCCGCCATCGAGGCGGCACGGGACTACCTTGTCCAGGCACCCCCTGCTTCATACGGCCAGGCCTTTTCCTACAACGAGTGCCTGGCAACCCTCGCCCTGCTCGAGTTGTACAAGGGGCAACCCAGTGAGGCGCTGGAGACCCATATCGACGAAGCCCTGGCGCAGTTGGTCAGGCGGCAAAATGCCAACGGCGGCTGGGGATACGAAGCCATCGACGGCTTCGCCTACCAGGGTGCCGCACCCGCGAACAGCAGCATCACCGTCTGGCCGCTTTTAACCCTGGAACAAGCCGTACACCAGGGGTGGACCCACCTGGAAGCCCCCCTCCTGCGGACGCGGAACTGGATGGCCCTCCAGGTCGACGATGCGGGTTACCTGGGCTATCGCCGGCCGGGCGACCATCCCAGGGGTACCCGGACCCTCCTGGCCATTGGCCTGTTGGGACTCCCGCAGCTGCCCGAGCGCACGCGGGAAAAAATTCTCGGCAACCTGGTGAACGCGGAAACGCAGACCGGAGCGGATACCTACCATGCCTACCTGGCCGCCCGCGCGTTCAGGCAGAGCCCAGGACCCCTTGCCCGCCTCCAGCGGGGACTCCTGGCCTCGCAGGCAGTCGATGGCAGCTGGTCCCCCGGGCAACACGGGGATGGAACCGGTGGGCGCATGGTGGCCACCGCCCTCGCCTCCCTCTCCCTGGG
>JAPYUI010000170.1 GCA_029936175.1 Kiritimatiellia bacterium
ACCTTGACGTAGGGCTTGCTGATGCGAAGCGGGATCATCTCGCTGGACGTGAAGACCAGGCGGTCGCCATTCCGAGCGTTACCGCGGCCCGAGCGACCGGTGATCGTGACCGGGTACAGCCCCGGGCTGACCCGACTGTTGGCGGAAAGCAAAAAGGCGGCCTCGGTCTCATCCGCCTTGAGCTTGACCTGCTGAGCGCGGTTCACATTCGGAGGCACCCATTCCATGTTCAACTCGACCGGCCCCTCAAAGCCCTCCTCCCGATGTACCTTGACCGCATAGGTGATCTCTCCCTCGGGAACCAGGTCCGCAACCGGCGGCCCCACTTCGATGCGAAAGGGCGCAGGCTCCGTTACCCGCAGGGCCACCCGGGTTGGAAAGGTATGGTGGTGGCCATGCCCGCCGTTCCGGGCGTTAAACACAATCGGCTGCTGAAAACTGCTGGTGAAGGAAACCGCGTTAGTACCCGCATGGCGTGCGACCACGTCGAACAGGTAGGCACCCGGCTTCGCCTTCCTGGAGGCCTTGAACAGAACCGGCGCGCGATCCACCCCGTTTTCCATCACCCCGGACTCCATGCTGACGCCTTCCGGCAAACCGATGGCCTCAAACGTCGCCGGCCCCTTGTAGCTGAAACCATAGACCGGGCGCAGGCTGAACCAGGTGTTGTAGCGGTTGCCCCGGGCCATGACCACGCTGTTCCGCGCCTGGTAATAGGACTGGTTCTCGTAGGTCGGCATCCAGGTCAGCACGTGCGGCTTGATCTCTTCGATCTCCACCCGGTAGACAAAGTCCGCCTGCCCGCGCCCGTGCGTGTCGGAAATCTCGATGACGTATTCCTTCGCCTTGCCGGAGTTGGCCAGCAAGGCAACCGGGTCCAGGACATCACGCATATGGTTTTCCAGCTTGATCAGGTCGATCTGGGTATTGCGCACGTCATCAACGCTTTTCCGTCCCTTGGGCTTACCATCCACGATTTCGTAGTAGGTCATCCTGGGGTCCAGGCCGCTGTCTATGGATTGGGCAAACACGCGCAGACGAACCCTGTCGGCCAAACCGGGGGGTACCGTAAATCGGAACAGGTCCACATCGCCGGGCTTCTCGATAATCCCGTTCAGGGCGATCGGCCAGGTTTTCCCCGCTTTCGTGGCCTGGTTAAGCTTCGCATTCGGCTCGGCCTCCAGGATGTTTTTCGCCCGGCTGACCCGGAATTTCTGCGGCACGGGCTGCGAGCGCCCGTTCTTCTTCACGTCAAGACCGTGATACCCCTCCACGCCACGCGGCAATTTCTGCTCAAAAGTCCACCGGCCCTTGGGATCGCCGATCACCCGGACCTGGACTGTTTTACCCGCGGTCCCCCCCGCCGGGTACAATGCCGAAGGGCGCACATAGTCCCCGAGATGCAGGCGGTACGCACGCGGAGTGGAATCCCCGATGATATACTGCGTCTCGACCGAGAGCAGGTAGGTGCCATCTTCCGGGGCGACGATACGGAGTACGGGATCGGCGAGATACATCGCGGAATCCTCCTCCCTTGCCATGACCATACCCTGGTCATTTTCCAGGGTCAACTTGAGGTCGGTATCGCCTCCGGTCATGTGCGTGCCCAGGCGCTGGCCCTCGATCTCCGCGGTAAAGCGTTGGCCTTTTTTCAAGGCGACCTTGAAGCGGTCGATGTCAAAGCGATGCAGCTGGCCGTTCACCGTCCGGTTGAGCTCGATGGACTGCGCGGTGGAAAAATCCTGGTTGCCGGCCGGATAGCCCTCCACCTCGGCCACCGATGGAAAGGCACCGATCATGAAGGTCCGTAACTGGGACAGGCCACCCCGGGTGCAATAGCGCAATTGATGTTCACCCAACCGGCAGCCCGGCTTGACGCGAATCTTGACGATCGCGACCCGGTCGGAATCCCAGCGCGATTGCCGGCCATCATAGCGTAGGTAGGTGGACTTGCTGTTCTCCGGGTGACGAAACCCGAGCACCTCGATACCCTCATCATAAAAGAGCACCGTCTCGGGGTTTTTCATGTTCTGCCCGTACAGTGTCAACTCGAGTTCATCCCCCCGCCCGGCACCCCGCGGCAGCGTGTACTGCAGAATGGGATTTCCCCGGAGAACCTCCTCGAAACCCTCAGCGCATACCGTGGCCGGGAATAATCCAACAATCGGGAAGAGCATGGGCAGGGCCAGAAGGACCCGCCCGCCTGTTTTAAATAGTTTCATGGTTCAGCCTACCAAGCCGTCAACACAGGTGCCGCCATTGATGATCTCAATGGGGCGCGCACCCGGCGCCATCAGCTCCTTGTCCGCGGTGATACCCATCTGTTTGTAGACCGTGGTCAGGGCGTCCGGCATGGTCACCGGATCCCGCTCTACCTCGATGGACGTGGCATCCGAGGAGCCGTAAATCGTGCCCTTGGCGATGCCACCGCCCGCCATGGCCATGCTCCAGACCTTCGCGTAGTGATCGCGACCGGCCTGCTTGTTGATCTTGGGTGTGCGGCCAAACTCGCCCGACATGAAGACCAGGGTGGAATCCAGCAAACCCCGATCTTCCAGGTCAGTGATCAAGGCGGCAAAGGCCTGGTCCAGCGGAGGCATGCTTTTGTTGAATGCATCCCTGATCCGGTTGTGGTGATCCCAACTGCCGACCGTAATCGTGATAAAGCGCACGCCGGCTTCCACCAGGCGACGGGCGAGAAGCACCTGCATGCCCGTCTTGTTCATGCCGTACTTTTCCTTCATCTCCTTCGGCTCGCTGTGCAGGTCAAAGGCTTCACGGGCATTTGGCGAACTGATCATGGTGTACGCGCGGGTGTAAAATTCGTCCATCGCGTCGATCGCGGAGGGATTGGTTTCCAGGGAACGGAAATGATCTTCCACCGCCTCGCGCATCTTGCGGCGGCGCGTGAATCGTCCATCGTCCACGGAGTCCGGCAAGGTCATGTTCCTGACCTTGAAATCACTGCGGGATGGGTCGCCCCCCATGCTGAAGGCCCCATACTGAGGGCTCAGGTACCCCGTGCCGCCAAGGGCATTCGCCGAGGGCACCGCCATGTAGGCGGGTAAATCGTTTTTCGGGCCGAATTCGTGCGAGACCACCGCCCCCATGCTCGGGTGCTTGAGCGCCGGGCTCATCCGGTAACCGGTGTAGAGGGTATAGGAAGCCCGGTTGTGATCGGCTTCTTTTCCCTGCATGGAACGGATGATCGTCATCTTGTCCGCGATCCCTGCGCAGTTCGGCATCATCTCGCCAAAAACCACCCCGGGAATCTTCGTCTTGCAGACGCCCATCGGGCCGCGGTATTCAATCGGGGCATCCGGCTTGGGATCCCAACTTTCCTGGGCCGCCATGCCACCGCCGAGGACAATCTGGATCACGCTCTTGGCCGGGCCCTCCTTGGTCTCGTAAAACTTTTGTGCACCCTGCGCTTCCATGCGAAGCACATCGCCAAGCGTCAAGCCGAGCGCGCCTACCGCGCCCACCTGTAAAAAGTCCCTGCGGGACCGTTGAAAATGTGCGGGATCCTCTGCCCAAGTGACAACATCTCTGCTCATGGTGATCGCTCCGTTGGCCTGCAACTGGTTCGAAAATGTCGTAAGTATATGAGGTTACGGCATTTTGTCCATTTATTTGACTTCCGAAACCCCTATTTCCAAGGGCCATTCCATCAAAACCCTGCCCCGTCGAAATATTGAGCGAAATGCCCGTACTTCCGGATCATCATTCCGCCCGGCAACAACCATGCTGAGCGAAGGGACCGGCTACGAATCGGAAAAGAGAAAAGGTTTCCAGTCCTCGATGCGGTGCGGGTTTTTCAGCAGGGCCGTCACCGGCACCGCCCGGGGGGCTTCCGGCTGTTTGCGCAGTTTCAAACCCGCTTCCGACGGCGTCCTGCAGCCCTTTCGGGTATTGACCTTCGCCGCGGATAACACGCAGTTCGTCCAGGTCGTTCGCCCACCCCGGGCACGCGGGAGTACGTGATCGATATTCCCCTCACCCGGACCCAGTTCAGCCCCGGTATACTGGCATCGACCCTGGTCGCGCGCCCAGATGTTGCGCAGGGAGAAGCGCGGGCGCTTCAACGGCACCTTGGCAAAACGCGCCAATACCAGCACGGTCGGCACGCGGATTTCACCGCGCACGGTGCCGACCACACAATCATGTTTCCGGATGTCCAAGGCCAGCCAGTCCTGCCACTTGACCGGCCACATGCTATCCGGACCATGTACATCCAGGGCCGTTGCGACGTCAGTGGACATCTGGCAAAAGGCCTCAGCCGGGGTAATGACGTTGATCGCCTGCCAGTTGCGATTGAGCACCAGCACGATATTCTGGGTCAGGATATCATTCATTGCATCTTCTTCAATCTAGCGGTTGAACATCAAATAGCAAACCGTCTCGGGCGCGTTCTTCACCGGGGCTACCGGTCCCGGGACCCGCGTCGGACCCCTGAATCCATGACCAAAACACGGCAACCATCCCTTCGATCCGCTCAGGGATTCACCTCATCTGCCAATCGCTTGCGTGCCTGCGCCTCTTTAGCCAAATCACCCTGCATACGATACCCCAGGGCCAGGCTCTGTATAAACTGCGGATTGGAAGCGGCACTTTCCCGGCACAGCATTTCAAATATCTTCACCGCCTGGTCCACCTGTGACCTGGAGACTTTTTCCTGATGCAGGCTCAACCAGGCCCGCCGGTGCAACACCTCCCGATCCGTGGGCTGGCGGGCCTGCACGACATCCAATTGTTTGATCGCTTCATCCACCCTGCCCAGGCGAGTCAAGGCCCGGGCCAGTGCGATCCGGTACGCCATGTGGTCCGGTGCGTGTTGCACCGCCTGAATAAACATTCGTGCGGCCTCGACCCCCATCCCCTGCTCGGCATAACGCACGGCCAACTGGTACGCGAAGCGGGCATTCCCCGGTTCTCTAAGCACGCGCTCGCGCGCCTCGATCACGGAACGACCGAGTGCCTGTTTCCGCAAGGCCGCCTTGACCTGTACCACGTTTTGTTTCGCCGCCTGCAAGCCTGGATCCAGTTCGATCGCCGTTTCCAGAAACGGAAGCGCTACCCGGGGATGCCCCAGGGCCGCCAGGGTGGAACCCAGGTCGTTGTGATAGGCGGCCTGGTTCGGCTCATCGCGCAGGGCCTTGACAAAATACCCGATCGCCTCCGCAACGCGACCCGCGCCCACCAGGACCATTGCCCGTTGATAGTTCCACCGGTGTGCTTTGATATTCAGCGGGGGCACCCCATCGGGGTGCTGGTCCTTTTCCGCGATCCGAGCCTCGATCGCCTGGAACAGGTTCTTCCAGTCGCGTCCGTGAGAACGATCAACCTGCAGCGTCATGAGGAGAACCTTGAGGGCCTCTTCCATCTCGTACTGGACAACCAGAATATCCCCTAAACTCGACAAGCTGAAGTAATAGGCTGGGTCGGCTTCCATGCCCTTGCGAAAAAAGGCTTCCGCCTCCGGAACCTCGCCCAGGTGTCGATGCAACATGCCCATCGACTGGTAGGCTGAGGCGTCGACGGGGTCCCTGCGCGTCACCGTCCGGTAGAATTCAATCGCCTCCCGCCATCGGCTTTCCCGCATGGCACAAAATCCGAGGATCTTGTACGGGGCGGTCGGTTCCGGGTCGAGCGCCTTCGCCCGCATGGCCAGGGCCTCCGCTGCCGGGTAATGCTGCAGGCCGATCTCCGCCCGGGCGGCCAGGATCAGGATATCCGCCTGCTCCGGCATCATTGCTGCCAGGCGTTGCAAGAGCTCGGCCGCATGCTTGTAGGCTCCGCCCTGGAACGCTGCATCCGCTTTGTCCAGGAGTTGCGACGCCATTTCTTGACCCAGAACCACTTCACCCAGCGCGATGCGGGCCGTGCTGAATTCCGCTGGCAAAATGGCAGGGCCACCCCTGGAGGGGGCCGCCGTTTCCGGGAATATAATCATGTTTCCCCGGGATGCCCCGGCCAGGGTGAGGAGCAACCCGGCAAGCAGCCGATACATCGCGGGGGCCGGGCCTCCTCCCGTGCCAGGGACACCCCGGCTCCTGTGTTGGCCTTCCACGCTCAAGGGACCATCCTAATCCCGATGCAACACCGTCGCCGGATCCTTCTGCGTCGCATGGAGGGAAGGAATCCAGGCTGCGATGCCCGACAACACCGGCGCGAACAGGATCAACAAGATCACTTCCTCGCGCTTGAACAATGCAGACAAGGGAAATCCATGCAGAACCCCCTCTTTCCATCCCTCCCCTACAAATAGCACCGCCAGCATCGCGATCCCCACGCCGATCAGCCCCGCGGACAGGGCCCGCGCCATGAAGGTCCACAGGACAACGCCACTTTTCACCCCAATCGCCCGCAAGATCCCAATCTCCGGCATGCGTTCCCGTGCATTCATAAAGGCCAACAAAGCAATCCAGGCCAGGCAGCACACGAGGATCAACGGCAAGAGGACCGAAGCCAGTTGCTCCCGCTCGGCCTTGTGCCGTCCGCGTCGGACCTTCATGGCCGCGATCTCCCGGTCCGCCGTCTCCTTTGTTTTCACCCGTGCCTCCGCTCGCGCGAGCGCGGTGCTCTCGGTCTCGATAATTCTCGTCCCCGGAAGAATCGCCAACAACTCGGCACGGATCTCCCCCAGTCGATCAATGGTTGCACAATTGCATTCCAGGGCCTGGATCGCATTGATCTGCCCCGCCTGGTCCAGCAAGTCCTGCGCATCATGCAGGTTAACCCAAAGCGTGATGTCGTCCTTCGATCCGCGTTCACCGTGTGTCTTGTCGATCATCAACTCGTGGTCCATAAAAGTGATCGTCTCCCCCACCTTCAAGCCCAGGCTCTTGTGCAGTTCGTAGCCCACCACCACGTGCCCGGCCGGCACCTGGTCAAGCAACGGCTTCTTCGGGTCACGATGGGCCAGGGGCACCTCCCCTTTGGTCCCGATCAGGATCACCGTCCGCTCGCGCTCGGGCCACTTCACCTGCCGGGTCAAGGTCGGCAGCAGGTGGTTCACCGTGACGATCTTGCTGTCCGCCAGGCGTTTCACATAAGCCTCGGGCATGGTTTTCGAGGCATAGCCTTTCGCGTAGACCTCGCCGAGGTCCTGGCCCTCGGGGAAAATATAGATGTTGAAGCCCAGTCCCTTCATCGACTTCCGGATCTCGTCCTCAAGATCCTTGAGATTCTTCTCCGTCTCCGCCTGCATGCCGGCGATCATCTCCTCCGTATGCAGGTCATGCGCTCGCAGCAGGGCCACGGCGGCACCGACACAGAGCACCCCGAGCACCACGGAGACCAACGAGAGCAGGTAGTTCACCTTTCGATGAAAAATCTCCCGGACAATCAAGCGGCCGACCTTCATGCCGTTTTCCTCATCAGGGTAAAAATGGAGCCGAAAATGACCAGGCCCAGCACCGCAGAGAGAGCCATGATCACGTTACGGGTGAGCCGGGAACCCGTCGGCTTAACCTGCGCAGGCTTCTCGGTGCCTGCGACCACTTCATCGGGGAAGGCCCTGGATGCCTTAAAAGCATCCTGCTGCGCCAGCACCGCATTCGTCGCTGTAGACGCTTCGGGCTCCGGTTGCTTTCCGATCAGGTCGGCCACCCCCATCAAGGGAGGAAGCGCCTTGTCGATAATCGTGGCATTGCCCTCCATCAGGTCATCCCAGTTAATCGAAAAGACCAGGTCGATTCCCGGGTTTTCCCGTTTCACTTCACAGGAACAAGCGCCGCACAGGTAGGACGAGTAATCCCAGAGGTTTTCCTCGTTGATCCCATCGCCCAGCACCGGCGGTAAGGCCCGACCGCGCCCGAACACCGGAAACAACATCGTGTCACCGGCAAATTCATCCAGGTCATCCTCCATGTTCAGCAGCATGGCCAGGAAGGCCGCCTCGGCAGGTTCCTCGCGCGAAACCCGCAAGAGCGAAAAGCCGATCTTCAAGGGAATCTCCGAACGCAGGATATTCGCCGGATCAAAAGAGGGGTTCTGCAGAGCTTCCTCGGCTTGCTCTCGTCCCACCACGCCCTCGGGGAGGGTTAACTCCTTCTCAATACCCGCGAGCCAGGTCTTCACGCTGGCCTCCACCTTGTCGTCCTTCGCCTTGTCGCCGCTCTCGACCAGCACCCAGACCCCTGAATCGCCCTTCACGATCCGATGAAGCAGGGTGCGGCGGGCGGGCGAATCCACCAGGCGCTGGGCATTCTCCGGGGTCAAGGGCACCTTCCAGATGGGCGCATCGTTATTCATCTCGTACGGGTACAGGAGGTGAATCTCCGGATCATCCCCTGCCGGGTGACCCTCCAGGTACTTTTTCCAAAACGGATCCTTTACCTCGTCGACCTGCACCAGCTCCAGCTCGAGGTTGGCATAGCGTTCCGGATCGTCAATCGACTGTTCGATCTGCCGCAACGCGCCCCGGTGATTTTCCGTCAGGTCATCATGGTGAAATACGGCGACCCGATAAACGTCCGTCTGCCAGCGCTCCAGCGCGTAACGAAAGACCGGGACCTGGCAGGCCCAG
>JAPYUI010000171.1 GCA_029936175.1 Kiritimatiellia bacterium
AGAATCGCTATACATCGGAAAAGAATTTCATGGGAGACACGGCGGGGCAAGTAATGCACCAATTCCCTGGAAAATACAAAAATAGGGAGGAAAGAAATGGCGGGAGCTACGGGACTTGAACCCGCAACCTCCGGCGTGACAGGCCGGCACTCTAACCAATTGAGCTAAGCCCCCGCTAGGGAGACGGGCAAGATAGCTGGACCCTTATCCATTGCAAGCGCAAAGGGGTAAAAATTGCTGGGGTTTCCGGTGATCGGAAGGACCTTTCCGGGCGCTTCCCGATCATGGAAAGGCCTTGCCCGCATCCGGCCAACGCCGTAGCCGTCCAGGGCTCAACCGCGGAAGGAACCCGGGTCATCGGGCCAGACGATTTCCGGTTCAATCACCTCGTGCGGCAAGGGCGGCGGCCCGCCGGAAGGCGTATGCCAGGTGACCTCGGCGGCGACGGAGCGGCGCTCGGCTTCGCCCGCCATCCAGATAAAAATACCGATGAAGATGAGGACGGGATTGCCGAAGAGCCCGTAGAGGACCATCAAGCTGGCAAAGACCTTCCCGGTGGTGGCGGCGATATTCGTGGCGCGCTGGCGGGATTGAAACAGGGATAGAAAGGCCCGGAAGACGCGGCCACCGTCCATGGGAAATGCGGGGACGAGATTGAAGCAGACCAACATGAGGTTCACGTACAGGAGATTCAGCATGAAGCGATCTGACCAACCCAGCAGCATCAGCACCCAGAGGCCCAGGGCAATTGCGACGTTCACGAGGGGGCCCGCGATCGCGATGACCATTTCATGCGTGGGCGCACGCGGCATGCGCTCGAGTCGGGCAACCCCGCCGATCGGGTAGAGGGTGATGTCCGCGGTCTGTATGCCGTAGATGCGGGCGGCCAGGCTGTGGCCGAGCTCGTGCAGCACGACACAGCCAAAGACCCCGAAAATCAGGCCGGCCTGGGACAGGGCGGCATGCAGGCCACCCCGGGACAAGGCCGGCAGTGAAAAGTACGCCAGCAGCACCCAGAAGGTCCAATGGATGTAGACGCCGATGCCGAAGGGCTCCCCGATCTTGGTTCCTCTATTCTTCATGTTCCTGGGCGATTCTGTGCATATCCTTTAGCCGGTTATCCGGCCTATGGTTTAAGATTAGCCCAGCAAGCGGGACATTGCGCGTTATAATTTACCCTTCTCATCGTAATCCACGCCGGTTACAATCAGCCCATATGGCCAAAAGTACCGTTAATGCAACATATCGTGCCGGTCCCTCCCGTCCCGGCTGCGACGAGGGCCGCTTTCCCGGGCCATGAAGGTCCTGGTCACAGGCGGGGCGGGCTTTATCGGCAGCCACCTGGTCCAGCATTTCCAGGGAATCGCAGAGGTCCGCGTACTCGACAACCTCCGGACGGGTAAGCGGGAAAACCTGCGCGGCCTGGAGGCGAGCTTTAGCGAGGGCTCTATTCTCGACCGGGAACAGGTGCGCGAATGCGTGGATGGCGTCGACGTCATCTTTCACCTCGCGGCCCTGGTCAGTGTCCCCGAAAGTGTGGCGGATCCGGGAGGCTGCAGAGAACTGAACGTGCAGGGTCTTGAGGTGGTCCTCGAGGAAGCGGCTGCCGCGGGTGTACGGAAGCTGGTGCTGAGCAGCTCGGCCGCCGTCTACGGGGATGACCCGGAGGTCCCGAAGCGGGAGGACATGGTGCCGATGCCCAGGAGCCCCTATGCGGAGAGCAAGCTCGCGGGGGAAGCGCTCTGCCAGGCCTACACCGAGGCGGGCAAACTGGAGACCACGAGCTTGCGGTATTTCAACGTGTTTGGTCCACGGCAGGACATGGCAAGCGCCTATGCGGCAGCGGTGCCCATCTTCATTCAGCAGGCGCGCTTAAACCAGCCGATCACGATTTACGGGGACGGCGAGCAGACGCGGGATTTCGTATACGTGAAGGATGTCGTCTCGGCGAATGCCTTTGCCGCAAGCGAGCGGGGACTGAGTGGGGTGTACAACATCGGCTACGGCGGACGGTTGTCGATCCTGGACCTGGCAAGGATGGTACTTGAACTCACCGGGTCCTCTTCAGACATCATCCACGCCGACGAGCGGGCCGGAGACGTAAAGCACAGCATGGCCGCGGTGGACAAGATCCTTTCCGCAGGCTGGGACCCGGCTTCGTCCCTGGCATCGGGGATGCGCGAGATGCTGGCGGACCTGGAACCGGAGGCCCGATGAGGTCCGTGAGGGGTGCAAGCGCTTGCCTGCGGACCTAGGCCGGATCCTGGCGATCCAGCCACTTCTCCAGGGCCTCCCAACTCAAGGTCGCGCAGCGAATGCGCATGGGGAAACGCTTCACGGTGAGCAGGGCAGCCAGGGGATCCTGTTCCGGGTAACCCGGCACCCGACGCCCGTGTAGGCCGTCTACAAGGGTCCGGACCTGTGCGCGGCATTCCTCCACGCTTGTCCCGGACAGGCGTTCGCACAGGATCGATGCACTCGCGATGGATATCGCGCATCCCTGGGTGTCATGCTCCAGCCCGGACACCCGATCACCCGCTACCTGCCCCAGGACACGGGTCTTATCCCCGCAGGTGGGATTAAAGGCCTCTTCGAAGGCCTCGTCCTCCGCGAAGTTCCGCGCGTGGTGCGGGCGCTTGAAATGCGCAAGAATGATTTCCTGGTAGAGCTCGTCGAGGTTCATATTCGAAAGATCTTTTTCACGGTATCGAGCGATGCGACCAGGCGGTCGACCTCTTCCACCGTATTGTAAAAATAAAAACTTGCGCGCGCGATGGCGGGTCGCCCCAGGCGTTCCATGAGGGGTTGACAGCAAACATGCCCCGCACGAATAGCAATCCCCTCCTCATTGATGATCTGGGAAATATCATGGGGATGCAGCCCCTCCATGTTGAAGGCCAGTGCCCCACCCCGCTCGGGTGGATTTCCGTGCAAGGTCAGGCCCTCGACCCGGGAGAGGGCTTTTACCGCATAATCGGTCACGTCATGGACCTGCTTCTCGATAGCATCAAATCCGATACCCTGCAGGTACGCGATCGCAGTCCGGGTAACGATGGCGCCCGCTATATTCGGGGTGCCCGCTTCAAACTTGTAGGGCAGGTCCGCCCAAGTGCTGGATTCCAGCCCGACCGTGTGGATCATCTCTCCCCCACCAAGAAAGGGGTCCATCACTTCCAGTAACGCCTCCTTGCCGTAGAGGACCCCAAAACCCGTGGGACCACACATCTTGTGGGCGGAAAAGGCGAGGAAGTCGGCATCGAGGGCCGTGACGTCCACCGGGCCGTGCGGAATCCCTTGCGCGGAATCGATCAGTATCCGGGCACCGGCTTCATGAGCAAGGGAGATAATCTCCGCAATGGGGTTCACGGTGCCCAGCGCGTTGGACACGTGCGTAACCGATACCAGCTTGACCGGTCCCTGGAGGAGGGCCCGGTAGGCCTCCAGGTCCAGGCTGCCATCATCCAGCATGGGGATATACTTCAACCGGACGCCGCTCGCCTGCGCCAGCATCTGCCAGGGAACAATGTTGCTGTGGTGCTCCATGATGCTGAGCACCACCTCGTCTCCCGCCTTGAGGAATTTCCGACCCCAGGCCTGGGCGACGAGATTGATGCTCTCGGTCGTGCCCCGGGTGAAAATGACGCTGCGGGCATCCGGCGCACCGACAAAGGCGGCAATCGCCTCTCGCGCTCCTTCAAATTCAGCCGTGGCCTTTTCCGCGAGATGATGCATGCCCCGGTGCACGTTGGCATTGGTTTCCTCGTAGTAGGTCCGGATCGCATCGACAACCACCGAGGGCTTCTGCGAGGTCGCCGCATTGTCCAGGTAGACCATCGGCGCACCACTATCCGTCTTCGCGGAGAGGATGGGGAAATCGTCCCGGATCGTGTCAATCGGGTAATCCATGTCAAACCTTCAGCAGGATGGCGTCCCCGTCCACCTTGACGGGATACGAAACGACGGGACGGACCGCGGGTGCACAAAGATGTCGCCCGTTCCGCAAGTCAAACTCGGCACCGTGCAGGGGGCAAACGATGTTATACCCCTCGACGTCGCCGGTGACCAAGGAGACCTTCTGGTGACTGCACCAAGCCTCGACAGCGTAGTACTTGCCGTCTTCCAGCTTAAAGATGCCGACTTGAACTTCGTCGTTGACCTCCTTGTACATACGGTCCGTCGACGCGAAATCAGCAGTCGTCGCCACCTCCACCCATTTACTCATCGGTGTCTCCCAGTTTCCTTTCGATCATGTCATGCAGGCGCTCCTGGATCGGCGCGTGAGGAACGCGCTGGACCACCTCCTCGAAGAAGCCGAGGACAAGGATCTTGCGGGCCTCGACCTCGTCAATCCCCCGCGTACGCAGGTAGTGGAGCTGTTCCGGGTCAAGATTGCCCATGGTTGCGCCATGGCTGCAGGCCAGTTCGTCGGCATTGATGATCAGACCGGGCAGGGAGTCCGCGCGTGCGCCCTTGTCAAGGATCAGGTTGTTGTTGGTTTGATAGGCATCAACCCCGATCGATCCGTGCGTCGCCTGGATAATGCCCTGGTAGACTGAGTAGCCCTTGTCCTTGGCCGCCCCCTTGTAGAGCATCTTGCTGAAAGTGTCCGGGGCGGCATGCAGTTGCAGGGTCTTCTGGTCGAAGTGCTGCTTGTCGTTAGCAAAATAAAGGCCGCCCAGGTAGGCATTTGCCTGGGGTTCGCAGACCGTGCAACCCACGGTCATCTTGCTCGTCTTGCCGCCTAGCGAGAGACTGACCAGGTCAACCATTGCATCGCGGTCTACCCGGGCCCAGTCCTCCGCTATATGAACCACGGACGGTCCCCATTCCTGCAGGGTGACCAGCTTTACCTGTGCGCCGGCATGGGCGTAAAACTCGCGGGCACTGCAGCACAGGAAAGGGGTTTCATGGGATGACTGGTAGTCCTCGATGATCGAGAACTGGCTTTGCTCCTCCCCGATGACCAGGAGTCGCGGCAGGAGGGCCGCGTGTTCAGCCTCCACGTCGTAATGAATGAGAATCCCCTTCTCCAGCACGACCCCGCGGGCGACATGAATAAATAGACCGGCATTCCAGAAGGCATTGTTGAGCTCGAGGAATTTGCGGCCCTCCTCGGGCGATGCAGCCCCCATAAAATAGCCTTCCATCAACTCCGGATGCGATGTTGCGGCATCATTGAGCGAACAGACCGTCACACCCGCCGGCAGGTCCTCGCTGAGCCCCAGTCGATGGTCGGTGATGCTGACGACAACGTCGAATGCCTCATCCCAGCGGCGGGTCTTTTGCAGGCGACCGGTGGCGATCGTGGGCATGCGGGCATAGCGACCCATGCGAAACAACATGGGATCCGTACGGCGGTACTCCTCATCCCGGCTGGTCGGATTGGGGATCATGCCGTAATCGTTAAAAGCCTTCTCGCGCCGGGTGCAAATAAACGAGGCTTCCCCGGAGGCGCATGCATCGAACGCGGCCTCGTCAAAGCCGGCCAGGAACTGGGGTGGCGTCATGACCGTGCTGCTCATCCAATGCTCCCTTCCAGTTTCAGTTCGAGCAACTTGACGGCTTCCACCGAGAACTCCATGGGCAACTTCTTGAAGACCTCCTTGCAGAAGCCCTTCACCACCAGCGACGCGGCATCTTCCTCACTGATCCCTCGACTACGCAGGTAGAAGAGTTGATCCTCACTGATGCTGGACGTCGTCGCCTCGTGAGCGACGACCGCGGTATCGTTTTCCGACTCGATGTAGGGGAAGGTGTTGGCGCTGCAATCAGGCCCGACGAGCATCGAGTCGCAGGCCGAATAATTCTTCGCGTGATCCGCCGAGGGGAGTATCTGCACCAGTCCGCGGTAACTGTTGTCGGACTTTCCTGCCGAGATCCCCTTGGAAATAATGGTTGAACTGGTGTTCTTTCCGACATGGATCATTTTCGTCCCGGTGTCGGCCTGCATCCGGTTGTTGGTGAAGGCGACAGAATAAAATTCACCGGTCGAGTGGTCCCCCTCGAGGATACAACTGGGATATTTCCAGGTGATCGCCGAGCCGACTTCCACCTGGGTCCAGGAGATCTTGGAATGGGCACCCCTGCAGAGGCCACGCTTGGTCACGAAGTTGTAGATGCCGCCCTTCCCCTCCTCGTCGCCGGCAAACCAGTTCTGGACAGTGGAATACTTAATTTCCGCACGGTCCAGGGTGACAAGCTCGACCACGGCCGCGTGAAGCTGGTTTGTGTCGCGCGCAGGAGCGGTACAACCCTCAATATAAGAGCAATAGGCATCCTCTTCACAGATGACGAGGGTCCGTTCGAACTGGCCCGTGTTCTCGGCATTGATCCGGAAATAGGTCGACAACTCGACCGGGCATTTCACGCCCTTCGGGATGAAGCAGAAGGAGCCGTCAGTGAAGACCGCGGCGTTCAATGCTGCGTAATAGTTGTCCTTGTATGGGACGACCATCCCCATGTATTGCTGAACCAGGTCTGGATGTTCCTGGATCGCCTCGGAGAACGAACAAAAAATAATACCCTTTTCCTCCAGCAATTCCTGGTGCGTGGTGCCTACGGATACCGAGTCAAAAACAACATCAACCGCAACACCCGACAAGCGGTCGCGCTCGTTCATGGGGATCCCCAGGCGTTCAAAGGTCCTGGCCAACTCAGGATCGACGTCATCGCCCTCGCCCGGTTTCCGGGGTGCGGAGTAATAACAGATGTCCTGAAAATCAATTTCGGGATAATCCAGGAAAGCCCATTTCGGCTCGGTCATGGTCAGCCAGTGGCGGAAGGCCTTGAGGCGGAACGCCCGCATCCAGTCCGGTTCGTTCTTTTTGTCCGAGATCATACGGATAATGTCCTCGTTGAGGCCCATCGGGATCTGGTCGTCTTCAATCTCGGTAGTGAAGCCGAACGCGTAGTCCTGGACGAGCTTACTGTCTGTTTCTAGTTTCGCCATGACCTTTTCCTAAACCGCCGCCGATTGCTGTTTTGCGGCGGCTTCCTTCACCCAGTCGTAACCCTTTTCCTCCAACTGCTTGACCAGTTCCGGTCCGCCGGAGAGGACCACCCGGCCATCCATCAGGATATGCAGGAACTTAGGCTTGAGGTATTCCAGGATGCGCTCGTAATGCGTGATAACCAGCAGGCTGAATGGCTCGTCCATCAGCTTGTTCACGCCCTTGGACACCACCCGCAAGGCGTCGATATCGAGACCGGAGTCGGTTTCATCCATGATGGCCAGGTGGGGCTTGAGCGTGAGCATCTGGAGGATCTCCATGCGTTTTTTTTCACCCCCGGAGAAACCTTCATTGAGGCCGCGATTGGCGAAGGCGGCATCCATTTCCAGGTAGGCCATATTCGCGCGCAAGTCCTTGAGGAAATCCGTTGCATTTACCTTTCCATCCGGGTGGATCGCATCCGCAGCGCTCTTGAGAAACTTGGAGACATTCACCCCGGGTATGGCCACGGGATACTGAAAGGCGAGGAACATGCCCAACCGGGCGCGTTCCTCGGGAGCCAAGTCGAGAAGGTCCTCTCCGCCAAAGGTAATGCTTCCCTTGGTAACCTCGTAGGCCGGATGCCCCATAAGGACGCTCGAGAGGGTGCTTTTGCCGCTGCCGTTCGGCCCCATTAGCGCGTGCACCTCCCCAGGCTTAATGTCCAGGTTGACGCCCTTCAGGATTGGACTCCCATCAATCGACACGTGTAGGTCGCAAATGATCAATTCTTTATTCATGTTTTCCTCAAGGACATTTTAAATATCAAATCCAAGCTCCAGCTTGGCCTCGTCCGACATTTTATCCGGACTCCAGGCCGGGTCCCAAACCACTTCAATATGTACTTCGCTGACACCCAGGCTCTTTACGTTTTCCTTTACATCGTGAATAATCATCGGCCCGTAGGGGCAACCGGGCGAGGTCAGGGTCATTTGAATTTCCGCTTCACCGGCATCGTTCAACCCCACGTCATAAATGAGCCCGAGGTCCATGATGTTGTAATGGATTTCCGGGTCGATAACCTTCCGGAGAACATCCCGGACTTCTGCCACCGTGGGAGGGCCTTGGGTTAATTCGTCTTCGCTCATGCCTGCTCCGCATATGTTTCCGTTGATGCTTCCTCACGATTGAGCAAGCGGGCCAGCGAGATATCGTACAGGGAGCGTCGAACGTACTGCTGAATTTCATGCATCACCCCCTTGGCGTAACAGGTACAGAATTCCACGCAAAAAGCATGCTGCTCCCCTTCATGAACCGGTTTTGCGGGGCCATCGAGGACTTCGACCAGCTGACCGAGGCTGATCTCAGCCAGGGATTTACACGGTCGGTATCCCCCATGCGCCCCCTTGATCGAAGCGATCAGGTCCGCCCGCGCCATTTTCTGGAGCACCTTGCCCAGGTGCTGCTCCGGGATATCGTAAATATTTGATATTTCACACGTTGTGACTATTGCATCCGCGTGCATCGCATCCAGGTGAATGAGGGTCGTGAGGCCGTATTCAACTTTCTTGCTGACTTTGATCATGGT
>JAPYUI010000172.1 GCA_029936175.1 Kiritimatiellia bacterium
TCGAGAGGGTGTAGTCGGTCCCGCTCCCGGTGGCGGTCCCGGAGAGGGCGAGATTGACGGTGACGTCGAGGAGGGAGGTTTCGGAAAGCGTGGCGGTGAAGGTGGCGACGCCCGCAGCCTCGGCAATTGCTGCATTGTCCACCGCCAGGGTAACGGTGGGTTCAGCCTGTGCCTCAAAGCCGGGCAGGAAGGATCCGCAAATGAATACCGCCGCTAGGCTCGACAAGGTGCTCGTCCATGGCTGCTTCATTTATGCTTGTTCCTGTAAAACCACTCTTGGGATCCCGATCCCGTGTACGTATGGCCCGCCAAATCTTTCTCAGCATGTTGACATGGAATCGGGTCAGGATTCGTGTCGTTATTGCAATACATTCTGAACTGAATACACATAAAATCTAAATAAACCCAAACCGAACAAGCGCAGGCGAATATTATTTCAAGTGCTGAGATCCTGCTGGCGCTTCGATCGGATTTCCACGGCACTTCCCAAACCACTAAAAGTAGTGATTTTGGATTTAAATGTAAAGGATTCCAAGGGGCAAAGGGGTGCTTTTTAATGAGTCGTAACCCTTTGTTGAAGTAGCATTTACGATTTGGATTCAGCGGGTGAGTTTATACACCTTTCCCAAGGCACCGGGAGGGGCTGTATCGAGGACTTCCTGGTCGTTTGCAATAGCCGTGAATGAGCTGACCGGCGTGTAGGTTCCGCCCGCATCATCGGCCGATTCCAGGGTGTACTCTGTACCCACGCGCAGGAATATCCAGTGGAGGCGTATAGTGCCGTTGTTTTGCTGGATGGAATCCACCTCCGGGAGGGGAGCGGTGAAGAAATTATCCACGCCGTAGCGCTGGAGCGTCTCGTCACCCCGCAGGATGGAAATTTCCACCTTGTCCACCTGCGACAAGGTGTCCTCAAAATCCTCGGCTGGATCACCGACCCAGTTTCCGGTGTTCTTGTCATGCAGGGAGAACACAAAGCGATGCCACACTCCCGTGGAACTGAGCATGGCCCCGAGGGAGATGAAGTAGGCCTTGCCATTGGTCCCGGTCCATCGCAGCAAGACCTCGGACGGCATGCTGTCCAGGGCGATGAAATCCAGGCCCATCAAGCGTGCGTTCGCGCTGGCATAATTCCCGGTGAAGGCGCCGCCCGATGCGCCGGACAGGGCCTGGATCGCAGCCGACTCAGGCACGGCGATGGGCAGTTCCGGGAATTGGATGAAAACGTAGCCGGATGCATCGTGTTGCAGGTTTCGATTGAGGCCCGTCCACCCGCTGGTGTCCGTGTCGAAACCTTCTTCAAAGGGGCTTGCCGCCCAGGCCGTGGCCAACGGCAAGGAGAGGACGAGCGCTGCGTACCATGTGAGTCCCCGGGTGCGGGACCAGCGCGACAGGAGTAACGTGCAGGTTTTTCCCGTTGATCTGGCCGGTTTCAAAAAATTCTTCCGATGCCAGGAAAGCGTATTCCGTATCCCGAGGGACAGATGGCGGAATATATGATCATTAGGCCCGGTGGGCTTTCGATTGCCGCGAAAGCATAAGCCCTTACCCTCTGCCCGGCGGGATAGATGATACGGCGTTTGCGTGATCGGGGTGTCGGTTCTTCCTTTTCCAGGGACCCTTCCGATGTCCAGAACAGGCCGGTGATGAAGCCCAACAGAAGGTGCCGCGGGTTCGTATCATCGGCACCTGGTTAGCCGTTGTTGGTGGACTTCCGCTCTTGATGGAGCTTCTTGCGCAGGGTCAGAATGGCACATCCGAACACGAGGAACATGGCGGTATTCGGCTCGGGAACATGGTTGCCGGAATAGCTGAGGTTGTCGAGGTAGAAGCTTTGTTCTTCCAGCCCATTGCGGGTAATCTGGATATCGACTTGCTCGACATCGGTGAGTGCCTGTTCAAAATCAAAGGCGTTTCCACCGATCCAGCCGGAGTTGTAACCGGGATAAATGCGAATGGTGTGCCACGCCCCAATGGTCGTGACTTGGCTGGAAAAGCTCTTGAAGAAGGTATTGACGCCATCCGTGAAGCGGAAAACGAGGTCGGAGGGCAGTACATCCTCAGCATAGAAATCGAAAGTCCAGCCGTTCCAGTAGCCGATTGCACCGTAGTCTCCCGTAAAAGGATCGTCCCCGGTATCTCCATCGATGGCCACTACCTGGGCCGTGAATGCATCCGTTTGCGGAAACGGAAAAAATTGGGTGTCGAAGGTGCCTTTCAATGCGCCACCCGGATTGCCAAAGCTGTCGTGGCCCACGGTCATTTCGCCATCGCGACTGTCCCAGTCGGCATCGTTGCTGTCCCAGGTTTCCGTGTAGTTTACCTGCCCGCCGGAAGGACGTGCGCGCATCGCACTCCAGGCGATATTGGAGTCCAACACCACGTTGCCGGTGCTCATGGTGAACCCGCCGTTTTCGCTGCGCGTCGCGGCAGCCAGGGAGACGGTTTCACCCGGGGTCTTCGGGTTCTGGAGTGCATAGAAACTTGAAGTGATCCCGTGTGCATCCTTGGACTGGATACGCGTTTTGGCAATCGACCCCTCGGCCAAACGGCTCTTGAGGCCAGGGGTTTCGGGATAACGAATAAAAATCGGCTCGGCCCGAACCCGGGTGAAATCGGGGGCGGGAGGGGCTTGCTGCAGGCTACGGGTATAGCTTCGCCGGGGACTGATATTATGGGTGTAGTGGCCGAGACCGTCTGAAATGCTCGGTGTAACGCGTTGAAATTCCGTCTCGGGTGCTCGTCGAATTTCATTTACCTGGTCGGTAAACCCGGGCTCCTGAGACAAGCGGCTATTTGCCTTCGACAGGAAGGAATCCGGCATGCGGGCTTCGCTGTCGAAATGGTCGTCCGCCCGGGGAACGGCAATGTGAATGTCATCGAATAAGTCGTTTATGGCAAGGCTGTTATGGGCACGGTAGCCCGGTCCGCCGCTCTGGCGCTTCTCGAGCCGGGCTTTGGATTCCCGGGCCATTTCATCGAGTTCTTCGTCGTTTTTTTCTTCAGTTTCCAGGAAACGGAAGGTCTTTTCCTCCGGTTCATGGATGGTCAGGCGCCAGACCAAGCCCTCCTGATCGTGTTCAGAAAGGATCTGGCTCCGGGGCTCATCCGAGCTTATATCTTGTTGCAAAGCATTCGCGCTCAACAGGTTGACCACGAAAAGCGCTACTACAAAAGAGACAATTGTGTGGCGTTTCAGCATGCGGTTGTGTCTACGTTCCGGTTTTCAGGGGCTGTTGTTATACAGCATTATGTATTTAGAGTACAATGGCGAAAGCTCATTTGTTTACACCATATGCATTACAAACTCTTCGATATCACCCGATCGTACAAGCCGGGTTCATCCCAGGCCTTGAATGCCGGGTGATCGAGGTAAAAGCGCAGTTCTTCCGCACTGAGCAGAAGCGCTGCTTTCTCCAGTTCGGCCAACATTTCGAGCTTCTGGCCTTGCTGGCTGTGTAATCTGGCGATCGCCAGGAGGGGGAAGGGGTTTTGCGGCAGATTTTCGTAACTCTTTCTCAAATAGGTTATTGCGGCTTCCCTGTTGTCCGTCGCCAGGTGGTTAATGCCCAGGTTGTAGAGGAGTTTGGCTTCTTTTGGGTGATCTTCGATCAGTATTTCCAGTTCCTGGATAGCCTCCGGGTACGCGCCCGCCTTGTAGAGTGCCGAGGCCAGGTTAAACCGGTAATCGTCCACCAGGGGGCTCCGTTTGATTAGTTCCCGGTAGAACACGATGGCTCTTTCGCTGTCCCCGGCCATGAGGAAGCACACGGCCAAGCTGCTGGCGGCATCCTCGTTCTCCGGCTGGAGGCGGGCGGCTTCCCAGAAATAGTGTGAGGCTTTGTAATAGCGGTTGGAGCTGAGGTGCAGGTTCCCCAGGGTCATCTGGTCATTGAATCGTTTCGTTTCGCTCTGGTTAAAGGGTGTCTGAAGGACGGGTACTTGCGGCTTTATTCCGATGCTCGGGAAAAAAAATTTGCCCTCCCCTTTGTCCGGGTCCACTGCAGGAGGCGTTGAGGGCCGGGAAATCCGCAGGTCATCCCAGAGTTTCTCCGCTTGCTTCCCCGCAGGCTGCTCCGGCTTTTCCGGCACCTCATCGGGTATCTTCAGGCCGGACTCCTGTCCCTGGAGCAGGGTCGCCGAGACGGCCACGACCCATGCGCATTTAACGAGGTTCACGGTTGATCTCCTTTTTCAACGCGGCCTGATCATCGAATATCGGCTGACCCAGAAAAAGCTGGAATTCCGCAGGCGAGATTTCCGCCTTCAGTCGCCGGACCCATTTGATCAGGTCCTTGGGCCGCTTGCGCCGCGCGGCGATTTCAGCCAATCGCCTCAAGGCCACGGGGTGTTTTTTGTCCAGGTCATGCGCGCGGGCGAAAGCGGCCTGGGCAAAGAGGTCCTTGTCCTTGAGAATCAACACGTTGCCATACGACAACCAGGCATCCAGGCTGTTTGGATGATGTTCGACCCAGCGCGAGTAGTAGTCGAGCGCTTCCTCCACCCGCTCCAGCTTCATCGCCAGTCGCCCACAGTTGTGCGCCAGGTAACCTGCGCGGGGTTGACGTTCGAACTGCTCGTGCAGGATCTCCAGGGCCTCGCTTGTCCGGCCGATCTTGTCCATGCAGAGGGCGTAGTTGTTGGCGAGATCGATGTCATCTGCATCCAGTTCCCGGGCGTAGCTGTACACCATCGTGCTCATTGCCCATTCGGACTTCATGACATAAATACTACCCAGGTGTTTCAGGATCTCCAGGTGGCGTGGGTAGTTGAAGAGAATGCCGCGGAGGATATTTTCACAGGGAACCAGCTTTCCGCGGTTCAGATGCTCGACCGCATCGCTCAGGGCCTGCTCATAGCTGAGCATCGCGTCCCCGGGGAAAACGTCGGATTCCGGGTCCTTTGGCCGCCTCGTGCGGGCCTCCTCGATCTGGTCCCAGTATTGCGCGGCCCGCGGACTTTCCGGGTCCAGGATTCGCGCATAGCGGGCAGCCATCGCAGCCATTGCGGGCTCCCGGCGGAAAAGCGTGTAATACTCGACGAGTTTGTCGACCGTGGCGGGCTCAACCGGGACGGTCTTGAGGAGCTCCCGGCAGTAGACCTCGATTTCAACCGGGTGGGTTTCCGGATGCTCCAGCCGCCATTGCAGATGGGCGACCCATTGTTGGTCGACCCACTTGTGGGTAAAGGCTTCCGCCTCTTCGGCACCCGCGAGGAGGGGCATGACGGCGAGGACGATATAGGCGAGGATCTTCATCTTGTGCATACAATACACGAGAAACCGTCCGGGGTTTCAAATGCCAAATGGGGATTTCGGATTGACTTGGCTCTTTGGGGCTTTAACCATGAACAAATGAACGAGGAATTTCTATTCCAAAGCGATGTCCCGGTAGTTCTAAGCATTGGTGGCTCTGATAGTGGCGGAGGTGCGGGTATCCAGGCCGATTTGAAAACCTATGCCAGCCTGGGTGTCTATGGCACGACCGTCATCACCTGCGTGACCGCCCAGACCCCCGCGGAGATTACCCAGATCGAGCCGATGAGCCCCGACCTGGTCACCGCGCAGATTCGGGCCGTATCCAATGGCTTTCCCATCGCGGTGGCGAAGACCGGCATGCTCTATTCGGACGAGATCATCAAGCGCGTCGCCCGTGCAGATGTCAACCAGGGGATTCCCATCCTGGTCGTCGACCCCGTGATGGTCGCCGCCTCGGGCGCACGCCTGCTGCAACCCAAGGGCAATGAAGCCATGCGCGATCTCCTGCTCCCCCTGGCCCGGGTGGTCACCCCGAACGTCTTTGAAGCCGAGATCCTCACCAGCCATACCATCGCCAATCACGAGGACCTGAAACTGGCCGCGCGCGAGATCGGCGACAAGTTTGATGTCGCGTGCGTGGTCAAGGGGGGGCATTTGGACGGCGAGGAAGTCGTGGACGTCCTCTATGACGAGGGCGAATTCTATCCCTTCGTATCCCCGCGGATCCATGTCAAGGAAACCCATGGTGCCGGTTGCGTGTTCTCTGCCTCCCTGGCCGCGTATCTCGCGCATGGCCACCTGTTGACCGAGGCGGTCAGGCGGGCCAAGGCCTATGTCAGCCACGCGCTGGAGCACGCGAGCAAGATCGGTCATCACGCCCCGATGAACCTGTTCAACCCGCCCGAGTAGGCCCCGGTGGCTGCGCGGCTGCAACTTGTTCCCATTACCGTTGCCGCCGCTGTTCACCTGCTCGGCACGGGCGTGGCCTGTCACCTTCCCCTTGCGATGGTGCCCGGCTTTCTCGCGGCGGTCTGGCTGGCCTGGCTGCTCAGCTGGCGCCTGCAATTCCTTCCCGCACGCTCGGCGCTCTTCGTCGCATGGGGAACCGTCGCCTTCGCCTGGACCCTGATGGTGGTGCACCCACCCGCCCCGCGTGACCTGGCGAATATTCTCGAAGAACCCCGGGAGCATCTCACCGTCTCCGGAAGTGTTGCCGCCGAACCCTTCAGCCGCGTGTTCCAGGAAGGCGAGGGCCCGATCTGGTTTGTTCCCCTTGAGATCGACCGGGTTCGCCGAACCCCGCAGTGGCAGCGGGCCTCGGGTCGTCTTCTCTTGAGCGTGCGTGAAGGCGACCTGGGTGAAACACTCGCCTATGGTGACCGGGTGACGGTTGCGGGTGCGGCGCGAAGGCAGGTCGGGCCGTACTTCGGCCTCATGAAATCGCGTTACCGCATGTACGTGGATGCGGACGAGTTGGCGATTCGCCCCGGGGGTCGTTCCAATCCCCTGCTCGCCTGGTGCTTCAGCCAGCGCAAACGACTCGCCAACGTGCTGGAGCAGGGGATTCGTTCGCATCCCCGTGAAATAGGCATCGCCCAGGCCCTGTTGCTCGGCTACCGGACCGAAATGGATCCGGAACTCAACCAGCAGTTCGCCCGGACCGGGACCCTGCATATTTTTGCGATATCCGGATTGCATGTAGGCATGCTTGCGATGCTGGTTATCTTCGTGCTTAAACGCTGCGGACTCTCGCGGGTGTACTGGATCCTCCCACTCGCGCCCATCCTGGTCGTGTTTGTTGTCAGCACCGGGATGAAAGCGAGTGCGGTGCGTGCCTGCCTCATGGCGATCCTGTATTGGGGTGCGCCTTTTTTACGACGCCAACCGAATGTGCTGACCGCGTTATCGCTCGCGGTCATCATTGTACTCATCCTTTCTCCGCTGCAGTTTAACGACCCGGGTTTCCTGTTTTCCTTCGCCATCGTGGCGGGGATGATTGTGCTCGTGCCGCCGATGCATCACGCACTGACCGCCTGGATCAGAACGGATGACTGGGCACCTGAAGAGACCGACCCGCGAGTGCGCAGGTTGCGGAATGCCGCGACGGGCCTGATGGATTACCTGGCCGTCTCCACTTCGGCCTGGCTGATCTCCGTGCCCTTGACCGCCCTGATCTTTCACATGTTCACCCCGATCGCCCTCGTCGGGAACGTCTTCGCCGTGTTCTTTGCCTTTGTCATCGTGGTCACCGGGATGGCGTCGATGCTGATCGGCACGCTTTGGCTGCCCCTCGCAGGCATCCTCAACGTGCTCTTGCAAAAGGAAATTGCTATCCTTCTATGGATTATCGAGGGTCTCAGTAAATGTCCCGGCGCCTGGCAATACGTCGAGTCTCCTCCCGTCCTCGCGGTGTTGATCTATTACGCCCTGCTGACCGGGTTGGTCTGGCGAGGCCGCCTGGATCGCGTGGTCCCGGTGAGCCTCCTGGTCGCCCTCATCGCCTGGTCTGTTTTTTCCTGGCAAAGACATGCGCGCCTGCGCATGGATGTCCTGGATGTCGAACCGGGTCAGGCCCTGTACCTGGATTTGCCCGGCGATCACCACGTGCTAATCGATACCGGACCGGCACGTTCAGCGACGCTGACCTTTCGCGCATTGCAGGCGCGGGGCGTCGACCGTATCGATGTGCTGGTGCTCACGCATTCGGATCCGAATCATGTGGGTGCCGCCCGCGCCCTGTTCAAGGAGTACCCGGTCGGCGCGTGCTGGGTGCCGGTCAAGTACGGAACCTCCAAGGTTTTTGCCGAGACCCTGGAGGCCGCGAAGGCCGCGGGCATTCCCCTCCGCTTTTTACAGGCCGGCGATCACGGAACCTTCCGTGACGCGCTCGATTACCACGTCTTCTATCCGGACCCTGAGACCGACATCCGGCGGGCCGACGACCTCTCCCTGGTCATGCGCCTTTCCACCGGCTCCCAGGCCGTACTGATTACCGGTGGGGCCGGCCCCGCGGTCGAACAACGGCTCCTCGCCCAGCCGGTGGAGCCCGCCGCGCCCATTTATATCGTTCCCAACAATCCCGAGTGGTCCGCGGTCTCCACCGCCTGGCTGCGGCGCATACAGCCCCGTTCCGCGGTGCTCGCCGGTTCCCGCTTCAATCAAGTCACCGGCCGCGCCGATCGCATCACCAACGCCGCCATCGCGCTCTACCGCGTCGACCGTTTCGGTCCGGTGCGGGTGGATCTCAAAA
>JAPYUI010000173.1 GCA_029936175.1 Kiritimatiellia bacterium
TCGTATTGGGACATGATCCAGCGTGACACGGTCGAGGTGGTCGGGGCCGTCGGCACCTCGGCCAACACCGAGGACCAAGCCTTCGCCGAGGTGCTCGGTTCAGAAGGAGCCCGGGGACAGGCATTCTGGACCTATACTTCAGGGAAAGGTCGTGTCTTCGGGACGACCACCGGACATTTCACCTATACCTATCACGATCCCATGTACCGCCTGCTACTGGTGCGGGGCATCGCCTGGGCCCTGGAGGAGAAACCGGAAGCCTTCATGCCGATTGTCTTTGCCGGCATCACTGACGACAAGGGAATGGTTGGCACCAAGGACACGATGATGAATTACAAGAACCGCAAAAAATAGAGGCCATCACGCCTGGCCCGAAGGTCCCCAATCCCAAGAAACAAGACAACACCCGTGGACAAGGTGCCCCGGCACCGAAGGTCTGGATGATGACATCGACAAGAAAGATCGTTTCAACCTTCTCGCCCTTGCTTCTCCTGCTCGCCGGCATACACCTGCCCTTGTTCGGTGCCTCGCCGGTCATCCTGCTCGTGGCCGATGACGGCGGGTATGCCGAATTCGGTTTCCAGCAGCCTTTCGTTTCCAAGACCATCGAGTTCAAGACCCCGCATCTCGATGCACTGGCGGGGGAAAGTATCGTCTTCCCCCAGGGCTACGTCTCGGGCACCGTGTGTTCCCCAACCCGGGCGGGATTGATCAGCGGCCGTTACCAGCAGCGCCTGGGCTACGAGTACAATATTTCCAATGACAATGTCCCCGGTGACGGGATGCCCACCTGGGTGCCGATTCTTCCCGAGCAATTTCAAGCCGGGGCTTTCTTTACCGGCTGCATCGGCAAGTGGCATCTCGGCAGTGCCAGCGACAAGCAGCCGCAAAACCGCGGGATCGATTTTTTCTTTGGCCTGTGGTCCGGCTCGCGGGCCTACTTCCAGGATGCCTCCATGGAAACGAACCGGGAAAAGCGGATCAAGCGTAACACCACGAATATCAACTGGTGGTCGGAGGCCTCTTTCAACGGCAACGTCCTGGACAGCGCGGGCAAGGGGCGGCACCTTACCGACGCCTTTGGGGATGAAATGGCAAGATTCGTGCGGGATCATGCGGCGGATCCCGATGGCTTCTTCCTCTATGTACCTTTCACCTCGCCCCATGGCCCCTACGGCCTGGCAAAGCAACAGGACATGAATACGTTCAATGCCACCAGCTTCAGCAACCAGCAAAAAAAATCCGCAGCACTCATATTCGCACTGGACCGGGCGGTCGGACACCTCGTCGCCCGGCTGAAGGATCCCAACCTTGACGGCAATACCGCGGACTCGATTTACGACGAGACCGCGATCGTGTTTTTCGTCGACAACGGCGGCGCATCCACCTCGAACTATGTCCACGACAATACCCCCTTGCGCGGGCATAAGAGCACCACCTGGGAAGGGGGCATTCGCGTGCCCTTTTTCATGAAACTCCCGGGCTTCGCACCGGGCACCTACAGCCAGCCGGTGACCAGCCTGGATGCCACGGCCACCCTGCTCGCCCTGTCGAGCCTGCCGCCACTGCCCAGCCAGGACGGGGTCGACCTCCGCCCCTATCTCTCCGGCGCCAACACCAACGCCCCGCACGAGCACCTGTACTGGCGGCAGGGGGATAAGTGGGCCATTCGACAAGGTGACTGGAAACTCGGACGGGGCAATGCCGGTGCCGACATCGAACTGTACCAGCTGGGTAGCACGGGCACCGGCGAACTTACCGATCTCTCCAGTGCCGAGCCGGGAAAACGTGATGCGTTGGAGAAGGCCTTTACTGCCTGGGACCTGCGCAATGCCAAGCCCCGCTGGTCGAGCTCCAACGCGCCACAGAATGTCGTGGATCGTTTCCAGTTCCGGCCACAGGACAGCCTACCCAACTGGAGCGCGAACCAGGTATGGTCCAAGCCGGACGATAGCTGGAAACGTACGCAACTCAGCCGGGAGGACGCCTTCGCGGATTGCGTGTTGCAATTCCCCGCACGCGATGACCTGGACTACACGTCGAACAACAACCTGACCCGGCAGACCGGGCTGCATTTCGCGCTGAACAAGCTCCGCATCGTGGCCACCGCCACCGGCGCGGTCAATCACACGGGAACCATCACGGGGAATCCCCTGTTGTTTACCCGCAACCTGGCCGACAGTGCGCCCCACATAGAGAATGCATCAACCGTCAGCGGTGGCATGGATTTCACCTTGTTCATCGACAACCAGCTCCTCCTTTACGATGACCTCGAGCTGAGTGGAGACGGCGATACCACCTGCCACATCCGCGGTGATATCCAGGCCTACGGGCCCGGACGCGGGATCAACAAGACGGGCAGTGCAACCGTGCGGTTGAGCGGCATCAATCGCCTGGGTGGCGCGGTCAACATACATGACGGGGTACTCGAGTTGGCGGGCGGAATCCTTGACACGACCGGCTTGAGCATGGCGAGCGGGCAACAGTTCCTCTTCTCGGGGGGGCGACTGGAAACCCCGCAGGTAAACGGCAACCTGTCAAACCCGGGCGGAACCCTTGCTGTCGAGACGACCCTGGTCTCCGGGGACTACACCCAGCTTCCCGGCGGTCGCATGGAGGTCGAGATCGACACCCATCGCTTCGATCACCTGGAAATTACCGGGCAACTGAGCCTCGATGGCACCCTGGACCTGGTCCTGTTAAACGGGCAACAACCCGGTGCGGGGCAACGCTACCCGCTCATGCAGGCGGGCGCACTGGCGGGCACCTTCGCGGCAACGAACCTGCCCAGCCTGGGAACGAACCTTTCCTGGGTCGTCGATTACAGCGACCACGGGGTCGAGCTGCGCGTGGCCTCCCCGGGAGACCGCGATGGGGATGGGCTGGACGATACCTGGGAGCAGGCCTACTGGGCCTCGCTCAGCTTCACGAACGCCGGGAACCAGGACAGCGATACGGACGGCTTTAACGACCTGCAGGAGTTCATTGCGGGAACGAACCCGACGGATGACAGCTCCTTTCTATCGCTGACGCGCATTGCCTTCCTGGCGAACGGTGCATTCGGCCTCCACTGGTCCAGTGTCAGCGGAAAGGTGTACACCGTATACCAGAGCACCGAGCTGCTGCTGCCCAATTGGCAAGTCCTGCAGGGCAACCTGACGGCAACGGGAAGCGTGCATTACCTGGAGACGAACGATCCCGGGAAGCACACCCGTTTTCGCGTGGGCGTGGAATAAGGCTGTACGGCCAACCCGGTACACGCCCCTGCCCGCTCATCGAGATGCTGGCTCGCCAAAGGCAAACAGCGCCGCGTGCGTTCGCACGTAGATCGTTCCGTCAACGATGGCCGGGCTCGCGTAGACCCGTTCCCCCATGTCGTTCGTCGCGAGAATACTGGGCTTTGGCCCCAGCGTCAGGATGCTTATCCGGCCATCTCCCGCGACGGTGAACAGCTTGTTCCCGGCGATCAACGGGGACGCGTAGTGCGTGCCCCGGCCACCGGTTCGCATCTGGTAGACACGCTTCCCGGTCTTGATTTCAAGGCAGGTGAGAATGCCGCCATTCTTGACGAAGTAGACATAGGTCCCGTCGGAAATCGGCGATGGAACCTCGGGGATCCCCTTCGATTCAAGGGTGCGGATCCCGCTGGCCTCAACGAGCCCTTCGCTGTCTACCCGGATGGCCAGCATGCCGTGGGTCTTGTATTGCGCGCGATATTTTTCCAGGTCACGAATGCGCGCCGACCACTCGGCTCCGGTGATCTCGCGGTCCTTGTCCCGGTCGACCCTGTCAAAACGGATGGTGCCGCCGTTCATCGCCGCCTCGATGCCCTCCGGACGATGAAAGATCCACAATCTCGGGAGTTCATCGCGGCTGATCAGCTTGTCGCCGTCCTTGTCATGCTCGGCGACCAGCGCCTCGAAGCCGGGAAAAGACGGCCGCAGGGCCGGCTCGCCCATCTTGTTCCAGGCGGCGACAATGACCTCGTCGCCCACCAGGATCGGGGTGCTGGTAGCGGTGGTTGCACACTTCGTGACCCAAATCCGCTTTCCGGTCTCGATATCAAATGCCTGGACCGACCGCGCGGAGTGAACGATCAGCTTGTCACCGGCGACAATCGGGCACGCGGTGCAGGCCATTTCGCCGGTAATCGGCTCGCGCTGGGGAACCTTCCACAATTCCCGCCCGCTCAGCTTGTCCACCGCCAGCAGGAAGTGGTCGACAAAGTTGCCGCGGTAGAGGATGACACGGTCCCCGGCAATCGCCGGCGAGGTGGCATTGCCGCCAAAGGACTTGGTCAGCGGCATCCTGCGCTCCCACAGCTTTTTCCCGTCCATGTCGAAACAGATAAGGCCGAAGGACCCGAAGTAGGCGACCACGCATTCGCCGTCGGATGCCGGTGAGCTACTGGCGGGATTGAAGGCTGGGTGCCCTTTCTCGAGATGATCCGTCGGCACATCCCGCTGCCAACGTATCTCGCCGCTCGATCGATCAAGACAGATCACGGCGAGCTTCCGCTGTTTCGGCTGGTACGTGGTCAGGAAGATCGATTCGCCGGCGATACATGGAGAACTGTGGCCCGGGTCCAGGGGAACGCGCCAAAGCTCGTTCTTTCCGGGGCCGAATTCTGCCGGTGGCGCGGGTCCCGCCGCGACGCCGGAGGAATTCGGGCCGCGAAACTGGGGCCACGCGGCGCAGGCCGGGCCGGCAAGGGACCAGCCGGCAAGCATGAGGCAGATCAAGGACTGCGATCGCTGAGCGAGGTAGCTTATCGTGTTCACCCTGTGTACTGTTACTGCCTGCGTCCCATAAATCAAGATACGCGCCGTGAAACCAATCGGCTGTCCACGCAGGGGGGGCGAGATCAACCGCCCATCAAAACTGCTGGGATACCGAAAGCGAAAAGGCCATCGCGGGATCGAGACCATCCTCATTGCTGAATATATCCGTATAGACCGGCACCTGCATACCGATGCTCAAGGTGGTGAAATCGGCCACCTTGTAGCCTCCACCCATGGCGGCGTAGACGGAAATAAGACCTGAGTTCTCATCCCGGCCGGTTTCCTCCCAGTACGAGTACCCATAGTAACTTGCACTGACGCCGGCGTACAGGGAGGCTTCTTTCCTCGGCATGTAGAACACGCGAGGCAGGAGCATAAATTCACGGGCTCCACGATACCCCTTGCTGTTCTCGTACACCGGTACCCGCACTTTTCCATAAAGTGCCCAACCCCAATAATCGTTGATCGGGACACCGAAATAGGCGTCGACAACGGGATCCACCGTGCCGTTACCAAACTGGATATGCAGATGTTCCTGCCCCGCGTCGCCCGCCAGCCAGGGATCTTCCTCGGTATCACCAAAGGGAAGCGACACGCCGGCCGAGACCCGCAGGGTAGAGGTATCCCACAAAAACCCCCGGGTACGCCAACCAACAGATAACTCCCCGTCCCCGAAGCCTTCATAGGTCTCCTGCCGGTGATGGATGCTGCCGTTGCGGATGGCTGCAGCCTGGTCTGCACCCGGTGTATTCGGAACGAATTGCACGTCTGCGGCCTGGTCCTTGATGAAGTAGGGCAGGCGCAACGAGACATCATAGTTTGCATCCAGCGTCCGGGAGAGGGACAATTCCACCCGGTAGATGTCGAGCTCCACCTCATGGCGATGCTCGGTTATGTCAATGACCCGCCGGTCTTCACTCAAGCCGTGTTCCTCGGCATGCCCGCCCTTCATGCCCTCCGTGACAGAGAAATCAATGCCCACACGCCAGCTTTCGGGGTCCTGGGCAAGCAATCCGGATTCAGCATCCCCCGACCGAGGGATAGCGGGATTCGCTCAAGCGGGTCAGCCGTAGGCATCCGGCAGGAAGGTCATCAGGCCGGCAAGCATCAGCAGGTAGTTGGTTTGTATTTTCATACGCATCTTCCCCCTACCCTATAACGTGTTTTGGCATAAGTCTATAGCAACGAAGGGCAAATGAGGCCCCAGTTCCCTGGCGGCTCGACGGGGTTCCGGGCTGTGTCCCGGCACACGTTCATACGCACTGGATGTTCAAGCTCCGCTTCGCAGGGCTCCGCCTGCACGTTCATTCCAACCAGGTCTCTTCTGTGGCACAACAATGTCATAAAACACTCGCACAGACGTATTCCAAGGCATTAGGCATGGTGCCGGTTGAGCATCTATAACTTGAACTGAAAGCCAGAGGGGAATTGAGGCAACCATGAAAGCACCACTCATCGCCATCATCGCAGCCGGCCTGCTTGGGTCCGGGTGCATTTACAAGGAAGCCCTGGTGGAGATAAATACCCACCCGATCAACCCATCCCTGCTTGGGCTTTGGGAGGAAATCCCTGAAAATGAAGAATCAACCGATCCTGATCAGCTGCTGGTCCTGAAGTATTCAGATACCGAATACATGGTTTTGTTCGATGACGAACTCTATTTCCGGGGATACCCCATCGAGCTCGGCGGCTCGAAATGCATCCAGCTCCAGCTTATCGGATCGAACAAGGGAGACCTTGCCAATAAGAAGATGAAACGCTTCCTGGTCGCTCGCACCGCGATCGAGAATGACCACTTGGAAATCCGCATGCTCGACCAAGACCTGGTCGACGACGACCTCGAGTCGACCAGGGACTTGGCAAGAGCCTTTCTCAAGCACAAGGACAACCCCAAGCTCTTTGACAAACCCGGTCGCTTCAAGCGGATCAAGGAATAATGCAGGGCAAAAAACATCCATCTACTCCTCGCCATTTCAATGCAAAAAGGGCATGCATCCAGCCATGAAAATACACCCTAAGCTCACCCAGATAGTCGTGCTCGCCTTGCTGGCGACCTCCACCCTGCCCCTTGCAGCCAAGGAATTACCCGACCCGGACGGCAAACCCGCCGACATGACAAAGAAGGTAAAGGTCTTCATCATCATGGGCCAGTCAAACACGCTCGAGATGGGGAAGGTCAAGGGTGACAAGGAGGGTTCTCTTGAACGCGCGGTCAAGACCGAAAACCTCTACCCCTTCATGGTCGATAACGCGGGTAACTGGACCACCCGCAAAGACGTCCGCAACGTGCATGTGATGGGCAGCGGCGGCCCCGGTAAAACCAGCGACAAACGGAACGACTGGCTGACCGTCTCCGGGGGCAAGATCGGCATAGAGACCGGTATCGGTCATCAGCTCGGCAACGCCCTGGATGCGCCTGTACTGATCCTCAAGAGTTCGATCGGCAACCGTTCGCTTGGCTGGGACCTGCTCCCTCCCGGCAGTCCGCGTCACGAGGTCGAGACCACCGAGAAGAAGACTGGCAAGAAGATTACCCTCGTCACCCCGGCCTATAACGACGAGGTGCGTTACCCGAGCTGGACGAAGGGTGAGGTGCCCGAACCTCCCAAGCATAACTGGCACGCCGGACTGCAGTACGAGGGCGACGTCGCACGAGCCCAGGCCGTGCTGAAAAACCTGGACAAGTATTACCCTGGCGCGACCGAGTACGAGGTTGCCGGCTTCCTCTGGTGGCAGGGCGACAAGGACCGCTACAACGCGGCTCATTCCGCCATGTACGAGAAGAACCTCCACCAGCTCCTCAAGGCTCTCCGCAAGGAATTCAATGCACCCAAGGCCAAAATGGTTGTCGCCACCCTCGGCCAGACCAACAAGGACACGGCTTCCGGCAACGAGAAGTTGATCCTCGACGGCATGTTTGCCTTTGGCAAAGCCCACAAGGGTGACGTCGCAACCGTTTACACCCACCCGCTGAGCATGGGTTCTTCCTCCAACGCCCACTACGGGGGCAATGCCAAGACCTACATGAACGTCGGGCTTGGCATGGGCCAGGCGATGGCCGTCCTCTTGTCCGCTGGGAACAAATGAAGCGGACTCTTGCCTCAGCGCAAAGATAATTAAAAACGGCATATCAGGTAAACCGATGCGGATAATTTGGAGCGCTATGGGGTTTATCTGCGCACAGGCTGCATACGCTGCAGTTCCCGTGGATATGAAGTCTTACGACCCGGCCAGTGGAGTGGCGGTAAAGGTAGTCGGCGAGGCGCTCGTAATTGGGTGGGATACGCCGGAGGGTTCAACGGAGTTGACGCTCAACATTTCAGGACAGGGAGCTTTGGTGCGATCGATTGCCGTGGCACCGGGCAAGGGGAAGCCCGTCGTGGTTTTGCGCGATGCCGATCCGGTCACCGTGCTATCTGTTGGGCAACGCGACTTGAACAAGCGTGGTGGCTGGACCATTTTCTTTGATCATACCAACCGTAAACCCAGTGAGTCGGGCCAACTCACCCTCAAACTCACGTCGGTAGCCGTGCGAAGTGTGGGCCGCAGATGCATCGTAGAGCTTGGCGAACTGGAGGGGCAATCCTTTTCAGGAAAACTTCGTTTCACACTTTACGCCGGCTGTGACCTGATCCACGTGCAGGCGATTGTCCAAACGAAGAAGGATGCCCGTGCCTTGCTCTACCACGCCGGGCTAACCTGTGATCCGGCGGG
>JAPYUI010000174.1:0-7011 GCA_029936175.1 Kiritimatiellia bacterium
CCAGTGAGGATACAAAAGGGCTCGTTGCCGGGGTCAGCGGCATCCTCTATCGCCACGACTGCAACATCATCGAGAACGGTGAGTTTGTCGATCGCGAGGCGGGCCGCTTCTTTATGCGCACGGCCTTTGAAGGCGAGGTCGATCGGGAAGAGCTCTATGCCGAGATCCTTACCGCCCTGCCGGATCAAGCCCACGCCCGCCTGGTCACCCGGCGCAGGAAGCGCATCGCCGTGCTCGCCACCCGGGAAGCGCATTGCCTGGGCGACCTGCTCGTACGCTGTGACTTTGATGACCTGAATGCCGAGATCGCCACGGTGGTGGCCAACCACGATGTCTTGCGCGACCTGTCGGGAAAATTCGGCGTGCCCTTTCACCATGTGGCCGCCGAGGGTTTAAGCCGCGAGCAGCATGAACAGGCCGTGCTGGCGGTCCTGGAGGAATACCGCTTTGACTACCTGGTCATGGCCAAGTACATGCGCATTCTAAGCCCGGGATTCGTGCAGGCTTTCCCCCAGCGCATCATCAACATCCACCACTCCTTCCTTCCCGCCTTTGTCGGTGCCAATCCCTACCGCCAGGCCTATTCGCGTGGGGTGAAGATTATCGGTGCCACGGCGCACTTTGCCAGCGAGGACCTGGACGAGGGCCCGATCGTCGCCCAGGGAACCATTCCCGTCGATCATTCTCACCGTGCCGGGGACATGGCCCGTTTCGGCCGGGACGTGGAAAAATCCGTCCTCGCCCGTGCGCTCGACCTGCTTTTCGATGACCGCGTCTTCGTGCACGGGAATCGAACCGTCGTGCTGTAGCGTCCGGTTCCCGCGAAGGAAGGGCCTTTTACTGTGCCGAGCCTTTTGCTACACCCCTTGCATGGTTCAACCCATTCATACCCTCGGCAGGCGGGTTGTCGCATGCAATCGCTGCCCGCGTCTGCGCACGTGGTGCACCCGGGTGGCGGAAGAAAAACGCGCGGCCTATCGCGAGGAGACCTACTGGGGGAAACCGGTCCCGGGCTTTGGCGACCCGAAAGCAAAGATCTTCATTGTCGGCCTGGCCCCCGGGGCACACGGGGCCAACCGAACCGGGCGCATGTTTTCGGGCGACCGTTCGGGTGACTGGCTCTACGGGGCGATGCACCGGGCGGGCCTGGCGAATCAGCCGCTTTCCACGGGTCGCGATGACGGCCTGGTCCTTGAACACGCCTACGTGACGAACATCGTCCGTTGTGCCCCCCCGGGCAACAAGCCCACGACGGGAGAGCGAGATGCCTGCATTGAATATTTCCACGAGGAACTGCGCCTGCTTGACCGGGTCCGCGTGCTCATCGCCCTGGGCGGCTTTGCCTGGGATGGAAGCCTTCGTGCCCTGGCTGGGCAGGGCCAGGTCATCAAGCCCAAGCCGAAATTCGGCCATGCGGCCGAAACGAAGCTCGGGCCCTACACCCTGATCGGGAGTTATCACCCCAGCCAGCAGAACACCTTTACCGGTCGGTTGACCGAAGCCATGTTGGATCGGGTGTTTACCTTGGCTAAAAAACGTGCAGAGTTGGATTGAATTTGCCCGCCTGCCGGTCAATTTAGCCTGCTGAATCGGATACCTAAGTATGATGAATAAACTCAAGCACACGGCCTTCGGCCTCTTCGCGCTACTCACGCTGAACCTCTGCGCGGCCCCGGTGGAAATCTGGATCAGCTCCCAGCAGGATAAAGATTACTACGACAAGATGGTGGAGCTGTACCAGGCCGGGGTGGATGAGGACTTTAGCGCCCTGGTCATGGCCTATGGTTTTCGCGAGCTTCCGGATAAGCTCAGCGTGGTGATCAAGACCGGCGAGGGTGCCCCGGATATTGTCCAGCTGGACGAGATTTTCTTCGGTCCCTACCTGGCGGGCGAGATCCCCTTTGTCGACCTGACCGGGCGCTTGAAAAAGGATAAGCTCATCGAGAAATTCAGCAAGCCGCGGATCGAGTTGTTCAGCGACGGGAAGAAGATCTACGGCCTCCCGCAATCGCTCAGCGCCATGCTCCTGTACTACCGCGTGGATCTGTTTAAGGCGCGAAACATCGATCCGGACGCCATCGTGACCTGGAAAGATTTTCGCAAGGTCTGCGAGACCTTTGCGGAAGATAACATCTTTGGCCTGGCCGTGGACCCCAGCCAGTTTGAGGCCTTGTTGCGCCAGCGCGGATCACAGATTGTCAGTCGCTCCGGTGAAGTCCTTCCCGATTTCGACCAGGCGGTGGAGACCCTTACATACCTGGTGGACCTCTTCGAGAATGAGTTGGCCATGACCCCGGAGCGCGGGTCGATTTTCGATCCCCTGTTCTTCAGTGGCAGCGTGGAAAATGGGGATGTTGCCTGCATGATCGGTGCCGACTGGTTCGGCCTGGATATGCTCCAGCAGTTCGCCCCGAACATGGCGGGCAAGTTTGCGGTGCGTCCGCTCCCCGCGTGGGAGAACAAGGGCAAGCTCAGTGCCCGCACCTCCGCCTTTGCCGGCCAGGGACTCTTGATCTACAAGGAGAGCGACCAGGTCGAGGAATCCTGGAAATTCCTCAAGTGGGTGATGACGGACAAGGAAGCCAACCGGCTTCGCTTCACCATGGGCAACAGTTTCCCGGCCTACAAGCCGGCATGGAAAGATGAAGAACTGCTGAAGGGCAACGACTACTTTGCGGGTAAGCCGATGGGGAAGGTCCTGGTGGAGATCGCGGATGAAGTATCCGGGGTCGATATGCATCCCAAGCGACCGCAAGCGCTATTCATGATGCAGGAAAACTATTTTTCCTCCGCCCTTTACGGGAATCAATCGCCGAAAGAAACCTTGCTCGAATTCAAGAAAACCCTGGACCAGTAGATCCGGTCGGTCGGCATATCGACCGGAGGGAAGGGGATCCAGCTATGACGATGGAGCACAGATGAAGAGGTCCTGGCCAGGTGGTCCCGTATCGCTCCTGCTGCCTTTCTTTGCCTGCTTTCTCCTTTTCTGGGCCATCCCCCTGCTCGACGGGGTGCGGATCAGCCTCCATTCCAACGAGATTGCCGGTCCAACGCACTTTGTCGGCCTGGACAACTATCGAGCCGTTTTGAGCGACCCCCGGCACGGTACCGCGCTGAAAAATACGACGCTGTATACCCTGGCCAGCCTCGGCTTGATTTTACCCCTGAGCCTCTGCCTGGCTTTCATCCTGAAGACGGCCTTCAAGCGGCTGCGGCCGATCCTTTCCTTCCTGCTGCTCCTCCCGGCGATTACGCCGCCGGTCGTGCTTGGCACGCTCTTCCTCCTCGTCTTTCACGGCAGGGAGGGCTTGCTCAACCAGTTCTTCGTGTTGCCCTTCGGGTTCAAGGCCATCAATTGGCTCAAGGATCCCGATTGGATTCTCTGCGGCCTGGTCCTTCAGTCCGTCTGGCGCTGGACCGGTTTCGTGACCTTTTTCCTGCTGTGCGGATTAGAGGGACTTCCCAAGACCTACGAGGAGTCCTCCAGCCTCGAAGGCGCGCGGCCCTGGCAGACCTACTGGCGCATCCAGGTGCCGCTGCTGGGACCGATGATCCTCTTCGTGATGGCGTACCTCCTGGTCGACTCCTTTGCCATGTTCTCCGGTGCGTATACCATCCTGGGGAATTCCGGGGGGACCAACGACGCGGGGCTGATGATGGTCACCTATACCTATCAAACCGCCTTCGCGCCCTTCAACGCGTTTGGTCGGGCCACCGCGATCAGCCTGTCCCTGCTCCCGTGGATGTTTCTCCTGCTGGGCTTTGGCTATCTTACGTTTAAATCCGTAGGCCGGCCGGGTCGGGAGCCGGTCCTTTGAAGGCGGCGTTGACGCGTTGGGGCCTGCGCTTCATCCTGTTGATCATCACCCTGGTGTTCGTGTATCCCTTTGCCTGGATGTTCTTTTCCGGGTTCAAGACCAACCTGGAGATCTATCGACCCTTGCAACTTCTTCCGGAAAGCTTCGGGGGCGAATACTACAGGGGACTTTTTTCAGGTGAGTGGCTGCACTACGGAACCGTGTACGGGAATTCCTTTCTCATCGCGATGGGCCAGGCGCTGGGCGCGGTCCTGCTCACGTCCATGTGCGGGTATGTTTTTGCCAAGTGCCCGCTGAGAGGCAAGCCCGCCTGGTTCATGCTCACCCTGCTGGTCATCCTGATTCCCAAGCAGGTCATCGCCTTGCCCCTCCTCACCTGGATACAACGCATCCACCTCTACGACAGCCTCCTCGGCGTCGTGCTCCCCGGCATCGTTTCCGGGGTGGGGGTCCTGTTTTTCACCCTGGCTTTCCGCCAGGTGCCGGATGCGTTGCTGGAGCAAGCCCGGGTGGAAGGGGCCTCGGAGTTTCGTATTTACTGGACGGTACTCCCGTTGATGAACGCCGCACTGCTGACCTTCGGGCTGATCCATTTCATCCTGTCCTGGCATGAGCACTTGATTCCCCTGCTGATTTTACATGAGCACGTCACCCTGCCCCTGGCCATGAGTAGCCTGCAGAGCAGTGGATTACGCTTTCCCCAGGCGATCATCATGTGTGCCTCGACCTTGACGATTCTTCCGACCGCCCTGATCTTCGCCCTGCTATACCGGCGCACGCGTTCCGCCCTGGCCGAGTTGATGTCTACTTGAGCCGAAAGGACTTCGAGCTCGATTTCGAGATTTCCGCAGACCGGATCGTTTTGATGCCTTTCTCGAAGGAGGCCTTTGTCGCCTTGCTCTTGACCAGGGTTCCATTCCGGTCATACACGAGCACCAGATATCCCCCGAGCGTCATCCCGCTCCCGGAATAATATTTCACGTAGAAGAAGTCCGACTTGAAGGCATGCTCGGCCCCGCGGGCAAGGTCGAAAGTCGATGTCTTGGTGGCGATCACGTTGTACATCGAATGATCCGAACGGTTCTCTCCTATGGCGAAGAGCTCGGCCTTCATTTCCCGATGGCCATGAATGCCATCCAGGTTCTTGATCGTGACCGTGAATTCGTAGGTCTCCTGGCGACCGGTGGCGGATGTTTTGCTCTTCGCCTTGCCCTTGTGCACGTTGATTTCAACGTTGGGGGCGGGGCGATTCGATCGGGTCGGCCGGGGCCCCTGGTTCGCGGCGCTCTGTGCACACACGGACTCGAGCACCCATGCGGTCACGACGAATCCGATCCGTATTCTGCGATGTATCATAAACAGGCTCTGTTTGCGGGGCTAAGAAACGACACGTTACCGGCCTGGTGCTACCCACACGGTGGCGCACAGGTCCTTCCTGGACAGCCTCTCCCAAGCGAAAGTCACAAGGGATGCCGGGGAATTTAACCCAGCCTCCGGGAGGCCTCAAGGTTATATCAGATCGGGATTGACGGAATCCGGGGTAGTTGCTTTGTTTCTTCGCTTTTCCCATCGATTTTCATACATTGGAGCATCAAATGAAAGCCATTGCGGTAAAACCCGGGATCCCTGACAGCGCGCACCTGGCCGAGCTGGACAAGCCCTCTGTATCCGATGTCAAAGATGGCCTGGGGGTTCTCATCAAGGTCCTCAAGGTGGGGGTCGATGCGACCGATCGGGAGATCAACGATGCCGAGTATGGGAATGCCCCCCCTGGATATGACTTTCTCGTGCTCGGCCACGAACTCTTCGGCCGGGTTGAAGAAGTCGGCCCCCATGTGCGCAAGGTGAGTCCGGGTGACTACGTGACCTGCACGGTGCGTCGTGCGGGGAGAACGATCTACGACCGGATCGGTCGTTCGGACTTCACCAGTGACGAGATTTACTACGAGCGCGGCATCAATCTCCTGCATGGCTACCTGACCGAGTACGTTGTGGAAACCGAAGAGTTCGTGATTCACATCCCGGATGCACTGCAGCACCTGCATGTCCTGCCCGAGCCGATGTCCTGTGCGGCCAAGGCCGTCGAGCAGGTCTTTGAGGTTCAACGCCGCTTACGGGTCTGGGAGCCGCGCGTCGCCTACGTGACAGGCAGCGGCCAAATCGGCCTGCTGACCACGATGGCCCTGTGCTTGCGCGGGCTGGAAGTCCACACCCTTGCGCGCAGCGTGCAGACGAACAACATCAAGGCCGAGATCGTCCACGGATATGGGGCACAGTATGTCAGCACGAAAGAGCTATCCCTGGAAGAGCTTGTCGCCAAGACGGGAAAACCGGATCTTATTGTTGAAGCCACCGGCAGTTCACAGGTTGCCTTCTCCTGCATGGAGATTCTCTCACACAACGGGATCATGGTCTGGACCAGCATCACCGGCGGAGATAAACAGATCAACGTGCCATCCAATAAGATCAACCTGGAATGGGTGCTGGGGAATAAGGCCTTGGTCGGCAGCGTGAATGCAAACTTTCGGCACTTCGAGCAGGGCATCAGCGACATGGTGAAGTCCGAGGTGATTTACCCCGGGGTTACCGAGAAAATCCTGACCCATGCGGTGAAGGGCCTGGACAACTACCGGGAGATGATGGACTTGCTCGTCAGCGGCAAGGCCCTCAAGGTCTACGTCGAAGTGGCCTGAGGTTTTTGGATGCGAGGGGAGGGGGCGGACGTCGCAGGCCTATAGTTGATCGGGTGTGGTGATGCTACGGACCGCGTCCAGTCGATCGATCAACCAGTCCTGCTCCTCTTTTTTCATGTGGATTCGGTATTCACGGAACTCGTTCGCCCTTTCGCCATCGATTTCCACCGTACCCTCCAGCATCAATTCCACCTTGGCGCTCTTTTTCCCCGGTCCCAGGCTGATGGTTTTTCCGTGGATCTTGACCTCGACCGTCTCCGCGTGCATCCGCAGTTGGCCGATCAGTCCGCGAAGCTCGGATCGATCGATGATCTCGGGGGTCATCGGGCCGAAATCCAAATGGCAGTCCTCGGTAAAATAGCCGATGATTTCCGCCATGCGTTGAAGGGTTTTCACCTGGCTTTCGTGGCTGGACTTATTCGCGAGGTCGGCCAGGGTTTCCAGTCGGCGGTGGATTTTGTGCTCGGGGCGGTTGAGTTGGACAAGGCCGCAGGCAAGGA
>JAPYUI010000174.1:7111-8472 GCA_029936175.1 Kiritimatiellia bacterium
ACCCAATTGGCCATCCATGTAGGTGGGCTCCATGCTGATCCCGCGGAGGATGGTCGGGCGAAAACAAAAGGTACCACCCAAGTATAAAGCCGCACTGAGCACCCCTGCCCGGACGATCGTCAGCCAGGGCCTTCTCCCGAATATCAGCCGAAGTATGATTTTCTTCATCAAGAATACGCGTGAATAGGTGTCCCATTGAACCTACCGCAATGGTGTATTTTTTGTAAAATGTGCGGCCAAATATTTGGCTATTTCCGACGGCTGATCCAAGAAGGTGTCCTGCCCATTACCGTACTATCCCCACAAAAGCATGCACGAGAGATCATTTAATACATTTAGTTCCTTTTATAATTATATTGTAAAATGTGTTAATTTGTTTAACAGGTAGATAATGACGGGTTATGATGTATTATGAGGCATTAAGACGGATTATGGATATACAATAAAGATATGAATTACCGGAATAGAGTCGAGGGGATGCCATTTCATGGAAGGTCGATGAATGCAGCAGATCGCTGCGAGGCCATCGAATTGGATCAGTGGGAATCCGGACGAAATGCTTGCAAGGCCGATGCGCTCCGTGTCCTGGTTGTCGATGGCGATGCGACGGTCCGTGAGTTGATGGTCCAGTGGCTCGAAGATTTAGGGGGAGATGCCGTCGCTGTTGCCAGTGGATCCGAGGTGATGAGCACCGGTGAAGCGAGCTGTTTTGACCTGGTGTTTCTCGATTTGATGATGCCCCAGGGAAGCGCCGGGGAGACCCTGCGCAACCTGAAGCGGGTGAACAAGGAAATCAAAGCGATCCTGCTCACCGCCCATCTTGAGCGGAGACTGATGGCGACCGCCCTGGAAATGGGACCGGTAACCATTCTCAGGAAGCCGCTGATTAAAAAGGTCCTCCAGGATCTCGTCGCCAGCCTCAGCGTCCACAAATCCGCGCAGTCGCCCGCTTAACCCTTTTCCCGGGACCCGCTCCACCTCCCGCTCAATTTCCATCGAGGATCGTAATCTCATCGGCTTGGTTCGGCACCAGGCACAGGAATTCAAAGGGCTCCTCCCCCTCGGATCGATACCAATGGGGTACCCCCGCGGGGATGTAGACGATGTCCCCGTCCTGGACCCGGTGCTCCTCGTCTCCGATGCCGATCGTTGCCTGTCCGCGGAGGACATATTGCTCATGCTCCACCGTATTGGTGTGATTCGGCATTCCCCCGCCCGGCTCCATGATGAATTTTCGCATGGAAAAGTTCGGTGCGTCATCCGGTCCGATCAAGACTTGGACGCTTGTTCCGCTTCCCGCGTTGACCGCGATGGAACCGTGTTGCTCCGCCCGTGTAACGATTGCTTTTTTCATACTGTGT
>JAPYUI010000404.1 GCA_029936175.1 Kiritimatiellia bacterium
TGATGCTTTGGCGTGGCCTGGTGGGGGAAGTCGCACCTCGGTCGTGAAACTGCGTGACAAACCCTTGCGGGCTTGTAGGCTCACCCGTATGAAAAATATCCTACTCCTCCTGAGCATGTCGGGCCTGTTGGCCACCTGGGCCTATCCTGCAGAAGATCGTCTCGTCCTCGTGGGGGCGTCCTATGGCAAGAACGTACTCGCGATCTGCGACACCAAGGGCGAGGTGCTCTGGAAGCACGATACCGCTGGACCCGAGCGTGGGCACACGGGTCATCACGATGTGCACCTGCTCGAGAACGGGAACATCCTGTTCCATGACACGTGGACCAAGACGCAGGAAATCACGCTCGGCAAGGAGGTGGTCTGGGAATACGAGTCCCGGACGATGAATGGAAACGAGGGCAAGCGGGTGGACGTTCATGCCTTTGCCCGCCTCCCGAACGGCCAAACCATGATTACCGAGAGCAAGGTGGGGCGTATTATCCACGTGGACAGCGAGGGCAAGCTCCAGCACAGCCAACCGCTGGGCGAAGGCGGCCGGAAAAGTACCCGCCTCGTCCGCATGACGCCCCAGGGAAGCTACCTGGCCTGCGCCGAGAATCCCGGCGTGGTGACGGAGTATGATGCGACGGGGAAGGTCATCTGGGAGTACGCGATCAATACACGGGTCTACGGGGCGATTCGCCTGAAGAATGGGAATACCCTTATCGCCTCGGGCAGCGGCAAGAGCATTGTCGAGGTGAACCCGGCAAAGGAAATTGTCTGGGAGATCAAGCAGACCGTCCCGGGCACGGACATCAGCCTGGGCTGGATGACCTGCCTCCAGGAAATGCCCAATGGGAACTTCGTGATCGGGAACTGCCATGCCGGGGACAAGAATCCCCAGATTTTTGAGATCACCCGGGACAAGAAGGTGGTCTGGGAATTTGATGAGTGGGAGTTGGTAGGCAACGGTCTGGCCTGCTGGGAAATCCTGGATGCCGAGCAGTCGGCCATGGTGCGGAAAAAGCTGGCCGACCTCAAGTAGCCCGGGAAGGGGGCGCTGGACGGCCGCCCTTTATGCCGTGCGGGCCCAGGCCCGCCTGGAGCAGCTCCGCAAGCCGGCGACCAGGGCCAGGCCGAACAGGCACAGGCTGCCGGTGGCGGGCTCGGGTATCATGAATGCGACCTCACCCAGGCCGACCCGGTCGCCACCCGGGGGCGCAATACCGAAGAAATTGTCCTCGGGGGTCAACTCGACATAGCGGGCATTTACAAACTGGCCGAAGGCAAAGCTCTGGCGGGGCGTTACATTCTGGATCGGGTTGTAGGTCGGGTTGAAGGTGATCGAGGTGCCAAAACCGGCCAAGCCATCCGCCGCGCTGGCAAAGCGCAGGCTGAATTGATTCGCCCCGTTACCGTTGCCGTCCGAATAGCCCCATACGCTGATCTCCTGGAGCGGAACCGTGCTGCCCAGGTCGAAAACGAGCCGGGGAGCCGGGGTGGGGGTGGGTCCGAAGAAGTCTCCAAGTCCCCCATTCGGGGCATTGGTTACCCAGGTCAGGGTGCCGGTCCGGTTGTGGGGCGCTGCCGCCTCAAAACCCACGCCCGCCCCCTCGATCAGCCTGGTTGCCGGGTAGAAATCCGTGCCGGATGTATCCGAGCTCACGCTCGCGATGGAATAGAACAGGTCCGAGTGGGCTGAGCCGCCAAGGAAGAGGATACATGCGGAAAGGA
>JAPYUI010000405.1 GCA_029936175.1 Kiritimatiellia bacterium
CCATGAAGATACTGAAAAACATGTGGGAAACCCAGATGGCAGATCAGTCAGCGGCCTTTGCCATGGATCTCGATTATCATTCGCGCCGGCTGATGGGTGAGCTCTTTGAGCGGTCGCCGGCGCGGTGTGGTTACTGGCTCGATCGATTCCTGGAGCCGATGGACGAGTTGACCCAGCAAGAACGGGAGCAGGAAGCGATGGTGCGCAATAACCTGCTCTCGGGCTTGCTGGTCGAAATTGGTCGTCATCACTCGAAGGAAGTTACGCGCCGGCTCCTGCCGGTGTTTCGTCAGCCTGCGTGGCCGGAGGGTTTCCGGGTGGCGACCCTGCGCATCCTGTTGAATCTGCATCGTGTCCTGGACGAGTTGCCCGCCCGGTGGGAGCCTGCCTTGCAGCAGGTTGCCCGGGAGATGCAGGAGCGGGTGGCCGGTCCGGAGAAGGCCTTTCTGGATCGTGTGCTAACCTGGGCGGCCAGTCCGCCGAACACGTGGGAAAAACGGGTATTTAAGCCGGCGAGTGGGAAATGAAGCACATTATAGTTTAAACCCTGCGTCCCCGCTGATACGTGGGTTCTCGAATCGGAAAGAGAGCCTTGATATGAAACGACGTACATTTCTTCATTCGTCCGGTGCGGCCGTGCTGGGTTTCCCCAGCATTGTCCCCTCCACGGTCCTCGGTAAAGATGCCCCAAGCAACAAGATCACGATGGGCTTTATCGGGGTGGGAAACCACGGGGTCGGTCGCAACTTGAAAATGTTTGTCCAGGTGCCCGATGCGCGGGTTGTCGCCGTCTGTGATGTATTCAAGAGCCGGCAGAAGAGTGCCGCCGGTATCGTGGATAAATGGTATCAGCAGAAAGGGTGTGCGGTGATTGACGATTTCCGTGAGCTCCTTGCCCGGGATGACATCGATGCGGTGCAGATCTCAACCCCGGATCATTGGCACGTACCCATGTCCCTGTTGGCCCTGCGTGCGGGTAAGGACGTGATCTGCGAGAAGCCGACGCTGACTGTTCGCCAGGGGCGGGCACTCAGCGACGAGGTGAAAAAGCAGAAGGCCATCTTCCAGACCTCGACCGAGGATCGGAGTATCCAGCTATACCACCGCATGGCGGAATTGGTGCGCAACGGGCGGATTGGCAAGCTGCAGCGGATTGAGGTTGAACTCCCGACCGGTTTTCGGTTTCCAGATGAAGCGAAAGCCCCGGTGCCCGCGGGCTTGGATTATGACATGTGGCTTGGACCAGCTCCCCTTGCACCCTTTACGCCATTACGAACCCACAAGGATCATTGGCGCTGCATCTGGGATTATTCCGGGGGAAAATTTTCTGACTGGGGAGCCCATCAGCTGGATACGGCCCAATGGGCGAACGACACCGAGTACACGGGTCCGGTCGAGGTCCACGGAAAGGGAACGGTTAACGAGGGGAGCATGTATAACACCTTTGTTGACTACGATATCAACTACACCTACGCCAACGGGGTGAACCTGCATGTAAAAAATGGCGGTACGAGCTTGAAGTTTTTCGGCAGTGAGGGCTGGGTCGGTAATGCCGGTTGGCGCAAGCGGCTGGAAGCGAGCTCGGAAAAGGTTCTCAAGGCGGTCATCGGGCCGGGCGAAACAAAGCTGTACACTGACATTGACGGCGAACATTACAACTTTATCAAATGTGTGAAGTCCCGGGAGGAGCCGTATCTTCCCGCCGAGATA
>JAPYUI010000406.1 GCA_029936175.1 Kiritimatiellia bacterium
GGTGAAGGGCGCGGGCCACATGGTTGCGAGCGACAAGCCGGCCGCGGCGCTGGCCTTCTTCTCGCGCTTCCTCGCGGGCGAGCCGCTGTGAGAGAACCGAACCGAATCTGGAAAACAAATAAATCTAGTATCCGCTACTTCCTCAGGAAAGTAGCCGACGGACCACCTAAGTCTGGACAACTTTGTGCAAAACCATATCAGCTAATGGTAATGCAAGTGTGGGAGAGCGCTATACTTATGCATGAAGGTACTTTTCTATCTACCCTGACGATCAAAACAATCCTCATCTCCATCCCGTGCGTGATGCCCTCGTTCTGTGCGTTCTCCGGCGCCAGGTCGCCCTTTGTCGTGATGCCGTTCGTGTTCCTAAACCTGGACAAAATGCGAAATTTGTGCAAAAGCACACACGTTCACCGTCACGCAGCAGTCGCTGCGGGCGTCCGAGGACGCTCACATCCCCAGGCCGGTGCCTCCGCCCGGGCCGACGCGCCGCAAGTCGAGCGGAATCCCGTGCTCGAGTTCCAGCCTCCTCGTTGACGCTCTCCATGATGGTGAGATTACGCAACATGGCGCCTCCGGACGTGGTGGAATCACCGACCACAGTGCACACGGGCGGTCGGATCGTGATCTTGAGGTCGTCGTTGGTGCGCCTTAGCACGGAGAGCTCGCACGCCGGCGGAGAACTGCCGGACATGTCTAGCGATCGCTGCACGCCCTTCGGCGGTGTCCTGCCCATTGAGAGCTCCGGGCGCCGCACAGAAATAGGTACCCAGTCCACCACGCCTGGCGCACGACACAGTGGTCGCTGTGATCTCGGACCGGCGCCAAAAGACGCCCCGAGCGTTGATCGTCATTCGGTATCGGTAGTCCAAAGCACGAGCTGGAGCGCATCGTTTACTTTGATCTCCTTTTCGGTTTGGCATTCCCGCAACGGTTTCGAGACGCTCGACTTCGGTGGCCGTCGGCCGAGCGACATGAAACATTACCTCCCACAACCAATTCGTTGCCGACGGCCTCCGTTCCTTTTGCGGGTGCACCCCGGTGCTAGCGCCGTCCCATCGATCGCTTTGGCATGTCGAGAATACGCCCCGATGACCCAAGCGACCTCGTTCCCACCTTCCTCCCTCCAAACATGGCAACATGCGGCAGATGTGGTTGGGCGTCTCCACGGATCGCACAGAATCGTCGCCGATTCGGCGCCGTGCGATCCTTGGCGGACGTACTAGCGTGGACCTTGTGCAGCGGTGGAGAAGCTACGGCAAGCTGTCGATTGCCGCAGTCCAGGGTCGTTTTGCACGACGCCCGCCCATTTCTCCGCCAACATGGGGACGCTCAATGGCGTGGAAAATGGTGCTCGGGCGGCTGGTGGTCGATGGAGGCGGGTGGCGAAGGTATAGATGAGGAGGAGGGGGTGGTGTGGTGGTGTGTGATGATTGTAGAGTATAGAAATGCATTTAATAAGCTTGCTCATGACCCCTTTTGCACGGCTTGTCCAGGGTTAGATCGCTGTCCAGGGTTAGGCTTGTTCGCGGATAGGCTAGTTTTTTGAACGCCCGCCCGCGTTCACCGGAGTGCTTTCACAGCATCCGAGAAACGGGGGCTTTCATTCAAACGGGGGAGAGTGAGCGTCGCGATACGCGCGTACTACTCTGAGAGTGGTACTTGCGGGTATGCATTTACAGTGTTACCACTGGTACTAGCTACCCC
>JAPYUI010000175.1:0-2254 GCA_029936175.1 Kiritimatiellia bacterium
CGAATATGAATAAGCAAAAACTGATTGGGGCCATGATAGCCCTGGGTTCTATCGCCCTGTTGACCACGACCTATGCCGAGTTAAGCATCAGCGGTGATCTACGCGTTCGGGGCGAACATATTGACCAGGATGACCGGGACGAGCGAGACCGTTTGCGTATCCGCGGTCGCATCAAGATGGATGCCGACTTGAACGACAACGCCCGGGTGGGCCTTCGTCTCGCCACGGGCAGCGGTGATCCGGTATCCCGCAACCAGTCGCTCGACGGGAATTTCAGCCTGAAAAATTTCGGCCTGGACCAGGCTTTCATCGACTGGACGCCGGGAGGTGGTTCGCTGACCTTCACCGGGGGAAAGATGGTGAATCCGATGGTGATCGTCAAAGACCTCGTGTGGGATGGTGACGTGACGCCGGAAGGGGTCAATGTCAATTTCTCAGGTGGCGAGGGCGTGTCCCTGGAGGTCAACAGCGGCTACTACGTGGTCGAGGAACGCAGTAGTGACGACGAGACGACCCTCTGGGGCAGCACGGTCACGACGGAAATCAGGGGCATCAACCTGGGTGCCGGGTATTTCCTTTATGACCAGGTCAAGGGTCGTTCCCCGATCTATAATGACGATGCATTTGGCAACACCACCACGATACTTGGAGCGGGCGATGACGCAAGCGAGGTGCTTGCAAATGACTACGGCCTGCTCGAGGTCGGTGCTTCCTATGGCATGGATCTCGGTGGCATGCCGGGAAAGGTGTACGTGGATTATGTGGTGAACAACGACGCCGACACCGCGGGCGATACCGGTTACCAGGTCGGCGTGGCTATTGGCAAGGCCAAGGATCCCGGCAGTTGGTCCCTGGACCTTAACTACCGCGACCTCGAGGCGGATGCGGTTTATGCGACCTTTGCGGATTCGGATTCCTTTGGTGGAGGAACGGGTGGAGCGGGTTGGAAGTTATCGGGCAAATACCAGGTGGCTGCAAACTTCCAGGCTGCATTCGCCTACCTCATCAATACGATTGACCCGGAGGGTAAAGACCTGGGCTATAATCGTCTGCAGTTGGACGTGGTTGCAACGTTCTAGGTAGATGGATTGTACAGGATCCTCTCTCCCCCTGGAGCCTTCCGCGTTCCAGGGGTTTTTTGTGCCCTCGCTTTACTAAACCCGTTAAAACCACTAGGGGTTACAGCGTATGTTCAAGCACGTCTTAGTCGGGATTATGGCCCTTGGGGTGCCGGGTTTGGGGCTGACCCTGGCCGGTGCCGAGCTTGACGTGGGCGGTGATATCCGCTTGCGAGAGGAATACGTAGACCAGGAGGGCCGCGATGAACGAAACCGTCTTCGTTTCCGGTCTCGCGTAAACATCAAGGCAAAGGTAACGGACCAGGTGAAGGCGGGTCTTCGCTTGTCGAGTGGGGGAGACAGTCCCATCGGGCGGAACCAGAGCCTGGATGATTCCTTTTCGCTCAAGCATATCAACCTCGACCGTGCGTTTGTGGATTGGCAGCTCGACGATGCGCCGCTCAGGGTCACCGGGGGCAAGATGGCAAACCCCATGGTTCTCGCCAGGGACCTGGTCTGGGATAGTGACGTGACGCCGGAGGGCATCAACCTGAACCTTGGCGGTGGCGAGGCGTGGCCCCTGGATATCAACACGGGCTACTATGTGGTGGAGGAACGCAGGGACGATGACGAAACCACCCTCTGGGGCAGCACGGCCACCGCGGACCTCGCGGGGGTGCATATCGGCGTGGGGTACTTCGTGTACGACGAGGTCAAGGGCCGTGGACCGGTCTTCAGGGATAATGCTTTCGGAAATACCACCACGCGCATCGGCGAAGGCGATGATGCGGAAGATGTTTTGGCCAACGATTACGGGCTCCTTGAATTTGCTGCGTCATACGGTGCGGATCTCGGCGGCCTGCCCGGGACCATTTACCTCGACTATGTCGTGAATCATGAGGCGACGAGCGCCGGTGATACCGGCTACCAGGTAGGCATCGGCATCGGCAAGGTCGGGGAACCGGGTACCTGGTCCCTGGACCTCAATTATCGTGACCTGGAAGCCGATGCGGTCTTCGCGACCTTCGCGGACTCGAGCTTCACCGGTGGAGGAACCAATGGCGAAGGCTGGAAGTTCTCCGGGAAGGTCCAGCTCACGCGGAACCTGCAGGCCGCATTTGCCTGCTTTATCAACCGCATCGACCCGGGCGGGGAAGCGATGGATTACCATCGCCTGCACGTCGACCTGAGTGCCA
>JAPYUI010000175.1:2354-6057 GCA_029936175.1 Kiritimatiellia bacterium
GGGTTCGCCTGGCCCATTCGCTGTGTCTCTTCTCCAGCTCCGCCACCTTTTCCGGCATCTTCTTCGCCAGGTCGTGAAGTTCCGTGCCGTCCTCGGCGAGGTTGTAGAGTTCCCAGGGAGACTTGGTGGCAGCGACGAGTTTCCAGTCACCCGCCCGGACGGCCTTCCCCTTGGCATGGGCCCAGTACAGGGCCTCATGCGGCTTGCAGTCCCCGGGCCGGCCGTGGATCACGGGGAGAAAGGAACGGCCCTCCAGGGCGAGTGGTTTCTGCTGGAGTGCCGGGATGGAGGCCGCCTCGAGCAGGGTCGGCAGGAGGTCGATCGCCGAGCAGACCTGGCCGGCTAAACCGCCTGCACTCGGCCGGGCAATCACCCGGGGCCAGGAGGCGATGAGCGGGGAGCGCGTGCCGCCCTCGTGGTCATACTGCTTGAATCGCCGGAAGGGGGTGTTGGATGCGTTCGCCCAGCCGTATCCGTAGGACTGGAAGGTCTGCTGGGGGCCGGGCATCAGGCCGGGGATGTTCCCGGATTGAACCGGGTTCTTTTTCCCATCGGTCGTGAAGTTCCTGCTCCAGGAACCGCTGCGCGTGGTCGTGTACTCGACATGGCAGCCCCCGTTGTCCTGGTGATAGATGATGAGGGTATGGTCGAAGTTCCCGGTGTCCTTCAAGTACCGGATCACCCGCCCGATGTTGCGATCCATCGAGGTGACCTGTGCGGCATAGACTTCCATGCGCCGCTCCTGCCAGGCCTTGTTATCGGCCTTATCCCAGGCGGGGACCTCGGGATTGCGCCCGGAGAGCTTCCAGGCCGGGTTGACAACACCCTGTGCTTTCATTCTTGCGTGGCGCTGCTCACGCAGCTTGTCCCAACCCATGGCGTAGCGGCCCTTGTAGGCGGCGATGTCTGCCGGCTTGGCGTGCAGCGGCCAATGAGCCGCCGTGTAGGCCAGGTAGAGGTAGAAGGGTTTCTCCTTGGGCCGGTCCTCCAGGAACGCGATGGCGTGGTCCGTGAGTGCATCCGTGTAATAGTAGTCCGGATTGTCCTTCCACTCGTGGGCCATGCTTTTGCCATCCAGTTGCACATCCACCGGGGCAAAGAAGTCCGAGGCCCCGTAGATGGTTCCGTAAAAATGATCGAAACCCCGGTGATGCGGTGCGTTGGGCCCGTCGGGCTCATTTGCACTCGACAGGTGCCACTTGCCGGACATGAGGGTGGTGTAGCCGGCGGCCCGCAGGGCCTGGGGCAGGGTGGTGGCGGCGGGATGCAGGCCGTCTTCCGCGGAGCCGTTCTTGTGCAGGGCCGTTTTCGGGTACAGGCCGGTCATCAGGCTTGCACGGGTCGGCCAGCACATGTTGTTCACGTAAAAGTTCGTGAAGCGGATGCCGCCTTTTGCCAGGCTGTCCAAATGGGGGGTCTCGATTTCGCCCCCGTAGCAGCCGATATCGGAGTACCCCATGTCGTCGGAGATGATATGGACGATATGGGGCGGTGCGGCCCCCAGGAGCGAATGGGCCATGACGAGCAGGATAATGGATGTACGCATAGCCATCATGCTTACGTGAATGGAGAATCGCTTCCAGTAAAAAAGTATTACCCGGCAGTCCGGGTCAGGGGGCGGCGGGCAGGCGGTAGCTCCCGTTTCGTCCCCAGGGTTTTTCCGCCGGTTGTCGCTCTTTCGCTGCCCGCTCCGTGGCATCGCCCTTGTCCCCCTGTTTTTCCATCCACGCGTCAAGCTGCCGGGATAAGGCCCCCCGGCGTTCCGTGTGCCCGGCCGAGATGTTCTTCAGGCACCAGGGGTCCGTCTCCAGGTCGTAGAGCTCCTCCCGTGGACGGCGCTGGTAAGCTGCCACCCGCGTGCGGGCAAAGTCGCTTTCAACGCCTTTCCACGAGCGAAAGATGCGATCCTTCCCCGTGATGACGTTGTGGAAGGTCTCGGTGTGGTGGAGATTTCGAATGTACAGCCAGCGCCCGTCGGTGACCGCGCGGGTCGCATAGGCCTCGGATCCGCCGTGAATGCCGCGGGTGGTATGGGTGGCGAAAACATGTGACGCGTGGTGGTCCCGCTCGCCGCGCAGGAGGGGGGCGAAGGAACGGCCATCGAAATCGATCTTTTCCGGTTGGCCCCCGGCCACATCGACGAAGGTCGGAACCACGTCAACGTAGCTGACCAGGGCCGCCGAGCGGCTCCCGGGGGCCACGACGCCCGGCCAACGCAGGACGGCTGCCGCGTGAATCCCGGTGTCATAGCAGGTCCACTTGCCGAAAGGGAGTTGCGAGCCCTGTTCGCTCAGCCAGATCACCAGCGTATGCTGCTCCATCTGGAGAGCCTCCAGGTCGGCCATGACCCGGCCGACCTGGGCATCCATGTAGCTGATTTCCGCATAGTAGCGTGAAAGGCCCTCGCGCAGTTCCGGGGTGTCCACGAGATAGGGTGGAACCGTAAGTTGCCCCGGGGGATAGGCCGAGGCATCACCGCGATTCCACGGCGTATGAGGCTGGTTGGATGCCACGACCAGGCACCAGGGCTGCTTTCGGTCGCGGTCCATGAAGGCCCGCGCCCGCTCCAGCGGAAGATCCGCGCCGTCCGGTGTTTTTCCTCCATCGCCGTGTTGGCCGCCCAGCATCTCGAAGGGAAAAGCCTCGGCTGGGGCCTCGTGCCGCTTGCCGACGATGGCGCAACGATAGCCCAGGGCCTGCATGTGATGGGGCAGGGACCGGACCCAATCGTAGACGCGGCTGTGATTGGGATGCGCGCCGTTTCGGACCGGGTAGATGCCGGTGTAGAGGCTTTGCCGAAGGGGTGAGCAGGTCGGGGAGCTGTTGTAAAAGCGGGTGAAGCGCAGGCCCTCGGCCGCCAGTCGATCGATGTGCGGCGTGTGAACGTCTTTATTTCCGTAGCACCCCAGGTCCGTGTAGGTCATGTCATCCGCGAGAAAAAGCAGCAGGTTCGGGCGGGCGGGGACCGACAAGCAAAACGCGACCCAGAGGAGGCCTATACCCATTGTTTGCGTACGGTTCATGGATGCTTTCCAGCAGCGAGGCCAGGCCGGCCGAATAGCCCCGGCAGGCCGGGATGGGCTCAGCGCCCGGATGCCTTGGATCCTCCGCTTTCGAGCCGAATACGGAACAAGCCGAATCGTGGGGTTCCGTCGGCCTCGGCCTTGACCTGGGCGGTGATGTACAGGGTGTTGGGGCGTTTGGGGCCGCCAAAGGTGCAATTCGTGGGGAGATCCGGGACCTTGATGCGGTTGCGCAGGTGCCCCTCCTGCGTAAAGATGTATATCCCCGCGTCTTCTCCCTTCCCGGCCGCCGCGTAGATGCGTCCGGCTGCATCCATGGCCATGCCGTCGATGCCACGCTGATCGTTCCTGAAGCGGTACAGCACTTCTTTGCTCTCCAGGGTTCCATCTGCCGCGATGGCGAATTTCAACAGGGTGCGGGCACCCCCTTCGCGGTTATTGTTATCCGCAACGAAGACCGAGCGCCCGTCGGCCGAGACGAGTATGCCGTTGGGGCGCTCCGTGTCCCTGCTCGCCAGGATGGCCTGGTTGCCCCGAACCAGGAAGACCCCCTCGAAATCCAGGTCGACCGATTCCGGTCCGCGGTAGCGCGGGTCGGTGAAGTAGATATCCCCGTTCGGCGCGACGGCGATGTCATTCGGGCTGTTGAATTTCCGGCCCTGGTAATGATCGACCAGGGT
>JAPYUI010000175.1:6157-8394 GCA_029936175.1 Kiritimatiellia bacterium
GTTTTCCGGTAACGCCGCTTGGATTTCCCGCTGACGGTACCCTCGGTATAGGTGAAGAGGTGTTTGACGGGGTGGCTGATGACGGAGACCGATGCGCCGACATCGACCCCGGTTGCAATGGGTGCCGGCTGGAGATCCGTCGCGTCGATCTTCAAGATCGCGAGGTCGTTTTGCTGGCTGCTGGCGAGGACCTTCTCGACGAGATGGATTTTTCCGTCGTGCGTTTGCACCCCGATCGCATCCTCGGCATCTTCTGTTTCAATCACGTGGTAATTCGTGACAATAATCCCGTCGCGATGGATAACGAATCCCGTCGCGATATTGGCATGCCAGCGATCGCAGCGATCGCACTTGTAGATCTTCCCGATCATGACCACGCTTGGCAGGCGCTTGCGATAAAGTTCTGCCCCGCTCAGGATGGCACTTTCCGGCTTGAGGTAGTTTACCCTGTGGGAGCGCCTTGGCTTGAGTTGCTTGGAAACCTGGAGGGCTGAAATGATGGTCTTTCCGGGTTTCGGCTCCTCGGCTCCCGTCGAGTCGGACTCAAGGAGGTCCCCCAGTTTTTTCGCAAAGGTATTTACGCGCTCCCCAAAGTCGATGTAGGACGACTCGGCCCTGGTCCAGGCTGGACACAGGAAGGCGATCGAGAGGAGGATATACCAAGGTGTCTTCATCCGCGGAGGGTAGCACGTGGGCACATGGGACACACGCACATATTCTCACGCGTTAATGCCCTGGGTCCTTGCGGGTTAGGGGTGCGGTAGATGGCAATACTTCCTTGGAATCCGCCGCCAGACCGGGGGGTCAGCGAACCTCGAAGCGGCGGGAAAGGTGTTTGTTCATGGTGTTTCCGGGTGGTGGTCGATAGCGATTGCGGGGCTAGGGCTTTTTCGTTGGGCCGGGCAGGGCTGCCCGGGTGTCCTTGAGCCATACACCGAGCATGGCGTTAAGCTCCTCGGCTTTCTCCGGCATGGATGGGGCAAGGTTCCTTGATTCGCCGATATCCTTTTCCAGGTCATAGAGTTCCAGGCGCTTGCTGTTGAACCAGCGGACGAGGCGCAGGTTCTTGTAACGGATGGCGGCATACGGGCGGGCCCCGCCTGAGTGCCGGTGTGGGAAATACCAGTAGAGTGCGTCCCGCCCGAGGGGGGCTGTAGGATCCCGGAGCAGGGGGCTGAGGTCGAGTCCGTCCACCTCCCGGTTATGCCGGGCATCTCCTTCAACGCCGGCGACCTGGAGAATCGTGGGGTAAAAATCCATGGTAATTACAGGGGTGTCGCACACGCTTCCCGGCCGGGTCACCCCGGGCCACCGGACGAGGGTCGGTTCGCGCACCCCGCCCTGGTAAACCGACCCCTTGCCCGCCCGCAGCGGTGCATTGTCGGTTTGCGACCTCAGGCCGCCGTTGTCCCCGGTAAGCACGATGAAGGTCTGTTCGGCAAGGCCCAGTTTTTCAAGCTGGTCCAGGATGCGCCCCACGCTCTCGTCCACGGATTGCAACAGGGCGGCATAAGCCGGCTTGTTCTGTTTTTTACCCTTGGGCTTCTTGCGGTAGTACTCCACCAGCTCCGGTTTGCCCATGACCGGGGTGTGGACGGCGTAGTAGGCGAAGTGAATAAAGAAAGGAACGTCTTTCCATTCCCGGATAATTCCCAGGGCCTCGTCGGTCAGTCGATCGGTAAGAAAATCACCGGCTTGTCCACCGGGAGGTATATTCTCCACGGCCTTTTTCCCCCCGTACGGGTGGAAGTAGGTGCTGGGTGCTCCCCAGTGGCCGCCGCCGATATTGCGGTCGAAGCCATGGTGTTCAGGGTAAAAATCCTTGTAATTCTTTACGCCGCGCGGGGCGAGATGCCATTTCCCCACGTGCGCGGTCCGGTATCCGGCCGACTTCAAGGCCTCGGCCAAGGTTACCTCCTCGTGCTTCAGCATCATCGTGGGGCTGTGGATGAAATCAGTAACCCCGTGTTTCGGGGTATATTTTCCCGTCATGAGGGAAGCCCGGGTGGGAGAGCAGACGGTGCAGGCGGCATAGCCGTTGGTGAATTTCATTCCCCTTGCAGCCAGGGCGTCAATGTTCGGGGTTTCGTAGTAGTCGGATCCGTAACAACCGAGGTCGGTCCATCCCAGGTCGTCGACCATGAAGAAAAGAATGTTGGGGCGCCGGGCGCTGGTGTGGTTCCCGAGGGTCAAGCCGAGCAGGATGATGGCTGAAACGATACGCATGTTAAATGAGC
>JAPYUI010000176.1:0-3920 GCA_029936175.1 Kiritimatiellia bacterium
AATCGCAATGCAGACTGGTCGTACAAGGGCACCGAGGAAACCATCCGGTACCACTCGGAATGGAATGCGCGCTCGCACGAGACCGCGTACGATTATTCCGCCATGGTCAACTGGTTCAAGACCATCTCCGCCAACACTTTCAGTGAACAGGAGATTAACCGCCTCGCGGACCCGGACTTGATGAACTTGCACGCTGCCGTTCGTGGCTACAGCATGGACTGGGATTCCATCACCCTCAACCGGGGCAAAAACGGTTACATGTATCGCAAGGCGGAGGATGGCCGCTGGATGTTCCTGCACTGGGACAGCGACCTGGCCTACCAGTCCGGCCGGGTCTCCCAGGGTTTTATCGGCAACCTGTCGGGAATTAAGAATTATTTCCTGAAGCCGTACAACAAGCGTCTTTTCGACTACTACCTGCTGTATATCGTCAACAACCTGGCTGACGGTTCCGCGCAAATGACGACCTGGCTCAACATGGAGGCGGATGCCTCGGCGCACTACGACCCGGGTATTTCAACCTTTACCAGTTGGTTTGCGGGGCGGGCATCGCCGTCCTTGAACGAGATCGGCCTGGCCGATGTAAACCAGGCCTTTGTCGTGACCAGTGGTAACGGCAGCAGTATGGCAACCACGAACGATGTGCTGACCATCACCGGGGATGCGGGCGCGACCGCCTACTCGGTCGAGATCGTTGGTCATCCCGAGGCAGCGACCCTGTGGCCGGGCAAGACGAACTGGGAGCTCACGGGTCTTCTGCTGGATGAAGGGGTGCACAACCTGGTGTTGAACAGCATCGACCACCACGGCCAGGTGATCGATTCACGCGTCTTTACCGTGACCAAGACCGGCAACGCGGCCCCGGTCGCAGACCTGGACGTGAACCCCGGCTCCTGGAATGTGCCGGTAACGGGGAACCTCACCATCGATCACGGTGCGAGTTATGACCCGGAAGGCACGGTGCTCGGATACAGCTTTGCCGCAACGGGTCCGGGTCCCGTGGCAACCAACCTGAATAACACCCTGGATCGCGTGACCTTCACTTTCAGCCAACCGGGTCTCTACGATATTGCGGTTACGCTTACGGATGGAGATGCCCAGCAGACCGTGTTCACCCGGCAGGCCGCGGTGTATAATGTAAATGGTTTCAGCTCCTTTTCCGATGACACCCTGGATACGGTTTGGGGCCTGCAGAACCTGGAGCTGGAGGATAATTACTCGCCGGATACCTATTACTCCCTGCAAAAACGTGACGGGTTCCTCTCCCTGCACGTGGAAGAGCACACCGCCCGTCCTTTTGTTTACCCGGCCCCGACCTACCCGGCGATCTTCCGAAACCTGTCCGCGACCAATGACTGGGTGATCCAGACCAAGCTCCAGATGGAGACCCGCCAGTTTGGAGACTACCTGAGCGGCCTGCTTGCGGAGATCGTCGAGGGCGGGGTGAACAAGCGCTATGCATTCGGACTGAAAGATGGCACCACCCTCCAGGTTATCGAGCAACTGTCCAGTGGGACCGAGACGGTCCTGGGGGCTGTGGCGGTCACCGAAAACCAACATACGATCCGAATCCACCGCCCAACGTTTCCAGGCACCGCACTCGTGTTCGAATACCGCAACGGGGAAGGCGTCTGGATCCCGGTGCATACCGAGTCCCTGCTGCCGGGAACCACGGGCGTACAGGCTGGCGTCTTTGCTTCAACCGAGAGCGCCCAATCCATCCGTGCCGCCTTTGATTACGTGATGACCATCGACATTACCACGAGCCCCTCGCTGTACGAGGGCCTGCGCATCAGCGAAATCATGTACGATCCGCCGGGCGGGTCGGAATACGAATACCTGGAACTGGTGAACCTGGGCCTCGGTTCCATGGACCTCGCGGGGGTAAAATTTGTCGCCACGGAGCCCTTTGATGAACTGGTATTAAGCAGCCATACGCTCAACGTGGGTGAGCGGGTCGTCGTGGTTAACAATTCCGCGGCCATGCAGGCCCGCTATGGTCCTGCGATTGTTCCCTTCATTGCCGGCGAATGGGCGGGCGGAAAGCTGAGTAACGAGGGCGAACGGATTACCCTGGTCGACCCGGGCGGTCAGCTCATCCTTTCTTTCGCCTACGATGTCGATGGACGCTGGCCGGCGCGTGCAGGCGATGAAGGGGGGAGCTCGCTCGAGGTGCTCGATGCCTTTGCTGATCTCGAAGACCCGGCGAACTGGCAGGCGAGCAGCGAATACATGGGATCCCCGGGCGGGGCCGGCAGCGGGCCGGTAGCGGTTGTCGTGATCAACGAAATCCTGTCCCATACCGACCTTCCGGCCCTGGATACCATCGAGCTGTACAACACGTCCGGTTCACCGGTGAATATCGGCAATTGGTATCTCAGCGACACGCCGGGGAACTACCAGATGTTCAAGATCCCGGCGAGCACGGTCATTCCCGGCAACGGGTATCTCACCTTCGATGAGTCCCAGTTCAACCCCAACGGCGAATGGAACCCGAGCCCCGGCATACCCGCGGCCACGGAGTTCAGCTTGAGTTCCAAGGGGGATCAACTCTACCTGGTCGAGGCGGATGGAGGAACCAACCTGCTCTCCTTTGTCGACGAGGTGGAATTCGACGCCGCGGAAAATGGCGTGTCCTTTGGACGCTACCTCAACAGTATCGGCACGGAATACATGCCTGCACAGACCAATGTGACCACGGGGTCGACCAATGCCGGGCCGCGTATCGGGCCCGTCGTCATCAGCGAGATCATGTATCACCCGGTCCCGGGTGGGAGCGAATATGTCGAGTTGCAGAATATCAGCGACGGCCCGGTCCCGCTCTATCATCCCGTGTTAACGTCCAATACCTGGAAAATTGCGGGGATCGATTACGATTTCCCGGGGGGTATCATTCTGAACCCGAAAGAGGTGATCCTGGTGACGGCCGGGGACCCGCTGAGTTTCCGGAGCCAGCATGGCGTGGCCGCCGATGTCCGGATTTTCGGCCCGTACGGCGGCCTGCTCCAGGACAACGGCGAAAACATCCGCCTGCGCAAGCCCGACACGCCGGATCTCGGCGAACCCTCTGCCCCGTACATCACGGTCGACGAAGTCCGGTACGAAGTCAGCCCCCCCTGGCCGGTCGGGGCAAGCGGAACCGGCCCCTCGCTTGAGCGGCTGGATGTTCTCGCCTTCGCAAATGATCCGGCCAACTGGGAGGCCACCGGCGGGGCGGGTACACCCGGGGAAACCACCCTGCCCGCGACGACACCCCTGATCCGGCTGAGCACCTTCCAGGTGGAGGTGTCCACGCCGGAGTTCAGCGATGCATCCGACACCACGATCCAGGTATGGAATGGCGGCCTGGGCACGCTGGCCTTCAGCATTTCGGATAACCAGCCCTGGCTCTCCATCGCCCCGGCGAGCAACATCTCGACCGGGACGAACGACCAGAAAACGGCGACGCTCAGCTTTGATACCGACAGCCTGCTCGCGGGCCAGTACGTGGCCAACCTGACGGTATCCGATCCGGCAGCCCTGAACAGTCCGCTCACCATTCCCGTTATCCTGACCGTGCACGAGCCCTTGATCCAGGCCAACCCGTCCGCGATCAGCCACCGGGTTCACGTGGGTTTCGATGCCGCATCGCTCCCGCTCCAGGTATGGAATGGAGACGAAGCCGGGACCCTGTTGAGCTACACCCTCAGCGACAATACCTCGTGGTTTTCGGTCACGCCCGCGGGGGGGAGCTCATCCGGCCCCTTCGAAACGGTTGGGCACACGCTCCAATTCAATACCGCCGGACTCCCCGTCGGCTCATTGAGCGGATTACTGACCATCGACGACACCCTGAACAGCGCGTCCAATGATGGTTTGACCGTACCGGTGAGCCTGGACATCGTCCAGATGGATGTCGAAACATTGGTTGCGACCAATTT
>JAPYUI010000176.1:4020-5581 GCA_029936175.1 Kiritimatiellia bacterium
GGGGTCATGATCATCGGCCCCGACGACCTGGGCACCTGGACCCTCGGCACGCGCAGTGACGATGGCAGCGTCTGGTTCATCGACCTCAACCTGGACGGTGACTATACAGACCCGGGTGAACTCGTGGTCGACAACCGGGGGTTGCACGGCTGTCAATCGGTTGTCGGAGAGGTTACGTTCACGCAGATCGGGTGCTACCCGATGGTTTTCGCCTTCTACGAGAACGGGGGCGGCGAATGCATGGAGGCAAAATTTGCCAAGGGAGCCGGCATCGCCTATGGCTCCCTGGCCTTTGTGGACAGCAGTCCCGGGTCGAACCAACCCTTTGCCCCGGTGTGTCCCCTGCCTGACGAAGCAAATATCCTGACCCTCGCAGCCACCGATGTCGGCTTCGAGCAGGTGACGGTGCACGCCGGATTTGATGCCCCGAACCTTATCTATACGCTCAAGCTGTTTTACGGGACGAGCCTGGGGGGTACGAACGAGAACGCCTGGCAGCATGCCAAGGTCATCGGCACCTTTCCGAATACGGTCAATCCCGACATCCCCTTCACGGTGAATCAACTCGAGCCGAGCACCCTGTATTTCTACAGCTTCCAGGCCGTGAACGCTGTCGATGCCACCTGGTCGAGTAACGGGGTTCTGATATTCGTGACGGATCCCGGACCCGGCTTCACGGTAGAGATCGGTGCCCTGGACGCCCTTGCAGGCGGCAACATCGTCATTGCGTCCACCGGGGAAGCCGGTTGGGCGGTGGAAGTCGACTACACCACGGATAATCTCAGCTTGAATGAAAATATCACCTGGCAGCCGATGACGGTGCTCAACAACAGCTATGCGGGCGGGATCAACACCACCACGGTGGCGTTTCCCCCGGTCTGGCAGACCTTTTTTGTTCGCGTGCGCAATCTCGAACCCTGAGCCCGGGCGTTGTCCGGTTGGTGTCGCCCCGCCGACCGGAAGGACCTGTCTAAACAGGCCAAAAATCACGCTTCCAAATTGCCGACATTGTGTTTATCCTCTCCCGGATGAACGATTACCCTCAGGATCCGAACAACCCCTACAATCAGCAGGCCCCCGACCAACCGGTGTACGAGCAGGTGCATGAGGAGGAACCCTATTACGAGGAGTACGTTGAGGAAAAGCCACCGAAGCGATTCAAGCGGTGGCTGCCCCACCTGATCATCAGCGGGGTGTCCCTGTTGATCGCGGCCGGCCTGGCCTGGCATTATCGTGACCATATCAAGGCAGCGATGGGGATGGAGGATGAGCTTGCTGGGGTGGATACGGCCACCACGGCGACGAATGTGGTTGCCGATGCAGATAACGAGACCGGCGAGTTTATTATCCAGGAGACCAGCAGTTTCCCGGTAGAAATGCAACCGGCCTGGGCACAGCGCATCAAGGAGGGTCGCAACAAGCACGGTATTTTTTATGTGCCGATCTCGACGATTCCCAAGGAGGGGGACGTCCCGATTGAAAACCTGACCAGTGCCGACCTCGTGGTGAAATCTGCAGGCGTTCAGCCCATGAAAAAGTTTGGTTTTGAAGACTCCCGGGG
>JAPYUI010000176.1:5681-8357 GCA_029936175.1 Kiritimatiellia bacterium
GTGCAATGCCTGGATGCCTCGGTTGAATTTTTTCTCGACGATGTTGAGTGCGTATCCTCGCTCTAGGCCTACTCGGAAAGGTCGTCGGCGATTCCCGCCATTCCCGCCGCGACCCAGATGGCGTTCAGGCCGGTCAATCGCTGCTCCAATTCCCACGGATGGATCGTTCGTATCAGCACGGCTGTGGTAAGGATTGTCCGATGACGCCCAAATGTACTGCGCATTTTCAATGGTCTGCCAAAGCCCGTTTCACTGTTTGCGCACCCGCGATTTTTCCACCGGCTGGGTGCATTAAACAATGGGTTTTAGGCGAATCTCGGGCTATAGTCTTCAAGGCGAAACGCGATGGTTTTCTCGCGGGATCGTACGGTCACCTGCAGTGGGCGGATGCCTTGGCGCAGCGTTTGCGAGTAAACGCGGGCCCGTGTTCGGGTTAGGATTTATGATCAGTCCAGAAATTTTGTGAGAATACCTTTTCCAGCACTGCTGTTGAGCAGCCTGTTTATCGGCTTGTCTGCGACGGCCGATCTCGTGGTCGATACCTTTACGAAGGACCAGATCATGAACGGTCCGTTCACGCAGAACACCGTTTTTGACTTCACCGGCACGATTCTCGGGCGTGAACGGGACGCTGCTGATGAAACGGAATTCGGCCAGGCCGAGGTTATCGGGGGCGAGCTGGTCATCACGGGTGCGCCAAATGCAGTTGTTTTCCTCGTTTTGCAGTGGGACGGATTCGATGCAAATAACACGCTTCTCAATCCGGTCCCGGGCATCGGGCCGCCTACCCCGGACCTGACCGAGGCCGGCGAGAGCCATACCTTTGAATTCGGCTTCAACCACCTGGTCCTCGGTGCAGACCCCATTGCCATCACGATTGTCGCGTTCTCCGGCGCGACCGATTTTTCCACGGCTACCCGGATCCTGTCCGATGATATTCCGGTGGCCACCACCATCGCGATGCCCTTCTCGACCTTCACGACCATTGCCGGTTCGGGGGTTGATTTCACCGCGGTCACGGCAATCGAGATCACCATCCAGGTCCAGGAGGAGAGCCCCCTCGTCGGTTCCGGTGTTCGGGCAAAAGGTCCAACGGACAACCTGAATTTTGCGCTGGATTTCATCCAGACGGCCCGGGGTGTTCTGGCGGATGTCTCGGCCACGAAAGTGGATGAAGTCATCAACGAAACCATCGTAAATGGCGTGGCGAACCCGGGCGAAAGCATCCGCTATACCATCGTCGTCACCAACGCCGGCCCGGACGGCGTAAGTGCTGCGGTCCTGGAAGACCTCTTGCCGCCGGGAACCACCCTGGTGCCGGGCTCCATCCAGACCTCCCCGATTGCGCGGGACGATGCTTTCGCAACGCCGCCGGTTACCTCCCTGTCGATCCCGGCCCCCGGTGTATTGCTCAACGATAATGACCCCGACGGTGATGCCCTGGTGATCGATTCCTTTGACACGGTTACCGCCCTCGGGGATCCGGTCACGTTGAATCCCGACGGGAGCTTTTTGTATTCACCGACCAGCACCGGGGGCACCGACACCTTTGCGTACGCGATTTCAGATGGCGTTTTCACCAACGATGCCCTGGTCACGATCGTTATCGATGCGGTGTCGGAGCTTGCGGTGACCTTGAGCGACGGCGTGGATCCCGTAACCGTGGGCGACCAGATCACCTTTACTTCGGTGGTGGTCAACAACGGGCCATCTGACTCGCAAAACGTGCAGATTACCCATACCTTCCCCGTGGGGGTGAACTTCCTCAGTGCTTCGGCCGACCCGGGCGTCACCTGTAATAACCCCTCACCGGGCCTGGTGGTTTGTGACATCTCGACCCTGGCCATCGGGGCCACGGCGACGATAAACCTGCTGACAGAAGCGGTGGGTTCCGGGTTCGTCACCAGCCAGGTTACGGTCACGACCACTACCCTTGAAAACGATCTCCTCGATAACCTTGCCCAAGAAGTCACCTTCATCAACTCGCCGCCCGTCGCCCCGGATATCACGGGCATCCTGGTTCTCGGTAACACCCTGCGTAGCGTGGCGGCACCGGGGGTGTTGGCGGGGGCCTTCGACCCGGAGGGGCAGCCTGTTTTCCTCCTCACGACCAACACCAACAGCGTGAATGGGGGCACGGTGACGATCCTGCCGGATGGGTCATTCGATTACCTGCCGGCTGCGGGCTTCGCGGGGCCTACGGATACCTTCAACTTTATCATCAGCGATGGCCTCGGCACGGACACCGGTTCGGTTGAGTTGAATATCAGTAACATGATCTGGTACGTCGATAACAGCCTGGTGACGAACGGCGACGGCACTTCGGTGAGCCCCTTCAACACCCTCGTTGATGTGAACGGCGGGGCCGATGCTGACAGTGCGGGTGACATCATCTTCCTTTTCGCCGGCAGCGGCTCGTATACCGGCGGCCTGGTACTTGAGGCCGACCAGTCCCTCATTGGCCAGGGCGTAGATCTTATACTCGGGGGTTCCACCCTGGTTGCCGCCGCTTCCCGGCCGCTCTTTGTAGATGGCTTGCAGTTGGCCCAGGACAACACCGTGCGGGGCCTGGATATCGGCTCGAATGCCGCGGGCAACATGCTCGCGGGTTCAGGTATCTCCAGCCTGTCGATGGACAACGCGAAAATTTCCGGCAATGGCGGCATTCAATTGGAT
>JAPYUI010000177.1:0-4728 GCA_029936175.1 Kiritimatiellia bacterium
ACGACCGGCATCTTCGACCTCAACCTGATGGATCGACGCTATCTGCGCCTGGAACTGAACCAGACGCCCAATCCTTGACACCGGTACCGCCGCGTATACGGTGCAGCCATGTCACAACGTTTACCGCCCTGGATTCGCCAATCCCTGCATACCGACAAGGGTTTCACGCAGGTTCACGCGCTCGTCGATGCCATGCGCCTGAACACCGTTTGCGAAGAAGCCCGCTGCCCCAACCGCCATGCGTGCTGGAACCGCGGTACCGCAACCATCATGATCCTCGGTGAAACCTGCACCCGGAGTTGCGGGTTTTGCGCGGTGAAATCCGGACGGCCCGAGGGTCTCGACACCGACGAACCCCGACGGGTGGCTGCTGCCGCCAAGGCAATGGCCCTCAAGCATATCGTAATCACCAGCGTGAATCGCGATGATCAAGCCGATGGGGGATCCGCCATTTTCGCGGAAACGATCCGCAAGGTGAGGGCCGCCCTGCCATCGTGCACGGTCGAGGTACTGACCCCGGATTTCGAAGGCGTGGAGTCTTCGCTCCAGACCGTTCTCGAAGCCGGACCCCACGTCTACAACCACAACCTGGAAACGGTGAAGCGACTGCAGGCGAGCATACGCCCCCAGGCAAACTACGGGCGCTCCCTCAACACCCTGCGCTTTGCTTCACAGTGGCAGCCAAGGATTGGAACCAAGTCCGGTATCATGCTCGGGTTGGGTGAAACCGAGGAGGAAATCGTGGAGGCCTTGCAGGACCTGTATGAAGCGGGGTGCACCATGCTGACGATCGGCCAGTACCTCCGCCCTTCGCGCGACCACCTGGAGGTGGTTAAATATATCGAACCGGAAGCCTTCGACCGTCTGGCGGATATCGCACGCGAGATCGGTTTTCCCGCGGTCGCCTCCGGGCCCATGGTTCGCTCTTCGTTTCGAGCAGAAGACCTTTACGCCCAGGTCGCCAGCCGCTACACGGACCAACCGTCGATGCCCGATGCGCGTTCTAACCGGCGAACCCCTTGAATGGCCCATGCCCGGACCCTCCAGATTTTGCGTGGTGATGCCCGCTTTTAACGAGGCCGTCCACATCCCCCCGGTGATCGAAGCCGTACGGGAACACGGGGTCGATGTCGTCGTCATCGACGATGGTTCCACGGATGAAACCACCAGGGTTTCGAAAGGGGCCGGGGCTCAGGTCATCCGCCAGGAAACCAACCAGGGCAAAGGGGCTGCCCTGCAGCGCGGCTTTCAATACGCCCTGGACAACTTTTACGAGGCCCTGATCACCATGGATGCGGATGGCCAGCACGATCCCGCCGAAGTCGCGCTGTTCATCGACACCTATGACCGCACGGGAATCCCCGTGCTAATAGGCAACCGCATGGTCGACACGAAAAACATGCCCCTCGTGCGCCGCTATACCAATCGCCTGATGAGCGGACTCCTCGGGCGGCACATGCGCCAGTACATTCCCGATAGCCAGAATGGTTTTCGACTCTATCAGGTGGATGTACTGCCGATGGTATCCACCGAGGCCCGGGGCTACGCGGCCGAATCCGAAATCCTGTTGAAACTCGATCGCATCGGCATCCGGATGGATTCCATCCCGGTTCAGACCCGGTATCAAACCGAACAGAGTACGATTCGCCCGGTGAGGGACAGCCTCCGGTTTTTGAGGATGTTATTCAGATATGTACGTTAGTTTTGGGGGAAAAACGCAGAAATTTAAACCCCATTAAGAGCCCGTAAACCATTCCCCGATCTGCGAAGCATCTCGACCAACACGCAAGGAAGTTTGGTTGCAGTTATACCCGGGGTGAGCTAATCAGATTCGTAATCCCTAAACCGGATAAAACTCCCATGCGACTTTATCACCTGACCTTCACCGCTATGTCTTTCCTGGTCAGCTTGTTGCCCCTTGCTGTTCCTGCTAAATCCCTGCCGCCCAACATCCTCTTCATCCTCTCGGACGATCACGCACTGGAGGCGATCGGGGCCTACGGATCGTGGTTGAAGAACCATGTCCAAACCCCGACGATCGACCGCCTGGCCGCGGAAGGCATGCGCTTTACCAACGTCTGCTGCAACAATTCCATCTGCTCACCAAGCCGGGCCTCGATCATCACCGGCCAGTATTCCCACACCAACGGGGGTATCAACCTGAATTGTTCCCTGAAGGAAGAGGCCCCCAGCTACAACCGGAAACTCCAGCAGAACGGATACCAGACGGCCGTCATCGGCAAGTGGCACATGAAGCATAGGCCCCGGGGGATGGATTTTTTCGCCGTGACGAAAGGCCAGGGGAAATATTTTGACCCGACGTTTTCCTGGAAAGACAAGACCACAACAGACCATACCGGATATTACGCCGACGTGTATGCCGACGTCGCATTGGACTGGCTCAAGGATCGGGACAAAAATAAACCTTTCTGCCTCAACCTGCATTTCAAGGGACCCCATCACCCCTATGACTATCCCAAGCGGCATGAGAACCTGCTCGCCGATACACTACTGCCTGAACCCCCGAGCCTGCACGAGGACGTGGCGGTCACCAGTCCCCTGCTCAAGGGCAAGCACTGGGGACACCTGCTGCGGAATCGTGGCTATTACCATCGCCATGTCGATGACACCGATCCTGAAATGTGGCCCCACGATAATTCAGATCGCTCCAAGATGTCTGCCGCCTATCAGCACATGATTCACAAGTATATCCGTGCAGTGGCCGCCATCGACGAGAATATCAAGCGGGTCATCGATTACCTGGAAGCTGAAGGCCTCAAGGACGATACCGTTATCGTGTACAGCTCAGACCAGGGGTATTGGCTGGGGCAACACGGGCTCTACGACAAGCGATTGATCCTCGAAGAATCGCTGAAGATGCCGCTGATCGTTCGGTACCCGAGAATGGTCAAGGCGGGGAGCGTGAACCATGACCTGGTCAGCAACGTAGACTACGCCCCCACCCTGCTCGAATTGGCCGGGATCGCGGTGGATCCCCGGATGCAGGGCCGCTCGGTCGCCCCGCTGCTCAAGGGCCGGACGCCCGGCGACTGGCGAAAGGCCATCTGGTATGCCTACTGGGCCGCGGGGCACCCGCACTTTGGCATGCGCTCCGAACGGTTCAAATTGATCCTGTTTCCCGACTCGAATGCCTTTGAATTCTACGACCTCAAAAAGGACCCGCAGGAAATGACGAACCAGTCCGACAACCCGGAATACGCGCAGGTAATTGAGACCGCACGCCAGACCCTTGAGTCATTGAAGAACGAGGTGAATATCACGGCCGGTCAAATGCCCGGGAGGGGGACATCGGCCAGCAACAAGGCTCCCACCCTGGAGAACGATCGAAAACGGAAGAAAAAAAAAGCGGATAAATAGCCCAGGCTCCCTGCCGGACATTCCTTGTCGGCCGCACGCAGGGACTCGTGGTTTTTTGTCAAATTTCTGTTAGCATAGGTGAAAACCACCTAAAAAAATCGCATGAATCATCCCCTGCAAGAACGTCGCACCTTCCTGAAAGCCGCCGGAATCAGCCTGGCATTGCCCTTCCTGGAATCGCTACCTGCTGCCCGTGCAACCCCGGCCAAAACCGCGCCGCGACGCATGGTCTGCATCGGCAACGAATTCGGCCTTTATCCCGGGGCCTTCTGGCCGAAACAGACCGGTCGTGACTACGAGCTCAGTTCCCTGCTCAAGCCGCTGGCCGGCCATCAGGAATCCATGACCCTGTTTTCGCATCTGGATCATGGGCTCAAGGGTGGTCACTTCGCGGTCCACACCTTCCTCACGGGGGTCAAAGCAGCCGACGGGAGAAGCATGCCGGAGGGCGGCATCAGCCTGGACCAACGGGCAGCAGAACACATGGGTTCGCGTACGCGCTTTCCTTCACTGACCATCGGGTCGGAAAGCGGCTTACACGGGGGGCCCCAGATGAGTTGGACACGCAGCGGCACCCGCGTACCCCCGATTCCCGGCCCACGCGAATTGTTTCGCGCCCTGTTCCTGGACGAGAACACAAGCGCCAAAAACCGTGCGTCGGATCGCATTAAACTTCACGGTTCCATCCTGGATGCGGTACGCGGCGAGGCGCATTCCCTACAGGGTACCCTCAGCAAATCCGACGGGGAGAAACTGGATGAATATTTCTCCGCCGTTCGGGATGTGGAGGTTCAACTCGACCTCAGGCAACAGTGGCAGGATATCCCCAAGCCGAAAACAGCCATGCGGGAACCGCAGAACCGGGGACTGACCCAGGACCTCCCCTTGCTCTATGACCTGATCGCACTCGCCCTGCAGACCGATTCGACCCGGGTGGCCAGCCTGGAGATCGGGAGCGGCTTCGCGGCATCCGATCTCGGGATCAACAAGGGGTATCACGGTCTTTCGCATCACGGCCAGCGGCCGGAGAATATTGATTTACTCATCCAGATCGAGACCTACCAGATGGAACAGTTCTCCCGATTCCTGGAGAAACTGAAAGGCCTCCGTGAACCGAATGGGGCAGGCAGCCTACTCGACCAGACCATGGTTCTCATGGGTAGCGGCATGGGCAACGCCAACGCGCATACCAACCATGATCTTCCCATTATCCTGGCCGGCGGCGGGTTCAAGCACGGCGAACACAAGGCCTATCCGACGGCTTCCCGTGAACGGGTACCGCTGGCTAATCTCTACCTGTCGATGTTACACCGCTTTGGCGTGGAGACCGACTTCTTCAGCCAGAGCACC
>JAPYUI010000177.1:4828-6435 GCA_029936175.1 Kiritimatiellia bacterium
CGGAGATCCTTGATGACGACACCCTGGTCGATTACCAGGATATCCTGGACCAGCTAAACCTGGATGAGATGCCTCCGAAAAAGGCGGATCAACCCAAGGTGGACGAACAACGAAAGGTCATTCGGTGGCTCACCGGAAGGATCGCGGATTACCACGAAACCCAAAGGGTAAATGCGCCCCAGACAACGGTACTGCGCCGCTTAAACGCCCGCGAGTACCGTCATTCGATTCGCGACCTGCTGCAGCTTAACCTGACCATATACGATCCGGCACGCTTCCTGCCCCGCGACAACACGAGCGAACACCTGGATAATATCAGTGCCGAGTTGGTCACCTCGGGCCACCTGCTCGCACGGTATCTCGACGCAGCAGACCGGTCGATCGACAAGGCCATGGGTCCCCTCCGCAAGCCGAAGACCCGCACCTGGCACTTCACCCATGGCTTTTCCCAGCAACCGGAAATAGATAAGGTCCACCAGCGGATCAACCAGTTCAAATACATGACCCTGTACGAGGTCCCGGGTGCGGACATGCACGAAGGCGCGTATGGCCCGATTCACGCGTTTTCGGAAGGCGTTCCCTACGACGGTTATTACGAGATTACCGTCATGGCAGAGGCCCTGAATCGCCAATACCCCTATGATCGCGATCTGGTCGGCTGCAACCCCGATGAACCGCTTCGCCTGGGCATCGTGGCAGGCAACGCAAAAGCCGGGGAACTGCACCATACGCAACCCGTGGAGCCCTTACTCGCCGAGACCGACCTGGGCGACGGAAAGGGAAGCTATACGCTCAGGGTCTGGCTGGATGCCGGTTGGACCCCGCGATTCACCTACCCGAACGGCGCAATGGATATCCGATCGCTCTACCCAAAGCTCCTTAAAAGGCATCCCGACCTGTTCCCGAAACGGAAAAGTCGAGGAATTGTTGAAAACCGCTACCTCGTCCTCGCACAGGGAAAGATGCCGCAGATTCGCATTCACGAAATCACGATCAAGGGCCCGCTATACGAGCAGTGGCCCACAGGGAGTCAACGCGCACTGCTAGGGGATGACTGGGTGCGTGGAGTCGAGAAAGGACTGACCCTAGAGGAAATGAAACCACATGTTGAATCCTTTCTCACCCGCGCATTCCGTCGACCCGCAACCCGCGAAAGCGTCAACCGGGTCATGGGGGTCATCGCCACCCGGGTCGCCGATGGTCGCTCCCCCGTAGAAGCCTATGGTGACGGCTTAAAAGTTGCCCTCTGCTCTCCACATTTTATCTACCTGGAATCCGGAAAAGAAACCGGCGCTCCCTACGCCCTGGCATCGCGAATCGCCTATTTCCTCTGGAGTGCGCCACCGGATATACCGCTCCTCGAGGCCGCCAAAAACGGTGAGTTGGTAAAAACGAACCACCTGAAAAAACAGGTAGCCCGCATGCTGAAGGACGCACGATCGAAAGCCTTTATTGACGGCTTTCTCGACGCCTGGCTGACCTTGCGCGACCTGGGATCCGCCCCACCGGATCGCGGGGCCTTCCGGCCCTACTATCGCTACGCACTCGGCGATGCAATGCGCCAGGAGACCCATCTTTTCACACGTGACCTCATTGAGCACAATCGA
>JAPYUI010000177.1:6535-8344 GCA_029936175.1 Kiritimatiellia bacterium
CCACCGCCAGATGTCGAAGCACTCGATCCGGATATTCGCGGTACAAAAACCATTCGCGACCAACTGAAGAAGCATCGCGAAACGCCAAGCTGTCACGATTGCCACCAGGCAATTGACCCCCTGGGTTTTGCGCTGGAAAATTTCAACCCTATCGGTGGTTGGCGGACCCACTACGACCGACGGAACAAGATCGATGCCTCCGGCGAATTGCCCAGCGGCGAAATATTTACGAATGTTATTGGCCTGAAGGACATCCTGATGGGACGTAAGGATCGTTTTCACCGCGCACTGGCAACAAAGCTTTTCAGCTACGCGGTCGGACGGCATGTCGTCCCCGCGGATCGTCCGCATATCGACAAAATGCTGGGCGAGCTGGAAGCCTCGGGGTTAGGCATGCGGGATTTAATCACCGGGGTGGTGCTGAGCGAACCGTTCCGGAGGTAGGGTTTCCACGTCAACGAATCGCCATGCACCTGGCAATAAACCCCTATGCTACAGGGTCTTGTCCAGGACCGGGAAAGGGAACACCTCGGAGGGCCGGTGCTCCCGCCCCATCAACTGCCTGAGTTTGGCGACAACCTCGGGGTGCGCGGCGGAGACATTCCGGGCCTCGGACACATCTGCCTCCAGGTCATAGAGCTCAATCCGGAGCGGGTCGACATTCTTCTTTTTTCGAAGCATATTCTGGCGGATGGCCTTCCATTTACCCACCCATATGGCCTGCTGCCCACCATATCCCGTAAATTCACGGTAGAGGAACTTCCGGGCCGGTTGTTGTCCACCAAGGAGGGCCGGGGCGATACTTTCGCCGTCAAGGCCTGCCGGGAGAAGCCCCTTGGCTTCGACCAGATCGACCAGGGTGGGCATCCAATCCTCAAACCCGGTGATGGCATGGGAAACGGAACCCGCCTTGATCCTGCCGGGCCAACGGACAATCAGCGGCACCCGGACACCACCTTCATACAGCGACCCCTTGAGCCCCCGGAGTGCACCGACACTGGCAAAGAATTTGTAGTCGACCTCCTTCCGCAAGTGGGTGGTCCCGTTGTCCGAGGTAAATACCACGATGGTGTTGTCCGCCACCCCCAGCTCCACCAGGAGATCGAGCAGGCGGCCGACGTAGGTATCGAGACGGGTGATCATGGCCGCATACGCAGCCCGGGGAGTAAAATGTGGCGTGTAACCACCGCCGTCCCGGGTAAAGGGGGGATCCTCCCATTTCTCTGCAAGATAAGGCTTCAGGTTTTCATCCGGAACATGCAGCGCGACATGCGGGATGACCGAGGGATAGTAGAGAAAGAAGGGCTTGTCCTTATGCGCACGCACGAAGGCCAGGGCTTGTTCATTGATGCGGTCCGGGGCATAATCCTGGCCCTTGAAAATATCGTAACTCGCAGGATCTTTCGGGTCCGTGCCCGCCCGAAGCCCGGCGTGTCCCGGAACCGGGGGATGATTCTTCAGGGCAACCTTCTCCTCGTCGCTCCAGAGGGTGGCGGGATAATAACTGTGCGCGTGCGACTGGCAATTGTATCCAAAGAACCGATTAAACCCCTGGCGATTCGGATTGCCGGTCGACTGGGTATTGCCCAGGCCCCATTTCCCAAAGGCACCCGAAACGTAACCCGCCTTGCCCAGCACCTCGGCCAGGGTTGTTTCCGCATCCGGGATCGGGTATTGGCCTTCCGGCTTCATCCCCTTGTTGTTCCGGACGATTGCATGGCCGGGATGCTTGCCGGTCATGAGAACACATCGCGAGGGGGCACAGACCGCGTTGCCGGAATAGGCACGGGTGAATCGCATCCCCTCCGC
>JAPYUI010000178.1:0-4656 GCA_029936175.1 Kiritimatiellia bacterium
TTAGCTGCGCTTTCGGTTCGACGCGTGAGGCGCTTCGTTCGACAATAGCTTCCGTTGTCTATGGCAGGAATCGTCCACAAAATGATCGGCCTCGTGGGGGTACTCAGCTGGGTATCTGCGTGCGCATGGGAGCCTGTAGCGGTCGTCGCGGAAGGATATGTTCTCACCCGGGTTGCTGCGGCCCCGCTGGTGGAGCACCCCATCATGGCGGGCTTCGGCCCGGCCGGGCACCTGTACGTCGCGGATACGGCCGGGCTGAACCTGAAAAGAGATGAGCTTGAAAAGCAGCGCCCGGGATTGATCCGTCGACTGGAGGACCGGGACGGGGATGGTGTGTTCGACCACTCCTCGGTGTTCGTCGATGGCTTGACCTTTCCCCAGGGTGCGCTCTGGCATCGGGATGCGCTCTACGTGGCGAGCCCGCCGGGGCTATGGCGCTTTCGCGACACCACGGGCGACGGCCGGGCGGATGAAAAGACCCGGTTGCTCAGCGGATTCGCCTATACCGGGAACGCGGCAAGCGTGCACGGTCCCTTTCTCCACCCGGACGGGCGGCTGTTCACCTGCCACGGTCGCAAGGGCCATGCCGTGCGCGACCGCGACGGGCGCCTGGTTCACCAGGGCAAGGCCGCGGCGATCTGGACCTGTGACCTGGAGGGTCGCTCGGTGGAGATGTATGCCACCGGCGGCATGGACAACCCGGTGGAGCTGGTGTTCAGCCCGGACGGGGATGTGCTCGGCACCTGCAACCTGATGTTCGCCCGCCCGCGGGGCGACACCCTGGTGCATTGGGTGTACGGCGGCGCGTACCCGCGCAGGGACTTTGTCGCCCGCCTGTCCGGGGAACTGCTTCGCACCGGGCCGCTGCTGGAGCCGGTCCACAATTTCGGTCACGTGGCGGTATCCGGCCTGTGCAGGATCGATCCGCCCAGGCCGTTGCTTCCTCCCCGCGAGGACGAACTCCACCTGGCCCTGGCCTTTTTCAACCTGCGCAAGGTGCAGCGCGTGGTGGTCGGGCGAAAGGGCGCCGGTTATGCCCTAAAGCGGGTCGAGGATCTCGTGGCGTGGGATCACCCGGATGTGCATCCCACGGATGTCGTGCAGGCATCGGACGGCTCCCTGCTGGTCGTGGACACCGGGGGCTGGTTTCGCATCGGTTGTCCGGTCTCCCAAGTCGCCCGGCCGGAAGCGAAAGGGGCGATCTACCGGCTTCGCCCGTCCGGGCCCGCCGCTTCGCCGGAGCCCCCTCCGCCGGGCCCTCATGGGTTGGCCCCCGCCGATCCGACCGCGCTGCGAAAATGGATTGACGAGTGCCTGGCTTCGCCGGGTACCGTGGAAGACCACGCGCGTTTGAAACTGGCCGGGGCGATGGCGCGCCTGGGGGATCCACACTACCTGCCGCGGCTGATCGCGTGGCTGGGATCGGGTGAGCCCCCGCTCCGGCATGCCACGTGTTATGCATTGATCCGGATCGGGGACGCGAAGGGGGTGCAGGCCGCATTGCCGGGCTTGGCCGGCGCCGCGCGTGAGGATGCCGTTCTCGTGCTGCGGGAGTTGAAGTTGCTCAGCCTGCGCGGAAGCGGCCCGGCGGAAGCGGCACCCCTGGTCCCGGAACCCGCCCCGCCCGAGTCCCCGGAGCCCGCCCAGCTCGAAGCCCTGGCCGAGCTGCTCGCCGGCCTGCCGAGGGGCGATGCGGTGCACGGTCGCGCGGTGTACCGGTCCGAGACCTTCGCCTGTGCAAAATGCCATGGGGTCGATGCCGAGGGCCTCGCCGGGCCGGCCCTTTCAGGGATCGGCCGCATTCGCCAGCCGCGGGATTTGCTGGAGAGTATTGCCTTGCCGAGTGCCTCCTTCGTCCGGGGCTACGCGTCTTACGAGGTGGTTACGGATACGGGTTCGCAAGCCGGCGTGATCTTTGGCCTCAGCGAGGCAAGCCTGACCCTGGTGAATGCAGCCGCGGAGACCCTGGAGATCCCGCGTGCCGCGATCCGGGAGGTCAAGGCCCTGTCCGTTTCGATAATGCCGCCCGGGTTTCACCGGGCGATGCCGCAGCAGCACCTGGCTGATTTGCTGGCTTACCTGATGTCCTTGCAGCAGGCCCCGTAGCAGGCTTGCCCTCCACGCCGGGGCTCCGGGTCACGGCTTCATCCAGGGGCGTTCGGCCTGGCCGGCAAAGACGTCCTTCTCCCACGCGGCCTGCAGGCCTTTCAGGCGCTCGACGATCGCGGGTTCTTCCGCCAGGTAGTCTTTCCGCTCGGGCTCTTCGCCGGCGAGGTGATACAGGCTGAAGTGCTCGGCATAGTGGTCCCGGTTGCCCTTCAGGCGGACCAGTTTCCAGTCGCCTTCCCGCACCGCCCACTTGTTCTGCCACTGGAAGTGCAGCACCGGGTGGGGGGAGGGGGTCGCGGGGTGCTTCGCCAACTCGACCAGGCTGCGGCCGTCGAGATGCAGGCCGGTGGCCGGGACGCCGCAGAGTTCCAGGATGGTCGGGAACCAGTCCATGGTGCTCACCGCCTGGTCCCGGATCACCCCCCGGGGCAGTTTCGCGGGATAGCTGAGAATCGCGGGTACGCGGATACCGCCCTCGAAGAAGGAGCTCTTGCTCCCGATCCACTTGCCGGTATAGCCGACGCCGGGATGCGGCTGGTCGCCCCCGGCGAAGCGGGTTCCCTTGGCCAGCCCGCTCGGGTGCTTGTCGGTCTTGATCTCGAAGAGCTTGTAGAGTTTGTCGTAGGCCTGGTGCCCGTTGTCGGACATGAAGACGACGATCGTTTTCCTGCGCAGGTCCAGGGTGTCGAGCTGGTCCAGTACCCGGCCGATATAATAGTCGGTGGTGGTGACGAAGGCGGCATAGCTTCGCCGGGGTTCCTCGAGTTTCGGGTATCGTGCCAGGTGCTGCGGGAGGGGTTGCTCCGGGTAGTGCGGGGTGTTGAGCGCGTAGTACATGAAGAAGGGCCGGGCCCGGTTGTCCGCCATGTAGGCCAGGGCTCGCTCGGTCATGAGCTCGGGAAAGTATTGTCCCTTGGCCCACACCTCCCGCGTGCCCTCGTACAGGTCGTGGTGCCCCTCGCCCTGGAGGAAATAGTGACTGTAGTTATCGATAAAGCCCCCGCGAATACCGAAGAAGGTATCGAAGCCCTGCCGGGTGGGGCCATGGTCCTTGTCCGCGCCGAGATGCCACTTGCCGAACAGCGCGGTCCGGTAGCCGGCCTTCCCCAGGGCCTCGGCCAGGGTGACTTCATCCAGGGCCATGTTCACCCCGTCCGTGGGGTCGTGCATGTCGCCCTGGGTCCAGTGGTTTACCCCCCCACGCTGCGGATGCCGACCGGTGAGCAGGGCCGCGCGCGAGGGGCAGCAGAAGGTGTGCGCGTAGGCCTGGGTGAAGCGAATCCCCGAGGCCGCCAGGGCGTCGATGTTCGGGGTATACAGGTGAGAAGCCCCGTAGCACCGGGCGTCCAGGGAGCCCTGGTCATCGGTATAAAGGATGATGACGTTGGGCCGGTCCACCGCCCGGGCCAGCGGATGGAGCCCGCAAAAAGCGATCAGGAGGAGAAGGGAGCGGTAGGTCATGGCGAAGAGGAACCTAGCCCGTAGGTCCTCCCGGGAAAAGGGAAAAGGGTCCAAAGCTCAGTGGCCAAGCCCCAGGAGCATGCGATGTCCTACCGCCTTAGCTACACGGTGAAGGCGCGTTGCCTGCAAGCACCCGGCACGTAAGGGTTGGTCCGGCGCCGGCGCGTCATCCTATTTCTTCCGCTTGGGTTTCGGTGTCTTTTTTGTTTTTCCCGCCGCGCCCTTCCAGTCCTTGCCCGTGCAGGCCCGGTACCACGCGTACCATTGTTCCTTCAGGTCCGCGACCCGCTCGGGATATTCGCCCGCACGGTTTCGCGTCTCGGTCCGGTCGGTGCTGAGGTCGTACAGTTCCCAGGGCCCGCTCTTCGCCTGGGCCAGTTTCCACTTCCCGTCACGGATGACCTGCCAGCTGCCGTATTGGAAAAAGAGGGGCTTGCCACGCTCGAGCGCCTTCCCGTGCAGGGTGGGGACGAGGGAGATGCCGTCGAGGGGCCTGAACGCCGCCGGGTAGACGGCGTCTTTGCCCGCGAGCTCCATCCAGGTGGGCAGCAGGTCAACCAGGTGGCTGGGCTCGCGGCAGATCGAGCCTTTCCCCGCGCGGATCCCCCGGGGCCAGTGAGCAATCATCGGCGTGTTGATGCCTCCCTCCAGGCCCTGGACTTTCCATTTGCGCAGGGGGCTGTTGGCGGCGTTGGCCCAGGATTGGCCGATCGCCTCAAAGGACCCAACCGTTCCCCAGGGGGCCTTCGGATCCTTTTTCCCCCGGCCCGGTCGCTCGTGGCTGGCCCCGTTGTCGACGAGGAAGAAGATCAGGGTGTTCTCAAACGCGCCCCGGGTTTTCAGCGCGGCGACCAAGCGGCCAACGTTTTGGTCGACCCGGTCGACCATCGCGGCGTGGATCTGCATCCGCAGGGCTTCCTGTTCCCGTTGCGCATCCGGCAGTGCCCCCCATTTTGCGTGCTCGGGCGGGCTGAGCGGGGTGTTCGCCGCGTCGAACAGGCCCATCGCGAGCTGGCGCGTGTAACGCGCCTTGCGGATCGCCTCGTAACCGACGTCATAGACTCCTGCGTACTTGGCGATATCCTC
>JAPYUI010000178.1:4756-8334 GCA_029936175.1 Kiritimatiellia bacterium
CCCCGGGTTCCAGAAGTTGATCGCCCCGCCGAGGAAGCCCGAGAAATGATCGAAGCCGCGCCCGTGTGGATTGAAGTCCGCATGGTGCTTCCCGGACCACCAGGTCCGGTACCCCGCGGGTCGCAGCACTTCGCCCGCGAGCGCGGTATGTTCAAATCCGCGCCCGCTCCGCTGGTGGTAGCGCCCGGTCAAGAGGCTGATCCGCGTGGTCCAGCACTTGGAGGTGTTGTACATCTGCGTGTAACGAATCCCGCCTGCGGCGAGCGCGTCCAGGTTCGGGGTCGCGATTTCACCCCCGTAGCAGCCGAGGTCGGAGTAGCCCATGTCGTCGGTCATGATGAGCAGGATATTGGGGCGTTCCCCGGGTGCTCCCGTGGCGAGGAGCAGCCAAAGGGCACTTGCGTATCGGTAAAATGCTTTGCTCATGGTCGTTTCCTTCATGGGGTGTACGGGCTAGGCCAGGATCGGCTGAATCACCTCGCCGGCCACGTCGGTCAACCGGAAACGGCGCCCGTTGTAGACGTAGGTCAACTCCTCGTGGTCCAGGCCGAGCAAATGCAGGATCGTGGCGTGCAGGTCATTCACGTGCACCTTGTTCACCTCGGCCTTGTGGCCCAGCTCATCCGACTCACCGTGGCTTACGCCGCCCTGCACCCCGCCGCCGGCCATCCAGGCGGTGAAGCAATGCGGGTTGTGATCCCGTCCCGGCTTGGCTCCTTTCTGGGCCAGGGGCAGGCGGCCGAATTCCCCGCACCAGACCACGAGGGTGTCATCCAGGAGACCGCGTTGCTCAAGGTCGGTGAGCAGGCCGGCCACCGGTTGATCCGTCTCGCCGGCGAATTGCGTATGGTTGCCCTTGATATCCTTGTGGCCGTCCCAGCTACGCTGGTTCTCCATGCCCCCGGAATAGATCTGCACGAAGCGGGTCCCGCGTTCAACCAGGCGTCGTGCGGTCAGGCACTGCGCGGCAAAGTGCTTGCACGCTTTCCGGTCCAGGCCGTAAAGTTTTTTGATATGCTCTGGTTCGCGCGCGATGTCCAGGGCTTCCGGCGCGGCTGACTGCATGCGGTAGGCGAGTTCGTAGCTTTCGATACGTGCCGCGAGGTCCTGCTCCGCGGGCTGGGCGGCCAGGTGTTTCCGGTTCATTGCCGCGAGCAGGTCGAGTTGCCCGCGCTGGGCTTCCGGCGACTGGTCCTTCGGCCGGAAGAGGTTGTCGATGGGGTCGCCCGTGGGCTTGATCCAGGTCCCCTGGCACACCCCGGGCAGGAATCCCGCACTCCAGTTCGCGGCATGCCCCTTCGGCAGGCCGCGGTTCAGGGGGTCCGACATGACCACGAAGGCGGGCAGGTCCCGGCTGTTGCTGCCGAGGCCATAGGTCACCCAGGAACCGGCACAGGGCAGGCCCATCCGGGCCAGGCCGCAGTTCATGGCAAAGAGGGCGGGGCTGTGGTTGTTCGACTCGGTATGGCCCGAGTGAATGAAGGCCATCTTGTCCACGTGCTCCCCGAGCTGGGGGAAAATATCCGATACCATTTTCCCGCATTGTCCCCGCGGCCGGAACGCGAAGGGGGATTTCATGATGCCGCCGACCGCGTTGGCAAAAAAGCCCGTGAACTTGTCGAAGCCCTCCAGCTCTTTCCCGTCGTATTTCTCCAGGGCCGGCTTGTAGTCCCAGGTGTCGACCTGGCTCGGCCCCCCGTTGACGAAAATCCAGATCACCCGCTTCGCCCGCGCGGAAAAATGGGGTTGTTTCGGCGCGAGGGGGTCCAGCGTGGCCGCGAGGAGGCGCTCGTCCTGCAGCAAGCCGGCGAGCCCGAGAAGGCCGGCCCCTGCGCCAGCGCGCTGGAGAAAGGAACGTCGATGGATGAGGGGATCGTTCATGGTCATGGCAGGTAAAGAAATTCGTTCGATGCCATCAGGGCCTGGCAGAAATCGGTGAACGAAGAGGCGGCGGCATTGCCGCCGGGATACCGGGTGGCCTGGGCTTTCATGAAGGCCCTCGCCGCCTCTTTTTCCGCATCCGTTGCCGGTCGTCCCAGCGCGAGTTGGTAGACGGCATCCACCGACTGTTTCGCGCGAACGGACAGTCCTTTCGCATACTGTCGTACCTGTGGGCTGTTCATGAGGTAGAGCGCCTGGGGAGCCACCGTGGTGTTGGGACGTTTCCCCATGCTGACCAGGTGCTCGGGCCAGTCGAAGACCAGCATGGCGTTGGGCAGGCGGCTCCGCTTGATGGTGAAATAGATGCTCCGGCGCGCCATCGATTCACTGAGGGTTCCCGGGCCGTACATCCTGCGGTCCAGGATGCCGGAAACAGCCAGCAGGGAGTCGCGCACGGCCTCGGCCTCAAGCCGGCGCGGGGCAAATCGCCAGAGGAAGCGGTTGTCGATGTCCTTTGCGGCATCGCGCGGGTCGTGCGCGGTCGATTGCCGGTACACGGCACTGCGCATGATGAGCTTGTGGGTGTGCTTGAGGCGCCACTGGTGACGGATGAGGTCATCCGCGAGCCAGTCGAGCAATGCCGGATGGGTCGGGCGTTCGCCCTGGAAACCGAAGTCATTCGGCGTGGCCACGATTCCCCGCCCGAAGTGTTGCTGCCACAGGCGATTCACCATGACCCGTGCGAGCAGGTGACCGCAGCCCTTTTCCGGGTCGCTCAGCCAATGGGCGAGGGCGGCCCGGCGATAGCTCAGCTTGCTGTCGGCCTTCCCCTGCGGTTTCCGGGTCCGGGGATTGCCGTCCCCCGGCATCAGTACCTGTAGGAAGCCCGCCTCGGCGACGGCCCCTTTCTGCTTGGGATCTCCCCGGGTGAGGTGGTGCACCTCCGGGTAAAAATGCGGGTAACCCCGCCCGTCCGCATGGTTCTTGACGGGCTTTACCCCTTCCGAGCAGACCAGGGCCTTTTCTTTTTTCGGCTGCGGTCTTGCCGCGGTGTGTTGTTGCAGCTTTTTGTTATGCGCGGACCAGCCTGCGTCCTGGCTGACATATACATCCCGCAAGGTTTTGCGTTGTACGTCGTTCAAGGTGCCGCTTTTGAGCGCCTCGATCGCCCCGATCAATAACCCGGAAGCGCCGAGATCGGCCTTGATGTCTGCAGCGGCATCCCGGGCGACAGCAAGCCGCATTCGGCCGAAACTGTGCGAGGTGTTCACATGAAAGCGCATGGTGATGCGGAGTTGCATGGCCGTCTCGAGCGGCTGGTCAAAAACGAAGACGGCCGCTTGATCTTTACCGATCCCGCCGCGATCCACCGCCCAGCCCGATTTGTTGGGATCCTTGTCGTAGGAGCTTTTCACGGACAAGGTGCCGGTATTCTGTTGATGCGTCGCGCGCGCGTCGGTGAAGGTGATGGGATGCGGCTTGGCCTTGTCTGCGTTGAGGGGTCGTGTCTCGATACGGAGGTTGCCCAGGGCAAAGTTCCCGTTCCCCGCGCGCCCGGGGCCATTGCGGGGGAAGCTTTTATGAGTCAGGGCCTCGATCCGTAAGGCCGCCGCACCGGCCGCCGCCGTGGCCTCGATGGTATATTCCTCGTTTGCCGGATTCTTCCCGGATGCCAGCCAGGAACCATCCGCTTGACG
>JAPYUI010000407.1 GCA_029936175.1 Kiritimatiellia bacterium
CATCGAGTTCCTGATCGAGGGTTTCGATCTTTTGTGGCAGGTTCTCCAGTTCCTCGCGCTCGCGATTGGACAGCTTGCGCCGGGCGGTACGGGCGACGGCTTTGGGCTTGGTGGGAGATTTATTTACGGCTTGATCCGGGCGTTGCCGCAGCCAGTCATCGTATCCGCCGGCATATTCTCCGATCCGCCCGTTCTCCTCAAAGACCAGGGTGCTGGTCACGACGTCGTTCAGGAAAGCGCGGTCGTGGCTGACGAGAAGGACGGTGCCCTGGTATTCGACCAGCAAGTCCTCCAGTAGTTCCAGGGTTTCCGCATCCAGGTCGTTGGTCGGCTCGTCGAGGATCAGGACATTGAAGGGCTGGGTGAACAAGCGAGCGAGCACGAGTCGATTCCGTTCCCCGCCGGATAGCACGCGTACCGGTGTCCGCGAGCGTTCCGGTGAAAAGAGGAAGTCTTCCAGGTAGCTGAAGACGTGACGCCGCTTGCCTTCAAAGGTGATGAACTCATTCCCGTCCGCAACATTGTCCGCGACCGATTGATCATCCTTGAGGGTGGCGCGATGTTGATCGAAATAGGCGATCTCCAGGTTGGTGCCGAGCTCCACCCGGCCGGCCTGAGGCTGTAGCTTGCCCAGGAGCAGATTCAGAAGCGTCGTTTTTCCGCAACCATTGGGGCCGATGATGCCGATCTTGTCACCACGCAGGATCAAGGTGGACAGGTCTTTGACGAGGGGTTCGTTCTCCCAGCCGTAGCTGATCTGATCGACCTCGATGACTTTGCGCCCGCTCAGGCTTGAGCTGTTGAGCTGCATGTTGACCGTACCGGTTGTGTTCCGTCGTTCCTTGCGCTCCGCACGGAGTTTTTCCAGCGCCCGTACGCGGCCTTCGTTTCGGGTGCGGCGGGCCTTAATGCCTTGGCGAATCCAGACCTCTTCCTGGGCGAGCTTCTTGTCGAACACCGCGTTTTGTTTTTCTTCGGCGAGCAATGCTTCCTCGCGGCGTACCAGATATTGATCGTAGCTGCAGGCCCAGCTTCTTAGTTGGCCGCGATCGAGTTCCACGATACGGGTGGCCAATCGCCGCAGAAATGAACGGTCGTGTGTGACGAAGAGGATGGAGCCGCTGTAGCGTAGCAGCACGCTTTCCAGCCACTCGATCGATGGAATGTCCAAGTGGTTGGTTGGTTCGTCGAGCAGGAGGACTTCAGGCTCCAATACGAGCGCACGGGCCAGGAGGACCCTCCGTTTTTGCCCACCGGAGAGGCTGTTGTAGAGGGCGCCGGGATCGAGGGCGAGCCGGGAAATGGCTTTGCCGATCAGCCGCTCACCCTCCGCATCTTTTTCCGTTCCCGGGAGGGCTGCAGCGACAATGTCATGGACGGTGCCGGGTATTTCGGCTGGCACGGCTTGCGGGAGGAAGCCGATCCGCACACCGTTGCTAAGCACGCGTTCGCCGCCGTCCGGTGTTTCTTCGCCCGTGAGCAGGCGCATCAGGGTGGATTTTCCCTCCCCATTCCGGCCGACGAGGCAAATTCGTTCGCCGGGCTCGATATGGAGGCTGGCATCCTGGAGGAGTCGGGGTCCTCCGTAGCTGATGGAAACATTCTGTAAACTGATCAAGGCCATAATTGCGGGGGAGGCATATCGATCTGTCCGCCGGGCGGCAAGTACAGATGGTGATACAGTTCGTAA
>JAPYUI010000408.1 GCA_029936175.1 Kiritimatiellia bacterium
TCGATTTCATCAAGGCGGGTAAGTGCGGAGCCGATATCTCGTCGGAATGGCACCACCTCAAGGAACGGGTGGATGACCTGTGCTTTTATCGGGGGTGCCAGGTCGAGTCCGTCAACCATCCGACGGCCTGCTACCATGTCAACACCGGCAACCGTTTCGGGGGCGATCCCGCGGTGGGGGCCTGGGTGACCTACGGGCTGGGCTCGTTGAATGATAATCTGCCCGGTTTCGTGGTTCTTCCCCGTACCAGTTATCCCCAGGGCGGAGCCTCTAACTGGTCCAACGGTTTTCTGCCCGCCGATCACCAGGGCACGCCCCTGCGTCCCGAGGGCAGTCCCATCCTCGACCTGCATCCCCCGGCGGGGATGACCCGCAAGGACCAGCGAAACAATTTGGACCTGCTCGCCAATCTCAACCGCAAGCACTTCAAGGCCCGCCCCGAACAGGGCGAGCTTGAGGCCAGGATGTCATCCTACGAACTGGCTTACCGGATGCAGATGGAGGTGCCCGGTATACTCGACCTGAAGGGCGAAACGGGAAAGACCAGGGAAGCCTACGGAATCGGCGACGCCAAGACCGATGCCTTCGGGCGCAAGTGCCTGCTGGCCCGACGCCTCATTGAGAAGGGAGTTCGCTTCGTTCAGGCCTATGCCGGGAACTGGGATAGCCACGACTACATCGCGCGGGCCCACGGGTCCCTCATCCGCTCCGTCGATAAGCCCATCGCCGCACTTCTCGGCGACCTCAAGGAGCGCGGCCTGCTCGAGGATACTTTGGTGGTCTGGTGCGGCGAGTTCGGGCGCACCCCTGACAATGGATTGAGGGGAGGGCTAAGCTACGGGCGAGACCACAACGCCAAGGCCATGACCCTGTGGTTTGCCGGGGGTGGCACCAAGGCGGGGCACACCATCGGGGCCACCGACGAGATCGGGGCCGAAGCCGTCGAGTGCGTACATCATATCCGTGACGTTCACGTTACCTGGCTGAACCTGCTCGGTCTCGACGACAACCAGTTGACCTACTACCACGCCGGACGCCACAAGCAACTCTCCCAGTTCGGCGGCAAGGTGATCAGCGAGTTGCTGGCATGACCGTGCGTGGATGTGTTTTGGCCCTGCTCCTGGTCGCGCCGCACGCGCGGGCAGATACCCTGGTGATTCCCCGGCCCGACCAGATCCCCCGGGTCAAGCCCGGCCAGCGGCCCAGTCGTGACGCCTTGCGCATGAGTTGCTGGGTGCTGGACACCAAGGCCCACGCGCCCATCGGCAAGGCCTATGTGCTGCTCACCGACGTGAAGGATGCGGAGCACCTGCCCGCGATTAAAAAGCTCCTCGCCCATCGCCAAGGCACCCTGCTCGAGGTGCCCAGCTTGCAGAAACTCAGCTCGGATCCCGAGGCGCGCGAGCAATTGCGGCTTCGCTTGCGGGCGCTCAAGCCGCGCTACGTGGCCGTGGCGCCCCAGGTTAAAAGCTACCGGGAAAACACCCTGCTGGCCCTCTGGGATGTGTTCACCCGGCTGGATGAAGATCCGTATCTCGACGTGTACCCCGGGCTGCTTGTCGCTTCCGATACCGAGCGCCTGGGTGCGCTGATCGAGCGCTCCATTCGCTACGATGCCGCCCGCCAGCCCAGGCATTTTTTCGGTATCGCGCAGATCTTTGACCCGGGCTACAAGTCCTTCCAGAAG
>JAPYUI010000014.1:0-20036 GCA_029936175.1 Kiritimatiellia bacterium
TGGATTACGACATCGCCGGCGGCGAACAAGCCGGGCATGTCTGCGGAAGAAACCGCCGGGATGAAGTGGATGGCTTGCCGGCAGGGTGAACCTTCCGCGAGGGCCTTGACCTTGGCGTAATAAGAGGGTTGTTGATTGAACTCGGTGAAGACGATATGGGCGGAACTCCCGCTCTCCTGCTTGTAACGGATGAAGCCTCGTAGGATTTCTTCCTGCCGGTAGCGCCACTCCATCGCTCGAATCGAGAGGAAGACCTGGGCATCCGATGGAATCTGTAATCGTGCGCGCAGGTCGGAGGGTTTCGCATGAAAGAAATCCTCGCGTACGCCCCATCGAATCACCTGCAGGCGCTCCGTCTTTCCATCCAGAAAACGGTCGGCCACGATCCGGCTCATATAATCGGACTTGGTGGTGATGAGGTCTGCTGCGCGCAACAGGTGGCGCACCAGCGCCAGGCGTATGCCGGTCGGTCCATCATCTGGCATCACATCGCTTCCCATCGCGGTGACCACGAGGGGATGCTGTCGTGCGAGGACGAGATTGTTGAAGTCCTGTGCGGCCCAATGCACGTGTACCAGGTCGGGACGAATGCGCTTCAGGTGCCACCACAGGACGATGGGTCCGAGGAGTTTGTTCGCCCAGATGTTACGGCTGATGTTGATGACTTCGATGCCGTCCGGCCACGACTGCCCCGGCCTTAATCCATAAGCATCGTAGACCACGACACGGAAGCCGGCTTGGAGTGGGATGAGTACCCGTTCCCGCATACTCGGACTTCGCAGGGCTGCAACGATGAAGATCGTCAGTCGTTGTGCATCCGTGGTTGGCGGGTTCGGTTCCATCAGGTGTAACTGAATTTTTCGGCCAGAGGATTCGTCAGTCCCAGGATTTCTGCCTGCTGGTCCGGGGAGAAGGCTTCGCGGTAACTCGTGTCCAGGCGGAGCTGGCCATCGAAGCGGCGAATAGTGTCTCCATTCCCCACGAGATGACAATTCGATTCATAGCGATTGGGGGTGGTCAACTTCTCCGGTTCCACCCCAAAAAATCGTTGCACCTTGGCCAGTTGTACATCCGGTTCTTTACAGAGATCTTCCAGTCGCAGACGCAGATAATCAATATGGGGTTTGTTGGCGAAATGCTGGTAGGTAAACCGGTGATACCGCCGCCAGAACCGGGCATTGAGTTTTATGGGAAAATCGTTGTACTTGTGACATGAGTGCATAAATGCTCGCGGATCGCGGGTAAGGTGGAGCACCCGGATGACGGGCCGTTGCCGCAGCATATTCTCCAAGGCGTAAATTTTCACAGGATTCTTTGATCCATCGATAAACGTTGGCCTCTGACTGAGTTCGCAGGTTGTTTCTATCAAGGTCTGGTACGCTTGCAGAAAGGCTTCGCATTGACGCCTGACCGGTCGCCACGCTCCCGTGCCCACACTTTCAGCAATCCGGCCGAATGCCGCATTCAGCAACATGTTCTTCCGGTGCTTCCGGGAGATCACCGGCAGCGATGGAATGAACCTCCGGGTGTCAGGCTCCACGTCCAGCGCTTCTGCCATTTTTAGCCAGAACGCACAATCCCTCAGTGGTTTTCCGCAACCGCAGGGGTTATCATCCAAGGCGGGGGGGATGGAATCCCCGAGTGAAACGAGTTGGCTGTGATTATTGAGGAGCAGGGCGAGAAGGGTGGCCCCATGGTACGACGGGCAGGCGACGAAATTCAATTCTTTGCGAGGCAGTTCCATCAATAGCTCATAGCGGGGTTTCGTCAGGGGGCATGGGTTCGGTTGTGCGATAGATGATGATGTGATCGATCTTGCTTAACTCGACCAGGTTGGATGCGGTTTCATAGGCGACTCGGGTGTCTTCTTCGATCTTGCTGCAGTCTACCACAACAATATGTACCGAGTAGGCAGGGATGATCTCATCCAGTCTTTCCAGGTCGATCATGGGATAGCGGGCCATGAATTGATTAAATACCTCGCGATCTTCATCCGACCAGAGCACCGGGTAGACCCAGTTGTGTGGCGTTTCAGTGAGCAGTCGGGAACCTCCACTGATTCCAAACGGCACCTCAAGTACGTTGCAAATCCCATTCTGCTGCTGCAGGACCTCCATAATGCGATCGCTGCGCGCAAGTTTCTGATCCTTGCGCTGCAGGTAGCCGGCGAAACAGAGATCGAACAAGCCGTAGATCGCCCCCCACGCACACAACCAGCCAGCATAAGGGAGGACGAAGTCGGCGGTGTACAGCAACAGGGCGATCAGGATGTGGTTTAGATAACGCTCCGCTTCTCCGATAAATAAAAACCATTTCAGGCTGGAGAGGAGAAAAATGGCAAACCCGGCCAGGATTAAGCCTTCGCTCGCTCCCAGGGGTATGCCGCTCACGCCGGTGTACATGCGATGGATCACGAGATACAGGCCTATCAGGGCCAGCGGAAATCGAACCACGGCGATAAAGTAGGAGTTGTGGACGAGGAGGAGATTCACCAACTTGCGGAGGTCCTTTGCACGAAGAGCGGCGCATATCGGCCGGATGGCATTGCGGTCTGAAATGGTCATCAGCCCTTTCATATTTTGTATGCAATACCATTTGAGGTGGTCGACCTGTTGCCGGAGGCTGAGCCATACCATTTTTCGGGCGATCAAAAGTGCGAGCACAAAACTGACCCCGAGGAAGAACAGGGGAAGGACGCTCAGGGTGAATATGCATAATGCGAAAGTAATGAAAACCAGTGCCTGCAGGCTGAACTTGCTACTCCAGATCGTCATTGCTCCACACAAGGCGGCCAAGCCGATCCAGCCGACATGCGGAACCTCCAGGTAGCCCAGGTACGCCAGCCAATAGAGGTTGCAAACGATCTCGCTGAAACCGCGCGGGGTAAACGAGCTCATGCGGGGGCCGAGGCTGATCAAGGCCGAAAATGCCGGGGTGAAAATGAAGATCAGGGTCATCCACAGGGCGGTGCGCGTGTCGCCGCTGACCCGAAGCAGGGTCCAGTAGAGGACCAGGGTGAATAATCCATCCAACACGGGTCCCATGAATCGATCGAGCAGGTGAAAGCTTCGCCGCGGAAAAACCGTCGCCATCGCGTGATAAAATTTTGGATAAGCAAAATCCGGAACAGGGCGGGCGTAGCGCGTGGTGTTAATCGGCAGGTAAAATCGACCCTTGAGGAGTCGGGTGCATTCGATGAAAAAGCGGTGGCTGTGGACATCGAAGCCGTGGATTCTTGGGAAGAGGATCCGAAAGAGCGCTCGGTGAAAAAAACACACGAGGGCCAGGGAAAATGGTAAAAACAAGGTCATGGGTTTTACAGGTTCGGGTCGCTCATCTTCCGCGCCACCAGGCATGCATTCGTTCCCCCAAAGCCAAAGCTGTTCGACAGGATCACATTTACGGTCGTATCCCGTTTCGTCTCCCGCACGATTGGAAAACCTTCCGCCTTCGGGTCAAGCGTATCAATGTTCGCAGAGCCCGCGATGAAATGGTTTTCCATCATCATCAGGCAGTAGATAAATTCGTTCACCCCGGCGGCCCCGATGCCGTGGCCGGTCAGGGACTTGGTCGAGCTGATCCTGGGTAGGTCTTCGCCAAAGGCATTTCGAATTGCGTGAAGCTCGGTGATGTCGCCTGCCTGGGTACTCGTTCCATGGGAGTTTACGTAATCGATTTTCTCGCCGGCCATCGCGCTCGCCATTTTCATGCACCGGGTCGCCCCCTCGCCGGAAGGTGCGACCATGTCTGCGCCATCTGAGGTTGCCCCGTAACCGATCACCTCGGCCAGGATCGTAGCGTTCCGGGCCTTGGCGTGCTCGTATTCCTCGAGGACAACGATGCCAGCCCCACCGGAAATAACGAAACCATCCCGTGCCGTATCGTAGGCCCGCGAGGCCTGTTCCGGCGTGTCGTTGTACTTGCTGGACAGCGCGCCCATCGCATCGAACATCAGGGTCACCGGCCAATATAGTTCATCGCCTCCGCCGGCAAAGATCACGTCCTGCTTGCCGTATTGTATTTGTTCAAAGGCGTTTCCGATGCAATGCGCACTGGTCGAGCAGGCGGAGGTGATTGAATAATTCACCCCCTGGATCTTGAAGGCGGTACAGAGGTTGGCGGAGATCGAACTCCCCATCGTCCGCGGAACGTAATACGGACGGACCTTGCGGGCCCCGCGGGCGGCGAAGGTGTCGATCGTGTCGTGCATCCCCTTCGAGGCGAGGCCACCCGTGCCGGCGATGAGGCCGATACGTTCATCCGAAATCCCGTCCTCGCGCAGCCCCGCATGCTCGATGGCTTCTTGCATGGCGATATACGCAAAGGCGGCTCCGTCTCCCATGAAGCGTACCCGTTTGCGGTCGATCAGGTCGGTGTAGTCCAGCTTGATGTCACCCGCCACCTGCGAACGAAAGCCCTTTTCGGCGTATTCGGGCATGAATGAAATACCGGAACGCCCCGCGAGGAGGGCGTCCAGCACCTCTTGCCGGTTGTTCCCCACGCTCGAAACGATTCCATATCCACTGACGACGACTCTACGCATGTTACTCACTCAATTGACGGGGTTTCATCGTTTTTCGATGATCGGGAAACCTATGCTGGTTTTTTCAGTCAAGGGAAGAATTTTTGTCGATCTTTCCGATTCCGGGAAAAGATCTGCCCGTCTATCCGAGACGTTTCCAGAAGTTTTCCAGCAGCCCTTTCATTCGCGGCATCGTGGCCTGCGTTGTATGCGTGACCTCTTCATGGCTGAGCGCCTGGCCGCCGATGCCAGCGGCGTAGTTGGTCATGCAGGACACGCAGGCGACGTTCATGCCGGCGGCACTGGCGAGAATGGCTTCGGGTACGGTAGACATGCCCACCGCATCCGCACCCCACTTCTTGAAAGCCTGGATCTCGAAGGGGGATTCGTAGGACGGCCCGGCGGCAGCCAGGTACGCCCCCTGGGAAAGGTCGATCCCGGTGTCTTTTCCCGCGGCGACCAGTTTCTCGCGCAGGGTCTCGGTATAGACATAGGTCTGATCCGGGAAGCGGGGTCCCCAGCAGGGCTTGTGATCGCCGATCAGCGGATTGGCCCCCATGAAGTTGAAGTGGTCCCGGACGACCAGCAAATCCCCGGGCGAGAGGTCTTCGCGTATGCATCCGGCGGAGTTGGTGAGCACGACGGTTTGCACGCCACATTTTTTTGCCGCATAAACAGGTAGGGCGATCGGCGTCCAACCCACGCCCTCGTAATAATGGCGGCGGCCCTGGAAGATAAAGGTCTCCACCCCGTGCAGGGTGCCCCAACTGAGTTCGCCCGCATGGCCTGCCACCCCGGGTTTGCCCAGCCCCGGAATATCTTCGTAGGACAGTGAACCATGCAGGTCAAAGGCTTCGACGACGCTGCTCCAGCCCGATCCGCAAATGAGGGCGGTCGAAGGATGTGCTTCCGGCCAGGTTTGCTGGATGAACCTGACAGCCTGATCGAGCAATGCGTAATTCACGTGCTGCTTCCCTCGGGGAGGATCAGCTCATTGATAAGCGGAACCGGGTCAACAGGCTCGGGGACGATGACAATGGCCTGCTCGAACAGGGTTTGGGCCTCGTTCAGTTTACTGGCGGGGTTGGCGTGAATGGTGAGCACTGCATTGCCTTTGGTCACGCGTTCCCCGACTTTGACCAGTTGGCTGATCCCCACCGCATGGTCGACCGTATCCTCTGTTTTCATTCGTCCGGCCCCGAGGAGTTGTATGCCTCGTCCGATCAGGTCGGCGTCCACCTCTGCGACATGGCCGTCGGTCGGGGCGGGCAGGGGGTGTCTCGATTCGGCCTCCGGCAGGCGGGAAAGGTCGACGATGGCGTTGGGGTCCCCGCCGTGCGATGCAACCATGTGCTTAAATTTATGGAAAGCCTCCCCGGACTGGATGTGTCCATTCAGCATCTCAAGTGCCTCCTCGGTATCGTTTACGCGATCGGCGAGGATCAACATGCGGGCACTGAGATATAGGGTCAACTGCATCAGGTCATCCGGACCCTTTCCCTGGAGGCTCTCGACCGCTTCAACCACCTCCACCGCGTTGCCGGCACTCCGTCCGAGGGGTTGGTTCATATCGGTGATCAGCGCATTGACCTTCTTGCCCATGCGGGTGCCGACCTCGACCATGTTGCGCGCAAGGTGGTCGGCCTTCTCACGGGTTTTCATGAATGCGCCCTTGCCCCATTTGACGTCGAGCACGAGCGAGTCAATGCCCTCGGCCAGCTTCTTGCACATGATGCTGGCCGTGATAAGGGGGATGCTGGGTACGGTTGCGGTTACGTCGCGCAGGGCATACCAGCGCTTGTCTGCGGGTGCGATATCGTGGGTCTGGCCGATCATGGAGCAGTGGTGCTCCTCAAGCGTGGCGAGAAATTCGGCTTCCGACAGGTCGACGCGATAGCCGGGGATGGATTCCAGCTTGTCGAGGGTGCCGCCGGTAATCCCGAGGCCGCGTCCGGAGATCATCGGGACGGCAACCCCGCAGCAGGCGACGAGTGGAGCGAGGATGAGTGAGACCTTGTCGCCGATGCCGCCGGTGGAATGTTTGTCAGACTTGGGCACCTTGATATGCGAGGTGTCGATCACCTTGCCCGAGTGCATCATCGCATCGGTGAGGAAGGAGGTCTCCTCGAAGCTCATTCCGTTCAGATAAATCGCCATGGTCATCGCGGCCATTTGGTAGTCTGGAATTTCGCCGGTCGTATACCCGTTGATGAAATCCCGGATCTCCCCTTCACTCAACTCGCGCTTGTCCCGTTTCTTCTCAATCAGCCATTGGGGTACCATAGCAAGCTCCTAGGTAACCGCGGTCGCGAAAGCGTGGGTAGGTGTATTCAAGCCTGGAATCTCAATTTCCAATGGGATGCCAGGTGGTTTTCGTTTCCTGGGCGTCCAGAATGAAATAGGGTGATTGGGCCTCGGCATTCATCCAGTTTTGGTTCGCGTGGTGGATAACGTGTTTGACGTTTTCAGCCGCTTGAATCTGCACGTCCCTGAGGACCGCGGTATCATCGCCGGTGTACATGACCGCATTGACATCCATGTGCGAGGCGAAGTGCCCCGTCAATTCGTCGCGCGACCCGGTGAGGATGTTGACCACGCCGCCCGGGACATCCGAGGCGTGGAGTACTTCCGCGAGCGTGATCGCACAGAGCGGCTTCGACTCGCTGGCGAGGATTACGCAGGTGTTTCCACCCGCGATGACGGGTGCCATGACGGATACCAGCCCGATGAGTGAATGTTCTTCCGGAGCGAGAATGGCGACAACCCCGGTCGCTTCGAGCATGGAAAAATTGAAGTGTGAAGATGCGACCGGGTTTACCGAGGAAAAAATCTGCTGCACCTTGTCAGCCCAGCCAGCGTAATGCACGAGGCGCTCGATGGCCAGGTTGACCTCGGCCCGGGCCTGTGCCGCAGTGCTGCCCTGTTGCTTGAGTTCGTCGATGAATTGGGCGCGGCGGCCTTCGAGCATTTCCGATACGCGATAGAGGATCTGGGCCCGGTTGAATGCAGCCCGGCCGGACCAGTCGCAAAAGGCGCCACGCGCGGCCTTCACGCTGTTGCGGAAGTCCTTGCGAGAACTCAGGCAGATATCGGCGAGGAACGTACCATCGGCATCCCAGGCCTTGTAATACCGGCCGGATTCCGTGCGTGGAAATTTGCCACCGATATAAATCTTGTAGGTTTTCTGGACCCGGATGCGATCACTGGACGCCGGGCTGGTTGCGGTTTTTGCCACCGCGGCCTTCGGGGCAGTGGCCTTCTTCTTTTTTGCGGTCTGGCTGCGCGCGGTTGAGCTGGAGCCACGGGTGGAGGCGTTTTTCATGCTCCGGCGAATATATCATGGGGGAGCCGGTCTGACGAAGGAAATATATCGGGGTCCACAGGTACTTATTTGGGCTCATCCGGGAAGAAATCGCCCAGGGTGGGGCCTTTCGCCTGTTGATTGACCTGCTTGCGCTTCCGGACCTGGGAACGCACCTGCCTCGCCAGTTCGTCCAGGAACACGCCGCAGGACTGGGTGGAGCAAGCGGCTGCCGCGGCAAGTTCAATCACGGCCCGGTCGTTGGAGATCACCGTGAATTGTTCCGGTGTAGCCTGTTCGTGGCAGAGGCGTTCGATATAGGCGTCCGCCGATTGATTCGCCTTCGTGTAGACGATGTGAAACTCCCCGGAGCGGCTTTGGGCCGCGCGACTGAACTGCTGTCCGTCAAAGACCAGGGTTGCACGGTTCCCTGCGGGCAGCCACTGGTCGATCTCACGGATAAGGGCTTCACGGAAGCGATTGAGTTCGGCCTTGTTGCCCAGTTGACCGGGATGTTTGCGGTGCAGGAGGCTGTAGCCATCAATGATGTAGTGTGTCTGTTGCATGCCCTTAATTCACCATACCGATTTCAAGGCGCCGTGAAACAGGCACAGCATCTCCGCTCTTTCGCGGGCGTGTCAAGCCTTTCGCCACGCTTGCACGCGCGCGGAGAGGTCGGGGGTTTCCCGGATATCGGAAATCACCGCGCAGTAATCGGCCCCGGAGGCACGCAGTTCGGGGGCGTTTTCCGCGGTGATCCCTCCGATTGCGACCACCGGTATATCGACGAGCGTGCGCAGCATACGAAATCGGTCGATGCCCAGCGGCTCGTAATCCATGGTCTTGGAGCTGGTTTGGTGAACGGTTCCGATCGCGATATACGAAGGATTGAAGCTCCGTGCGCGGGCGATCTCGTACAGGGAATGGGTACTCAGGCCGAGACGCATGCCGGCGGCGGCGAGGGCCTTGAGGTCGGCATGCGCCAGGTCGTCCTGGCCCAGGTGGACACCGTAGGCGCCGTGTTTCAAGGCGAGTTCCCAGTCGTCGTTGATGAATACCCGTGCGTTGCAGCTTCGGCCTGCGCTTACGGCGGCCAGCACTTCGGCATCGTGATCCGCGTCGGCCCTGTTCTTCATGCGTAACTGGATCATCTGTACGCCTTCTGCGAGCAGGCGCTCCACCCATTCGGCGGAATCGACGACGGGGTAGAGGTCACATTCGGCGGCCTCCATGGTGGGGAACTGTGGCGAGCAATGGTCGTACCGTGTCGTGAGCAGGGGCAGGTCGCGGGGATCCTCAGGAAAGGGGCGGATCCCCAGGGGCCCGGCCCCCTGTCCGAGATCGAGACTGTGACGGAGTGCCTGGTTGACGAAGGCCTTGGCGGTGACCAGTGCTTCGCCGGCATCCGGGTTTCGTGCCAGGCAGGCCGCGATGGCGGACGACAAGATGCACCCGGTTCCGTGGTCGTTTCCCGTGTTGGCCCGCGGAGAGGACAACCAGAGTTCGTTTTCGCCATCCGTGAAATAATCACGGGCCCATTCGCCTTCGACATGGCCGCCCTTGATCAACACGCTGGCCGGTCCATAAGACAGAATGCGCTTGGCTGCCTCCGGGATGGTTTCCGGGCCCAGGTTTGTCATTCGGGCGAGGATTTCCGCTTCCTTGATGTTGGGCGTGATCATCCAGAGTTGCGGCATGAGCTTGTTGCGCAAGGCTTCAACCGCGGATGGATCCATCAGTCCCCTGCCGGTGCTTGCGCCCATCACCGGGTCGCAGACCACGGGCGCATCGCTGTTCTTCAGGTAGCGAACGATGGCGAGAATGTTGCCCATGATGCCGACCATGCCAATCTTGATCGCATCGGGTGGCAGGTCCTTGGCGAGACAGCGAATCTGGGCTTCGACCAGGTCACCGGACAGGATGTCGCTGCGATCCACATTACCGGTGTTCTGGGCCGTGATCGCGGTGAGGATAGTGCATCCGTGTACCTGGAGGGCATTGAAGGTCTTGAGGTCGGCCTGGATCCCGGCACCACCGCCGCTGTCCGAACCGGCAATGGTCCAGGCGATGGGCCAGCGTTCATCCATGTTTTTGTCCATCCTGGTGCCAGAAGGGGGTGCCGATGGTTGGGGTGCTGGGGGATGCGGTTTCGCGTTTACCCATCAGGCCGGCGGTATAACCCAGGTGCCCGGCCTCGACGGCCTTGCCGAAGGCCTCGCCCATCGCGATGGGATCATCGGCCAGCGCGATGGCACTGTTGACCAGGACGCCGTCGTATCCGAGTTCCATGGCTTTCGCCGCATCGGAGGGGGTGCCGATACCGGCATCGATCACCAACTGAATATCCGGCAGGCGGGCGCGGAGAGTTTGCAGGAGATAAGGATTCAGAACACCCTGCGCCGATCCGATGGGGGCGGCCCAGGGCATGACGATCCGGCAGCCCGCTTCAACCAGGCGCTGAGCGATGATCAGATCTTCGGTGGCGTAGGGGAAAACGTCAAAGCCATCGGCCACCAGGATCCTTGCCGCCTCCACCAGGGCGATAGGATCAGGTTGCAGGGTGTACTCATCGCCGATGAGCTCGAGCTTGATCCAGGGAGTCTCAAAAACTTCTCGAGCCATTTGCGCCGTGGTCACCGCTTCCTTGACCGTCTTGCATCCAGCGGTATTCGGGAGGACTTGGCGTTTAAGCTCACGGATGATTTCCCAGAAGGCCTGGCCTCCGCCCTCCGCCGATTCCCGGCGAAGAGAGACCGTAATGATCCCCGCGCCCGAAGCCTGGACCGAGGCTTTCAGGGCCTCTGGCGATGCATAGCGAGCCGAGCCGATCATCAATCGACTATCCACCTCGACCCCCCCGATCTCCCATGCTGTAGTTCTGTTATTAATCTTGATCCTGATCCTGACTTGAACCGGCCATGCATGGCCGCACTGCAAAAAGTTTCGTTACCTTTACCCTCCCTGCATCGGCGCGACGATCTCGATATCATCACCATCGGTCACCTGTCGCTCCGCATGGGCACTCCTCGGCACAAATTCTGTATTCACCGCCACCGCCAGCTTCTGTTCCTCACGATACCCGAGTGCCCGCAGCAGTTTCTGCACAGACATGGAAGCGTCAAGCTCTCTTGCCTCCCCGTTTACCCGACATTGCATCACCCGCATTGTACTATGGATTTTGGATGGTCCTGTACAATTTTTCCCGCGAGTATTTCACAGGCCATCTCCGTGAGCACCGGCGTGAGCAGGAATCCGTGACGAAACAGGCCGTTGATCCGCATCCACCCGTCCCCGTGGAGGATCCGGGGGAGATGGTCCGGGAAGGCCGGTCGGGCGTCCGCACAGCACTGGATGATGCGCGCCTCGCCAAACGCCGGGTGAACCGCGTAGGCGGCAGAAAGCAGTTCCAGCATGCTGCGGACGCTGACCGGCCCGCGGTCCTCGCACTCCAGCTGGGTGGCCCCGATGACAAATCGGTGATCCGCTCGTGGAACGATGTAGATAGGATAGCGCGGATGCATCATGCGCACCGGTCGTTGGAGCTGGACGTCGCGCGTCTCGACATAGACCAACTCCCCCCGCACGCCGCGGAGCTCGGGTAAATCGGGTTTCGCTCCCAGGCCCCGGCAGTCAATTACCCGGTCGTATGTACGATGCAGGCCGTTGGCAAAGTCGATCTGGTGGGGCACGACGTGGGTGACGGGTGTCCGGGTGATCCAGGTGATCCTGGGATCTCGATCCAGCGCCTGGCCGCTGGCCTGGATCAGGTCGCGATTGCTGATGTGACCCTCGCGTGGAAAGTAGAGCCCCCGGGCGAAGCGGCCCTCGAGTCCAGGCTCCATCGCCCGGATGCCCGCAGTATCGAGGACTTTCATTCCGCTCTCCGCGCTCGTGAACTGTTTTGCCTTGCGTTCCAGGTGATCCAGGTTGGACTGGTCGCTGCTGTGTGCGAGGACCAGGCTGCCTTCGCCCTGCAGGTGTACCTTGAGTTCCAGTGAATCGAGCAGGGCTTTCCAGCGTGGTACCGAATCGGCACCGAGCGTCGCGACTTCCGGTGGCGCATGTTCGAGTTCACAGAAGGGCGCAAGCATGCCCGCCCCGGTATAGGTGCAGCTCTGCTCTCCCCTGCGTGTATCCTGGTCAAAGAGGTCGATCGCGTATCCCTGCCGGGCCAGGCGAAGCGCGAGGATACGGCCGAGGATTCCCGCGCCTGCGATGCCGATGGAAGGGGTCATGATACGAGCTCCACGGTAATCCATTTGCGGACCGAGTTGATGAGCAGGATTTCATCCGCCCGCTGTAGATCGTCCTTGAACAGGACTTTCTTCTGCAGGGTCTCGCGGTCGATCAGTGCGCTGCGCAGGGTGCCCTCGAGCAGGCCGCAGGATACCGGAGGGGTGAAATAGTCTTCACCCAATCGCAAGACGAGATTTGCCATCGTGGATTCGGTGAGTTCTCCTCGTTCGTTCCAGAGCAGGACGTCGTCGGCCTGGGGGAAGCGTTCGCAGGCCTCGGTGTACAGGTCTCGATGCGTCGTCTTGTGATAAAGAAACAGGTTGTCGCTGGACGTCGGCCGGTCGTTCAGGGCGACGCGGAAATGCCAGGTCTTGTCCTCGATTTGCCTGGTTTCGATATCGAAGTTTCCAGCTGGATCAACGGTCAGGCTCAGGCGATGGGCCCGTTCCGGCAGGCGGTGGGGAAGGGACTTGAGTGCCTGGTCGATCGCATCCATTTTGACCGGGATGTTGAAGTACTTCGCGGAGTTGCGCAGCCGATTGTAATGGTAGGGAAGCAAGAAGTAGCCGGCCTGGGGTTCCCAGAGAATGGTCTCGAGAAGCTTGAAGCAGGGTCGGTGGTCGAACAGCACCCGGGTCTTACTCAAACATTCGCGGTATTCGTGTTCCGGGTCGGAATCCCAGACGATTCCGGAACCGGTATTGTACACGGCCTGCTGCCGCCTGCGATCGATCTGTACGGTGCGAATGGCCACGTTAAAGTGTGCACTTCCATCGGGGAATGCAGCACCGATGCAACCGGTATACACGCCGCGCGGACGGGATTCGAGTTCCCGGATGATCTGCATCGTCCGCACCTTGGGTGCACCGGTGATGGATGCGCAAGGAAAGAGCGCCGACATGATCCCGGGCAGGGTGGCCTTCGTCTGCGCGGTAACCGTGGAGGTCATCTGGAAGAGGGTTGGGTATTTTTCCACCGTGAATACCTCGTCGGTTTCGATGGAGCCGGTCTGGGCGATGCGACCGAGGTCGTTGCGGATCATGTCGACGATCATGATGTTCTCCGCCTGGTCCTTGGGCGAGTGCTGAAGCTCGGAGTGGTGAAGATCGTCTTCTTCCTGGGTGTGGCCGCGGGCTGCGGTGCCCTTCATCGGCCGACAGGCGAGGGTCTCGCCTCGCTTGGTAAAGAAGCACTCCGGGGAAGATGAGCAGAATACCGCGTCGCCGGTGTCGAGATAGGCCATATACGCACCTGACTGTGCAGCTGCCAGCGCTTCGAATAATCGCCACGGTTCACCCGAGAAGGAGGCTTCCATGGGAAAGGTCAGGTTCACCTGGTAGCTGTCTCCTGATGCGATATAGGTATGGATCCGCGCGACCGCGGTCGTAAAGGCCTCCAGGTCCATGGCACTTTTCCACTCGCCGAAGGAAAAATCCTCACCGGTGTCTTCCGGGGTGAGCATGCCTTTCTCCGCCTCCGGGTAAATACCGAACCAGGCGAGGGGCGTGTCACCCGTGGGGTGCACCTCAAAGTGTGAGTCGAAGGCGGGTGCGGCTTCGTACGCCAGGTATCCGGCTGCTATTTTACCCGTGTCGAGATGCGCCTGGACCCGGTCGAGCACATCCATCACCTCCGCGGGTTTCGCGGTGGAGAGGATCGCTTCCGGACGACGGAGGGTGATCCACTCGCGGTTAACCTGAAGTACGATATGGCCGGCGCAGGTGGTTTTCATAGCAATCTTGGTCTGGTGGACAGGGTGCAATATGCCCCAGTACGGATAGATGTCCAAGCCTGATTGCGGCTATCCGGCGCGGTGTGGATGGCTTGACCCGTGGTGCTTTCCGCGCCAAGGTTGTTCAATGAAAGTACTGTATATCGCAACCGCGGACATTGCGGTCCCCGGGCTGGAGGCCCTGCACGGCAAGGAGGGCATCGATGTCGTTGGCGTGGTTTGCCAGCCGGACCGGCCCCGTGGTCGCCGGCGCAGGCTAAGCGCGGCACCGGTGAAGGAACGGGCCGGGCTGCTTGGGCTCCCGGTGATCAGCCCCGAAAAGATCGGCAGCCCCGAGGTGGTGGAAACCCTCCAGGCCTGGGAGCCGGATCTGAATGTGGTCTTTGCCTATGGCCAGTACCTTCCGGGTGCGGTCACCGATATGCCGCGTCTGCGGTCGATCAATATTCACCCGTCCCTGCTGCCTAGGCACCGGGGTGCGTCCCCCATCCAGTTCACGATTCTCAACGGTGACGCGATGGGTGGGATCAGCGTGATCTACGTGACAAAGGAAATGGATGCCGGGGATATCCTGCTACAGAAAAGGGTACCGCTGGCAACCGGGGAGACCTCCGCGAGTTTGTCCGGCAAGATGGCGGGAGAAGCGGCGACGATTCTTTGTGAGGCCTTGGATCTGCTGGTGTCGGGTGATGCTCATCCCCAGTCGCAGGATCCTGCGCGGGTCACGGAGACCCGCAAGCTGACGAAAGAGGATGGGCCGATTGACTGGTCGCTTTCCGCGCAGGTCTTGGACTGTCGTGTACGCGCCTTCAATCCCTGGCCTTGTGCGACCTTTCAACGGGATGGGCTCACGATCAAGCTGCATCGCGTCGGGGTGGAGGATGGAAAGGGGCCTCCCGGGGAGGTCCTCGATGTTAAAGGCGGCCCCCTGGTCGCCACCGGTGATGGGGCCGTGCGTTTGCTGGATGTGCAGCCACCGGGGAAGAAGGCCATGCCCGGAGATGCCTGGTTGCGCGGGTATCCCCTGGCCGTGGGTGACCGACTCGGATAAGAACGGTGTGCATCCGTACGCGGCGATCGCGTAGTGCACCCGCGGCAGGCTCACGACAAAGGAGCGGATATCGCGTCACTGGGGACCGGCGTGACAGGTATCACTCGGCACCCACGATCCGCGAACCCTTCTCGAGAAAGATGCCCTTCAGGATCATCTTCATTTCCTCCACATTCGTGGCGTAGGCCAACGCGGTCTCCTCGCTGATCTCTGTCCGCTGTACCATCTCGTAGAGGTACTGGTTAAACGACATCATCCCGTCCTCGTTGCCTGACTTGATGGCGGCGGATAGCCGGTCTACCTGCCCGTCGCGGATAAGTTTCTTGATGATCGGGGCATCGAGCATGATTTCCATGGCAGGCCGCTGCTGTCCGTCCAGGTCGGGCACAAGGCGCTGGCAGATCATGGCCTTCAGGGTGGTCGCCATGGCGCTGCGTACCTGGCTGCGCTCGTCCTGGGGGAACATGTCCATGATGCGGGTGACGGAGGTTGCGGCGTCATCGGTGTGTACGGTTGAGAAAATCAGGTGACCGGTCTCTGCGGCAGCCATGGCGGTCTCCACCGAATCGCGGTCGCGCATTTCGCCGATCATCACCACGTCGGGGTCCTGCCGAAGGGCGTTTTTCAGCCCGGTCTTGAAATCCGGTGTATCGAAGCCGACTTCCCGTTGCGAGATCATCGACTTGCGGTCGTCAAAGATGTACTCAATGGGATCTTCGATGGTGATGATTCGACGAAACTCTTTTGAATTGATCGACTGGATCATGGCGGCAAGGGTGGTGGATTTTCCGCTTCCGGTGGTGCCGCCGAGCAGGATAATGCCTCGTCTATTCGCGGCGATTGTTTCGAGGATCGAGGGGAGGTTCAGGTCTTCAAAAGTTTGCACGGCTGCTTTTACGTAGCGAAACGCCAAGGTGGGTTGGCCGCCGCTGGAAAACAGGTTCACCCGGAAGCGCATGGCGTCCTGAAAGTTCCATGCGAAGTCGACCTGTTGGTCATTGCCGAAGCGCTCCCTGAGCTTGGGGGGCGTAATTTTGTCGATCAGGCTCCAGAGGTCCGCTTCCTGGATGGGGTCACACTCGGCCTTGTACAGTCCGCCCTCCAGTCGATAAACCGGTGGCTGATCCGGCTTGAGATGGATGTCTGAAGCCTCGGCTTCGATCGCCTGTTGAAAAAATTCGAGGAGCATTTCTAAATCCATGGCAGATCCTGGAGGAGGGTGAACGTTGTCGTGAGGTCCATTTCTAGCCGGAAGAAGAAGGGTAATTCAATACGGAAGATGATAAGGGCACGCAGTTTTATGGCCTCGGGTCTGCCCGAAAAATGCGGGTTAGTGTCCCAGGTGGCCTTGTCCGGTCTCGGGCATATCCAGGAAGAACAGGGAGACGTGGTAATGCCCGCAATCGGCGTTTTTACAGCAATCGACGACCACGCCCGAGCAGGTGATGGTCTCTTTACAGGGGCAGTAGGGTTCGGGGGGCAGTTTTAACTGCATCTCGAGGATTTTGTATTCTGAAACGGGTTTGGTGGAGTTGAACTGAACCCCGGAGGCGCATAGGTCGATCGAGTTCGGTTGGATGCCGATGCTCTCGCCCTCGTAAATTACATTCGCCAATGGCTGATAATTTGTCTCTAGCGGATAAACCATACACCCTTCCAATACGCCAAGGCACCTGTGGTCCGGGCAACGTGTCCCGTACTTGGCACATGAAGATACAACAAATAGCACATGAAGATACAACAAAAAGTCAAAAGCAACACCGGACCTGCATGTGAAAGCGCAGGGATGATGACTGGGTACTCTCTCAACTTCTTCCAACCTAAGCCCTGCCACGGTTCCTGTCAATCGACGTATGTAAAGAAATCAACGCATGCGATACAACAAGAACACACCGACCCCGATAAAGCTCAGGTTGGGCAGCCAGGCGGCCAGAAATACAGGTACCTGTTCGCTGTGTCCCATGGCTTTCATCAGGTTCATCATGATGTAGTAACTGATAAACATGGTGATGCAGATGGTGATGCCGAGCATGGCACCCTTGCGTGCGGTATGGGTGCCGAAGGGGATGCCGAGCATAATGGCGACCATACAGGTAAACGGCATGGCCAGGCGCATATGCATATTGGTTCCGATTTTGGCCCTTGTTTTGCTCGAGACCCCGGGGCGGTGAACCAGGTAGTTTCGCAACTGGAAGAAGGACATGAACGCCGGCTCCTTCATGTCGTTGATAAAAATGCTGGGCGTTTCTTTCAGGTGGGGCATCTCCGTCCAGGCCCGGATCTCATCCGCGCGTATTTGTTTCCCTTGCTCATCGAATAGCACGGTCTGGTAACCTTCCTCGTCGAAGGCCTGCTTGGAAAATTGGTACAGGGTCCACCGGCCATCCAGGTACTCAGCGCGTTTCGCTATGATGATATACTCATTTTTTCCCGTGGGGCGTTCCTGGGTGAGGGTCAGCCCTCTCATCTCGTAGGTCGGGGAGCGCGAATTAAACTGTTCGATTTCCCACAGGCGATTCTCGGCAACGTTCCGGAAGTTGACGCCTTTGATGTAGGGTGAAAGTTCTCCTTCCTGTTGGCCTTTCTCCTTCAGGAACATCGTGGTGTAGTAGGCGGAGCGGGGGGCGATTGTCTCGTTTATCACGAGCAGGATGCCGGTTGTAATCAGCCCGATGAAGACGTAGGGGGTGACCAGGCGGTACAGGCTGAGTCCGCTCGCTCGCATGGCGGTTAACTCGTTGTTGTGTGTGAGTTGATACAGGCTGTAGAGCGTAGCCATCAGCAAGGCGATGGGGATGATGAAGACCAGGAGGGAGGGCAGGAGGCAGAGGTAGAAGAAGACAACGGTGAAAAAGGGGACCTTGTAGTCCACGAAATCATTCATGTTGCTGAACAGATCCTGGATGATGAAGACCATGGTAAACGCGAGCAGGCAGTAGATCCATGGAACCGCAAAGGTTCGAATAATATAACGGTCGATGATTTTCATGGTGGTCTCAGGCGAGGGAGGTGGTCGCCTCCTTCCCCGATGGCCCTGGGCCCACGCAGTCGGTGACCGGGCAGGCGGCATCTGTACGCGGGGTTTTATTCCCGATAACGCGGATTCGCATCCGGTTGCTATATCCGCAAAATGGGTGTAGATCAAGCGACTGAGGCGATGAATCTGATTCTCCTGGACGAAATGGATGTGACAGGTGGGGTGGTCCGCTTAGGGGATGATCGTGCCCGCCATATCCGCGAGGTGCTTAAGCTGCGCGTGGGTGACCGGCTCCGGGTCGGTCGACTAAACGGACCGCTGGGCACGGGCTGTATTGCGCGGATTGACGCGGACGAGATCACCCTGCATTGTACATGGGAGGATTCCACGCCGCGTCCGCCGGTGGACCTGCTTCTTGCGATGCCGCGTCCGAAAGTCATGCGGCGGCTCTGGGCCCAGCTCGCTGCAATGGGTGTGCGACGGATTTTCCTGACCCATGCGGAGAAGGTCGAGCGCTATTACTTTGACTCCCACGTTTTGCAGCCCGAGAAAGTGGACACCCTGTTGCGCGAAGGCCTTCAACAGGCTCGGGATACCCATATGCCCCGGGTCGAGATCCACCGGCAGCTCAAGCCCCTGCTGGAAGACCACCTGCGGGATTACGCGGTCAAGCTCGTGAGTCATCCGGGTGCCACGGACACGATTCAAGCCCGGCAGCCACGCAAACAGACCCTGCTCGCCCTCGGTCCCGAGGGGGGCTGGTCCGATTATGAAGTGGACCTGTTCCAGGCAAATGATTTTCACCCCGTCGGCCTCGGTCCACGCGTACTCCGGAGCGATACCGCTTGCATCGCGGCACTCGCACTGCTACACGACGCGATCGCAGAAACCCTGAATGCTGAACCCCGTCCGCGTGCCCTACGATGATCCGTACCCGCTTTGCCCCCAGCCCGACCGGCCACGTACATATTGGAAACATACGTACGGCCATTTACAACTGGCTCTATGCCCGGCGACAGGGTGGCCAGTTCCTGCTCCGCGTCGAGGATACCGATCGCGAACGCTCGACCTCCGAAGCTGTCCAGGCGGTGCATGACGCAATGGCCTGGCTGGGCCTGGATGTTGACGAGGAACCGGTCTACCAGTCGCAGAACCTGCAAGCCCACCAGGCCGCTGCGGAGGACCTGCTCAGCAGGGGATTGGCCTACAAGGCGGACAAGGGCGGAACGGGCCAGGGCGAAGCGGTCTTGCTGAAGATGCCGGGAAGCGATTTATCCTTTGTTGACGAGGTCAAGGGGACCCTGAGCAAGCAGGCCGAAAACATGGAGGACTTTGTCATCGTCCGCTCCAATGGGACGCCGGTCTTCCATCTCGCGAACGTGGTCGACGATATAGCGATGAATATCAGTCATGTTATCCGCGGGGATGACCATGTGGAGAACACCTATCGGCATATTGCCCTGTACCAGGCCCTGGATGCCCCCGTGCCGAAGTTCGCCCATCTGCCGATGATAACCAATGCACAGGGAAAGCCATACGCGAAACGGGATGGCGATGCCTTTGTCGGTGACTTCCGCGACAAGGGGTACCTGGCCGGTGCACTGTTCAACTTCCTGGTTCTCCTCGGGTGGTCGCCCGGGGATGAACAGGAAATCTTCAACCGTGAGGAACTGGTCGATCGCTTCGATTTCGATCGTGTTCAGTCCTCTCCGGCCCAGATGGATTTTAAGAAACTGGAGTGGATGAACGGTGAATATTTGCGCAGGCAACCGGACGGGGTGTACCGCGCCGGTTGCGGGGATGCGCTAGAGGCTTCGGGCATCCAGGTCGACCCGGTGGTGCTGGAACAGATCCTGCCGCTTTTGCGCGATCGTCTGCGCCTGTATTCCGATGCGCCGCGGCAAGCGCTTTACTTCTTTCGCGAAGACTATCCCTTTGATGCCAAGGCGGTGAAAAAGCGCTTGTTGAAGGATGGCGCGGTCGAGATCCTGGCTGAGGTCCGTTCGCAACTGGCATCGCTCGGGGATTTCACCCCGGGGAAGATCGGTGTGATTCTCGAGGGCATCGCCGAGGCGCGGGGGGTCGGCCTGGGCCAGGTCAATCCCGCGGTCCGGGTCGCGGTGAGCGGCCTCGGCGGTGGTCCCGACCTCGTCGATGTCCTCGCCATTCTCGGCAAGGAGCGTGTCCTTGCCCGCCTGGAGCGCACCCAGGATGCCG
>JAPYUI010000014.1:20136-24147 GCA_029936175.1 Kiritimatiellia bacterium
CCGGGTTAATGTCCCCCACGGCGGATTTCGGAGCCCTTGAACTTCACCTGGAAACGGTAAATTTTCTTCTGGAGGCAGTGAATTTCCCCGTTTTCCAGATCGATACGCTCCGGAATTTCCGAGCGGTTGACGTTCGTCACGGCATGGAACCCCCGCTCGGAAAAGATATCGATGACCATGGCCAGGGCGAGGGGATCATCAAAGACCGCGTCCTCGGAATTAATCACGGCCAACCCGGAGATGGCGTGCCGCAGGACGATGGGGACGAACTTTTCCGTGATGATCTTCAGCACCTGGTGAAACAACTCCCCGTGCTCGATCTCGTAGGCGTCCAGGCGCCGGACGAGATCCTGGCGCGCGTGCAGCACGATCTCGCTTGCCAGCGGAATATGCCGGATAAAGTCGAGGGTCCTCGGGTCGAGTTCCAGTGAGCTCTGGTACTGTAACTCGTCGAGGATGTTCTGTTCAACTTCCTTGATATTTCCCTGGGCATTGACGAAATGGTAGTGAAACGTTTCCTTTAGGGATTTTAAGGCGTCCCAGGTCTTCTCCTTGAACACCCGGTAGCGATGCCGTGCCTTTTCCGGGTCGACATCGGTTGCCCGTTCATCCCAGAGCTCGCCCAGCCCGGATGCCCGTACCTCGGCATTGTGTTCCTCGACCTGTGCCCCGCGCTTCAACTGGCGGGTGACGCTGGTCTTCTCATCCACGAAGAGGACCATGCCGTGTATGGTCGGCTTCCGGAATTTGACGGCCAGCGGTGTCTCGTAGTATTCGCGGTACAGGGCATTGATCCGGGCGACCAGCATTTTCAGGCATTCCACCTGCATGCGCGTGCGCGGAAAACCATCCAGTACACAGCCGTCGCGGAATTCTTCTTGTAGCATCCGGCGAAACAGGATGCCCACCACTTCCTGGTCGCCCACCATGCCCCCGCTCTCCTTGATCGCCCGCATCTGCGGGGTATTCAGCAGGTCGCTGACAACGATCGGAGGGCAGGTCAGCCCCCGGGCATCCATGATGAACTGGGTCTGGGTGCCCTTGCCGGAACCCGGCGCGCCGCCGAGCAAAATGATTTCCTTGGGAAAGCGCAGATTCTCATGGCCGTACTCTTCCTCGAGCGCGTCCCACTCGTTCCTGAAAATCAACTGGGCGTCCTTGACTTCCAGGTTTTCCTCCAGGGTAGGCTGATTTTCGCTTTCCATGAATTGACCTTTAAAAGTCCGGGTCGCTAAAGTAAACCAGAATGTGTCGGTCGGGTTGGTGGATATCCCCCCCGGCCCAAGAGGATATCGTTCGTGAAAGTCATATTAGCAGAAAAGCCTTCCGTCGGCCGGGATATCGCCCGTGAGCTCCAGGCGACCAACAGGCATGAAGGCTACATGGAGGGCAATGGCTACGCGGTCACCTGGGCCTTTGGGCACCTCGTGGGCCTGAAAGCACCCGACGACTACGATCCCGCGCACAAGCGCTGGAATCTCGAGGACCTGCCCATCATCCCCCCGAAGTTCGAGTTGAAGCCGACCGGTGACGAGGGGGCCCGGAAGCAGCTCAAGATCGTCGTGAAGCTGTTCAAGCAGGCGGATGAGCTGATCTGCGCCACAGACGCCGGGCGGGAAGGGGAGCTTATCTTTCGTTACATCCGGGACTGGGCCAAGGCCTCGGCCAAGCCGTTTAAGCGCCTGTGGATCAACTCCTTGACCTCCCAGGCGATCCAGGAAGGGTTCAACACGCTCGCCGATGGCCACGCCTACGACAACCTGGCCCAGGCGGCCCGTTGCCGGTCCGAGGCGGACTGGATCGTCGGCATGAACGGGACCCGGTACTTCACCGTGCACTACGGGGGCAAAAATACCCTGTGGAGTATTGGCCGGGTGCAGACCCCGGTCCTCGCCTTGATCGTGCGTCGCGATCACGAGATCGAGCATTTCAAGCCCATGGACTACTGGGAACTGCATACGATCTACCGTGAAACGCGCTTTAAGCACACCGCTGGAAAGCTGGTCGACCAAGCCGAGGCGGACGCCCTGTTGGCGAAGGTCAGCGATCACGACCTGGTCATCAGCGATGTTCAGCAAAAAGCCGCCAAGACCCCCCCGCCGTTGTTACACGACCTGACCGACCTTCAGAAGGAGATGAATCGCCGCTGGGGAATGACCGCCGACCAGGCCTTGAAGATTGCCCAGGCGCTCTACGAGCGCAAGCACCTCACCTATCCCCGGACCGACAGCCAGTACCTGTCCAGCGACCTGAAGCCCCAGGTGCCGAAGTTGCTGGAGGCGCTGAAGGCTCTCAAGGGTCCGGAGATCGTCCCGCTGGACCTGGCCGGGCTCCGGTTTACCAAGCGGATGATCAACGACGCCAAGGTCACCGACCACCACGCGATTATCCCGACTGAAGTGATCGCGGATCGGCTCGGCGGCGACGAGGCAAAGGTGTACGACGCGGTGGTCACGCGGTTTATTGCTGCCTTCTATCCCGACTGTATCAAGCAGGTTACCACTGTCCTCGCGGAGAGCAATGGCGAGCCCTTTAAAGCCCGTGGTCGCGTAACGTCCCAGCCGGGTTGGCAGGCGATGTATCCGCACCTCGGGAAAAAGAAGCAACAACCGGATGATGAGAAGGATGACATTGCGGACCAGGAGATGCCCCCCTTTGCCAAAGGGGAATGCGGTCCACATGCACCCGAGATAAAGGCGAAAAAGACCCAGCCGCCCAAGCGCTTTACCGAGGCCAGCCTGCTCCAGGCCATGGAAACCGCGGGTCGCATGGTCGATGAAGAGGAGCTGAAGGAGGCCCTGAAAGACAAGGGTATCGGCACCCCCGCCACGCGCGCCTCCATCATCGAGACCTTGGTGGATCGAAGGTACATTCGCCGGGAGAAGAAAAACCTGCACAGCACGGATGGTGGTCGGCACCTGATCAGCCTGGTGGCCGACGAGCGGCTCAAGTCCCCGGAGTTGACAGGCGAATGGGAGGCCAATCTCAAGAAGATGGAGAAAGGGGCCTACCCGCCCGAGCAGTTCATCGAGGAGGTGATCGAGCACACGCGCACGATCATCGGGGGCCATGATGCTGCGGGTACCGGGCTCGGCCCCTGTCCACTCTGCCAGGCCCCGGTAATCAAGGGGCGCGAGCATTTCGGTTGCTCGCGCTGGAAGGAAGGCTGCCGCTTCGTGCTGCGGACGGACAGCCTCGGTGCCGAGGTGACGGCGGGCCTCGCATCCGAATTGCTGCGGAACCGGGTGAGCCTCAAGTCGCAACTGCTCAGGATCGATGAGGAACCCGTCTTTGGCAAGATGACCCTCGCGGACGATGGCACGGTTGCCTACGAGGCGGTCGAGGCACGAGCCGCAGATAAAGGGAAGGAGGTGCTGGGGACCTGCCCCGCCTGCGGCGGGGATGTCGTTGAGTCAACCAAGGGTTATGGTTGCAGCAACTGGCAGAACGGCTGTTCCTTCACGATCTGGAAGACCATGGCCAAGAGGAAGATACCGAAGACGCAGGCAAAAAAACTATTGAGCAAAGGAGAAAGCGACCTGCTCAAGGGTTTCACATCGCGCGCGGGGAAACCTTTTGACGCCAGGTTGAAGCTTGAGGAAAACGAAGTTAAGTTTGCCTTTTAGTCCGCCCGGGGAGGCGTCCGGGATTAAGAGCCCGGCATATCCGGGGAGATATCCCCCGCCTTGCCCGAGAATACCCGGGCGACCCACCACCAGAAGGACAAGAGCCCCAGGCTTAAGCCAACGACCACCCCGGCATCAACCACGCCCCGCCAGGGTTGGTCCAGCTTGTGTACGAGCACGATCAACACCACGATGAAGGTCGTCAGCGCGTAACTGACGATCATCCGTTTCCGGGTCGAATGAAAATAGCACATCACGAAGAGCGGGGCTGAGAGGCTGTGCAGCCAGCTTGGGTTTTCCAGCAGGTATTTTGCCCGCGCGGCCGCGCGGGGCGAGAACGCCTTGTGAAATCCCTTGTACGCCTCGGAGTAGGCCATGAACAGGA
>JAPYUI010000014.1:24247-44505 GCA_029936175.1 Kiritimatiellia bacterium
GGGTATGACCGGAAGAGGTGTAGTCGAATTTCCGATCATGGGAAGGATTTTCTCGTGCTTTTCTGGTCATGGAAAAAAAGCGGGCCGCAGGCCACTGGATCTGCCGGGTTTCATCCCGTGATCGTTCTGCCGCACGCCAAGCAGGCCCCATGAAGCGCGTTCACTTGGTCGGGACGAGCTTGGTCACCCGCCCCGTCTTGTTCCAGTCCATGACGAAGAGGTCGCCGTTGAGGCCGAAGCCGCAGCCGTGGGGGGCGGTGAAAATGCCATCGGTCCACTGGTCCGGCGGGACGTTGAAGTTGGCCCAGTGCTTTTTGTTGGGATTGTCACCGAGGTGGGCGACCTGCTTGTTGTCCTTGTCGAGGATGGTCGCGCGGGCCTGGAGCTCGGCGACCGCAACCAAGTCACCCCGGATGGAGACGCTGCAGGGGCGGCGCAGGCCGGTGACCGCCTCTTCCTGGAAATTCCCGTCGAGGTCAAAGTAGACGATGCGGCCCTTTTCCCGGTCGCAGACGAGCAGGCGCTCGGTGCCGCTGCGGGCGTCTATGGCAATGCCGTGCGGGGTCTTGAATTTGTCTTTTTCCGCGCCGCGCCCCCCAAAAGTCTTAATGTATTTGCGGTCCTTGTCGTACTTGTGGATCAGGTTGGTGCCGTACCCGTCGGTGACGAAGATGCTGCCGTCCCTGGTGATGGCGATGCCGGTCGGCTTGTAGGCCTTCGGATACCCGCCGATATTGGCTTCCTTCGGGTAGGGCAGCTCCCAGACCATGCTGCCGTCGAGCTTCAGCTTGAGGGCCCGCTGGCCGCGGAGATGGGCGGCGTAAATGAATTCTTCGCCATTTTCCTCACGGATCTGCAGGCCATGGCAGCCCGAGAATTCCTTGCCGAAGGAGCGGAGATACGTGCCTTCCGGCGAATAGACCATGATGGAGAAACTGGAATCGGTGGTGATGTATACCTTGCCGGCCTGGTCGACCACGACAGAGCCGTGCGTGCCGCCATAGTGCTTGCCGTCCGGGAGCTGGCACCAGCCGGGAACGGTTTGGTACATGTAGCCTTCGCCTCCGGTCTTGGTCTGTGCCTGGGCGTACGCGAAGGGCAGGCAGGCGAGAAGTACAATCAGTTTTTTCATGGTGGAAACCCCGGGGTTAAATGATTCGGTGGATAGTTGGACACCATTTTATCCATGGGGTCAAGGAGGAAGCTGGGGCTGGGGTGGAGGCGATGGGTCGGCGAAGCCCATCGGCTAGGGATGCCACCAGACATCGAGGTCGGGGTAGTAGGCGGTGACGATACCCTGGAACAAAAAGTAATCGACGATCAGGTGAACAAGCAGCACCCAGAGCAAGACCCGGGATCGCTCGTACATCAGCCCCTGGGTCAAGGCGAGGAAGCCGACGAAGAGGGGTCCCCACCCGGTAAAGGCCATGTCGCAGAGTACGGTGGTGTAAATGACGGCCTGGGCGGGATTGGCGATCCGCATGGGGAACATCGAGCGGATGATCGCGAAGCAGATGTTGATGAAGAACAACTCGTCCCAGATGCCCACCCCGTTAATCCCGATGAAGAGTTTTAACAGTTCGGGACCCTCGGGTTCGTTCGCCTGGGGCCAGTTGAAGGGGACCTCGGGACTCAACACGCCGAGGTAGAGCTTGAGCATGACCCAGGCGAGCGGGATCGATACCAGCGTGTAAAGCACATCCACCGGGTCGATGCGCTCGGGGAGAAACTTGAAGGTGATCAACTCGGGGTCCTTGAGCAGGACGGTTGGAATAATGAGCACGGAGATGAAGATGGTGCCCAGCCCGAGGAGGTGCGAAAGCGAAAGCGAGGTGTTGATCGGGGCGAGAGCCAGCAGCAGGAGCGGAAGGGCCAGCGCGAGGTAGGCCCGGCGTTCCGTTCCGGTCATCTTACGCCAGAGCAGGATGAACCAGAGGCCGCATGCGCCACCCGCCACCTGGAAGGGGGCCTGGCGGAGCGCGAAGAGCAGTGGCTCATCCAGCACGCCTATACACACGAAGCCGCTCAGCAATACCGCGAGCGGAAGCAGTCGGTGCGGCCTGTTTTCCTCAGTCTGCTCGATGATCGGTGACCCTGTTGACCCGCAGGACGCGATCGTTCCAGCTGTCGCATACGGTCAGGACGCCCTTGGCATCGACCCAGACCCCGTGCGGGCGATTTAACTTTGTGATCCCCTTGCCGAGGATGGTGGTCAGGGTTCGTGTCCCCGGGTCGTAGCGCTTGACCAGGTGATTTTCCGCATCGGCGATAATCACGCCGCCATCGGTGTCGATGCACAGGTGCTTCGGGCCGTTCAACCCGGCCTGCAGGGCGGGGCCATCCGCCGCGTGGGCCTTCCCGGTACCGGCGACGGTACTGATTCGCCCCTGGCTCACTACGCGTAAGGCGTGCCCACTCCGTTCCAGGATATAAAGGTTTCCCTGCTCGTCCACGGCCACGCCGCGCGGATCGACCAGTGGACTCTTAATGGCCTTTGCACCATCCGCCGGAATGCCTTTCCTTCCGTTTCCGGCGACCGTGTGGATGAGGCCGCTCTCCAGGTTGATCATCCGGATGCGGCGGTTGCGGATGTCTGCAATGTACAGTTGCCGACCGGCGGGATCCAGGGCGATGGAGATGGGATCGGCGAGCAGGGCTTCGGTTGCGGGAATGCCATCCCCGTTATAGCCAGGCTTCCCCTTGCCGGCGATCGTGGTGATGATGCCTGTTTGCGCGTCGACACGCCGGATGAGGTTGTTGCGGGTATCGGATATGTACAGGTGACCCTTTCCGTCGATGGCGACGTTATGCATGCCGTTGAACACGGCCTGGGCGAGTGGCCCGCCATCTCCCGCGTAGCCCTTGGCCTTTGCGCCTGCGATGTGTTCCAGCGTCCCATCCGCTTTCGATCGCCAGAGGCGTCCGCCGAGGTATTCGCAGATGATCATGCGCTCCTGCCGGTCAAAGGCGATGCCGAAGGGATTCTTGAGGCCGTCATCGGCGTCGAACAGGATATCGATGGCGGGTTCGTCTGCCGTAGCCAAGGGTGGGAGGAGGAGCAGGAGTAAAAGCAGGGTGCGCATGCCGCGAGGTGTAGCCTAAAATTCACCGGGCGGGAAACTTTTTTGTCGATTTCCCGGGCGAAGTCCCAGCCTGTCGCCCGGTTTAGGCCTTGCCGCTGCGGTGATCATCCACCGGATGACTTTAATGTGGAAATCCCGCAGGCTTTCCGTAGGTTCCGCAGATTCATGAAACACGATGCGATCACGGTTACCGGCGCGAAGGAGCACAATCTCAAGAATGTGGATGTCACGATTCCGCGCAACAGCCTATGCGTGATCACGGGTCTCAGTGGTTCCGGCAAGTCTTCGCTCGCCTTTGACACGATCTATGCGGAGGGCCAGCGCAAGTACGTGGAAAGCCTCTCTGCGTACGCGCGGCAATTCCTGGAGCAGATGCAAAAGCCGGATGTTGAGCATATCGAGGGTCTTTCACCCGCGATTTCCATCGAGCAGCGCAGCGCCGGGTCCAACCCGCGTTCCATCGTGGCCACCACCACGGAGATTCACGACTACCTCCGCCTGCTCTACGCCAGCATCGGCATCCCCCATTGCTGGAAGTGCGGACGGGAGATCTCCCGCCAGAGTGCGGAGGAAATTGTCGAGCAGATGACCCGCTTGCCGGAAAAGACCCGGCTCATGCTGCTGGCGCCGTTGATTCGCGGAAAGAAGGGTGAGCACGAGGAAATCCTGAACGCGATCCGCGCCCAGGGCTACGTGCGGGTCCGGGTGGACGGAAAAATTCTCGAGCTCGATGAAGTGCCGAAGCTGGATAAGAAGCGCAAGCACACGATCGAGGCCGTCATCGATCGCCTGGTCATCTCGGACGGGATCCGCACCCGGATGACGGACTCGGTGGAGCTCGCACTCAAGCTGGGGGAGGGCACCCTGATCGCCCTCGAGGAGCAGGGCGACCAGGGCTGGACGGACACGCTCTATTCCGAGCACAACGCCTGCCTGCATTGCGGCCTGAGCTTCGACAGCCTTGAGGCCCGGCACTTTTCCTTCAACAGTCCGTACGGGGCCTGTTCGACCTGTCACGGCTTGGGAAACATGGAGATTTTTGACGAAGAATACCTCATCCCGGACCGGAGCCTGCCCCTCGAGGAGGCCATCCACCCCTGGCGCCGCGCCGGGCGCGGACGCATCCTGTGGTACAAGAAACTGCTGCGTGCCTTCGCCCAGGCCTGGGAGGTCGATCTGCGTACGCCGTATGCGGATCTCCCGGCCGATTTCAGAAAGGTGCTCATTCACGGTTCCGGCGATGAACCCATCAAGCTGTCGATCTATCGTGGGCGCAGGAAGATCAAGTACGACAAGCCGTTCGAGGGGGTTATTGGGAACATGGATCGCCGGTTTCGGGAGAGTGACAGCGATTATGTGCACCAGAAACTGCGGGCCTACATGAGCCGTCAGGGTTGTCCTGACTGTAAAGGTTCGCGCCTTAAGCCAGCCTCCCTCGCCTGTACGGTTGCAGGAAAGTCGGTACAGGACGTCTGCGTGATGTCGATCCGCGACTGCCTGGACTTTTTCAATGGAATAAGCCTCAGCGAGCAGGACATGATGATCGGTCGAGACGTTCTCAAGGAAATCCGCGATCGCTTGTCCTTTATGAAGAACGTGGGGCTGGATTACCTGAGCCTCGACCGGGAAAGCGGCACCCTCTCCGGCGGCGAAGCCCAGCGCATTCGCCTGGCGACCCAGATCGGCTCCGGCCTGGTTGGTGTGCTTTACGTGCTGGATGAGCCGAGCATCGGCTTACACCAGCGGGACAACCTCAAGCTTATCGAAACCCTGCAGGGGTTGCGCGATACCGGCAACACCGTGCTGGTGGTCGAACATGATGAGGAGACTATTCGATGCGCCGACCATGTGGTCGATCTCGGGCCGCTCGCCGGGATGCACGGAGGCCACATCGTCTTCTCCGGGCCGGTTTCCGGGCTGTTGAAATGCGAGGAGAGCCTTACCGCCCAATACATGAACGGGGTGAAGGCCATTCCGGTTCCGGAGACGCGGGGCAAGGGGAACAAGACGTCCCTCAAGATATCCGGCGCAAAAGAAAATAATCTCAAGAACGTCACCGTCACCTTCCCGCTCGGCTGCTTTATCTGCGTGACCGGCGTTTCGGGAAGCGGCAAGAGTACCCTGGTCGATGACATCCTGCGCCGGGCCTTGATGCGACACCTTCACGGTTCCAAGGAACGTCCGGGCAAACACCGGTCTGTCGAGGGCATGGAGTACCTGGACAAGGTGATTGTGATCGACCAGTCACCCATCGGCCGGACCCCGCGCAGCAATCCCGCGACCTACACCGGTGCTTTCGGAGGCATCCGCGATTTGTTTGCCCGCCTGCCCGCATCCAAGGTGCGTGGCTACGGGCCCGGCCGCTTCAGTTTCAACGTCAAGGGCGGCCGTTGCGAGACATGTACCGGTGCCGGCATGCTGAAGATCGAAATGAATTTTCTTCCGGACGTGTATGTGCCCTGTGAACAATGTGGGGGCAAGCGCTACAACCGCGAGACCCTCGAAGTACGCTACAACGGCAGGAATATTGCGGAAGTGCTCGAGATGACCATTGAGGAGTCCCTTGACTTCTTCGAGAAGGTTCCCGCGATCCAGCGCAAGTTCAAGACCCTCTGCGACGTGGGCCTGGGCTACCTGCAGCTGGGGCAACCCGCAACCACGCTGTCGGGGGGGGAGGCGCAGCGGGTGAAGCTCTCGGCTGAGCTGAGCAAGCGGGACACGGGTCAAACCCTGTTTATCCTCGACGAGCCGACCACCGGCCTGCATTTCGCCGATGTGGCCAAGCTGTTGCAGGTGCTCATGCGGCTGCGCGATGCCGGGAACACCCTGGTGGTGATCGAACACAACCTGGACGTGATCAAAACGGCCGATTACCTTATTGATCTTGGGCCGGAAGGAGGCGATGGCGGGGGCCGGATCGTCGCCCATGGCACGCCGGAGCAGGTCGCGGGGAAGAAAGCATCGTATACGGGGCGTTTTCTTGCGAAAATTCTGAAGTGACGGGCCGGTTATTATTTCGTAGGGCTTCCTGCAGCATGATCAACCTACAACCCTATTTCGATTGCACGGGAGGGCCCGTCAACAGGCAGATCCACCTGGGGTGCCTACTTCTCCTCCTGCTGCCCAGCCTGTGCCTGCCGGCTGCTTCCCAGGATGCCCCGGCTCCGGTACCCGCTGGAAAGGCACCGTCCCCCGCTCCGCAGCTTCCGGTTCTTCCTCCCGTGCTTGAATCGCAGCTCAACATCGGCCGCATGGCTTTCAATGACGGCGCCTACGCCCTGGCCATCGAAAAACTCCAGGCCTTCCTTCAACAGGACCCGCCCGCGGCTGAGGCGGCCGAGGCCGTGATCCTTCTTTCGCGGAGCCATCAGGCGGCGGGTGCCTACGACCAGGCGGTCGAGGTGCTGCGCGATCGTGCTGCGCTCGCCGAGAAGGCGAACGTCACCCCGACCTTTGCCTTCTGGATAGGCATGACTTATTTTTCACAGGCTGCCTATGACCAGGCCATCGGGGCCCTGGCGAGCCTGAAGGCCTCCTATACAAATGATCCGTATTCCAGTCGTTGCGCCCGGCTCCAGGCGCGCTGCCTGATCAAGCAGGAGAAGTACATCGACGCGCTGACCATCTTCAACAAGACAGAAAAACTCTACGCCAACAAGAAGGATCCTGATGCCGCTCAGAATTTTCTCGACTGGGCGGGTACGCTGATCAAGCTGGACCGGGGTGAAGAGGCCAAGGAAATCCTGCATCGGCTTACCACGGGGGATTTGCGCGAGCCCGATGTGCAGCTGGGGATGCTCTGGTTGGCTCGCTTGCGCGTGCGCGACAAGGAATTCGGCGAGGCCGAATTGGTCCTTAAGGATCTCGTCTTAGCCGAGACTCTGGATGCGGGCAATCGGGCCCTGGCCTGGTTCACCTGGGCCGAGTTGAACGATGCGAAGGGCCTGTCCGAGCAGGCACTTGTAAATCTTCTCAAGGCTGAATCCCTCCTTACAGACAAGAAGCAGTTGGCACGGATTCGCATTCAGCGGGCGAAGGTCATGATCAAGTCCGGTGCCGTAAAAGAGGGCGCGGAGTTACTTCGAGAGGAAATCCCGACCATCAGTACCGAGGCCTCGGCCGGGGAGTTGCAACTGCAGCTTTCGCGTGCGCTACTCGACCAAGGCTGGCATGAAGATGCGGAGAAAGCCTTCCAGGCCTACATCGAAGCCTATCCCGATCCGCAGGGCGAAGCCCGGATGGGGAGGGCCTGGGCCCTGATGGGCCTGGGGAAGTTTACGGATGCCGCAGCGGCGTACGACAAAACCTATATCTCCACCCAGGACCCCGATACCCGCCGCCTGGCCTTCTACAAGACGGCGGATGCCTGGTTTGCGGCCGGGAACTATGAGCAGGCCGAGGAGTATTACTGGCGTTTTACCCGGACCTATCCCGGCGATGAGCTCCTGCCCCAGGCGATTTTCCAGATGGCCCTTTGCAAGCAGCACCGGAACCTGATCCCGCTCGCACAGCGCGAGTTTCGTAAACTCACCGCGGTGTTTCCCGAGTCGCCCTTTGCGGAACGCGCCCACCTCCAGATGGCCCATATGCTCCAGGAGCAGGATCAATGGGAGGCAGCGATCGAGACCTACTCGGATTATCTTCGGGATTATCCGGAAGGGCATTTTCGGGCGGATGGCCTGTTCAATCGTGCCTATTCCCACTATCTCCTCGCGGAATTTCAGCGGGCCCATGACGACTTCAAAGGCGTGGTTGACGCCCACCCGGATGCGGAGGATGCGGAACGCGCCTATTACATGCGCGGCTGGACGCTCTACCTGATGGGGCGCGATGCCGAGGCTCTCGCCATCTGCGAGGAGTTCCTCGCAAAATATACCCAGTCCACCTGGGCGGATGACGTACTTTTCTGGCTGGCCACGTATCATTATAACAAGGCGGATTATGTGGCGGGGGAAAAACGTTTCCTCCAGTTGGCCCAGACGATACCCGATGCCGAATTGGCCGACAAAGCCTGGTTCATGGCGGGTCGTGCTGCGGCCAACCAGAAGGAGTATCGGCGTGCCGTGGATCATTTCGGCCAGTTGACCAAGGGCTTCAAGACCAGTCCACTGCTGGCCGAGGCCTATTTTAACCAGGGCGACGCGTTTACCCAGCTCGGAAGCTTCTCGCAGGCCATCCTGTTCTATGAGCAGGTCATCAAGGACTATCCCCAGAGCTATGTCGTCTACTCTGCATGGGGACGCAAGGGTGACTGCCAGTTCACGCTTGGGGAGGAGGACCCCGAGCGGTACAAGGAAGCTCTCCAGGCCTACCAGGTCGTGCTCGACAGTCCGGAGGCACCCCTGGAGATGCGCCTGCAGGCCGAATACAAAATGGGCACGACCGAGAAGAAACTGGGCAACCAGGATGGGGCCCTCGATCATTACACCAAGGTGATTTACTCGTACATGGATAACCGGGACAAGTTGGGCAATGACAGCATCGTGTTTTTCACCCGGGCGGCATTTGCCGCGGCGGACATCCATATCGAGCGGAAAACATTTGAAAAGGCTCGTGCGGTGTATCGCCGGGTGATCCAGTCGGGTGTCAACGCCGCGGGCGAGGCCCAGAAGCGCCTGGATAAATTAATCCCCTTTTAACAAGGAATACACATGTACACCATGATCAATAAAGGCGGACCGGTGATGTGGCTGCTGCTGGCCGCCAGTATCTTTTCCATGATCGTCTTCCTGCAGAAACTATTGCAGTTTCACCGGGCACAGATTAATTCCCGGGATTTCCTCGACGGGATCTACAATGTTCTGAAACGCGGGAATATCGTTGAAGCGGTGACGATCTGCGAAGATACGCCCGGTCCGGTTGCCCAGATTGCCCGTGCCGCCATCCTGCGCTTTGAGGACAAACCGGAGGAGATCACGCTTGCGATCCGGCAGGCCGGCCTGCTGGAGATTCCGCGCATTGAACACAATCTCATTGCCTTGTCCACGATTGGAAAAATTTCGCCCCTGCTCGGCTTGCTGGGCACGGTCATGGGGATGATGACGACCCTCGCCGCGCTTCATGCCGCAGGACCCCTCGCCCACGCTGGCGATCTCTCCGGTGGCTTGTGGCAGGCCTTGCTAAGCACCGCGGTTGGCCTTGGGGTCGCGATCCCTGTCTACGTGGGCTACAATTTCCTCGTCAGCCGTGCTGAAAGCCTGGTGCTCGACATGGAGCAAGCCTCCGCGGATATTTTTTCCTACCTCATGGAGATTAAACGGGCGCGCGCGGCCCAGGAGTCCGAATGAAGAACAGCGACGTGTTGAACGGTCCCAATGTATTCTACCTGCGGCGCTCGTTCCGGCTGACGCATCGCCCGGAACGGGGTATCCTCGATTCCGCAGCCATCGTGGATATTGCCTTGATCTTCTTCCTCTTTCTCATCACCTCGAGCGGCTACGTCACGCAACCCGGTGTTCGCATCGTCTTGCCCGAGGCCGATGTCCTGGAAGGGATTCCTTTCAGTTCGCTGGTGGTTACGATTTCACCCGATCTTTCGACCAACGATGTTTTCGCGGCCCTGGTTTTCTTCGACGACGTGCGTACAGACCTTGAAGGGCTCAGCGAGGCCTTTGAAAAAATGTCAGATGAGCAGAAAGCACATACCCTGATAATCCAGGCGGATGAAAAGGTGACCAATAAGGTCATCATGGATGTAAGTGGAAGAGCCCTGGCAGCCGGCATCAAGGATGTGGCGATTGCCGCCCGGTTGCCTGCAAAGCAGGCGGAGGAAATGCTTCTCGAATCCACGCCTGCACCGAGTCCATGAAGATGCGTAAGGGTATTTCCTGGGGATTGATCATCGCTGCGGTGTGTGCCGGGCATGTCGTGTGGTGGGTCTTTCTGCCGCTCGAGTTGCCCGAGCGATCTGTTTATGCCCCCCGGCCGGCCCTTCGATACCTGGCTATTCAGCAGGACCTGGACGGCCAGGCCGAGGATCTCTGGACGCCCACGCTGTTTGCCTATCCGTTCAAGGCGGGCTTCAGTAAACCCCTGCTGAAGAAGGAAGCGGGTTCGGTTCCACCGTTGCAGGTGGTGCACGATCTCTCGGTTTCCCTGTCGCGCCCGGTCGAGGCCACTCCCTTGCCCGTCCCGGTAAAAACCCCCTCCCTTCTCCCCGAAGTGGAGGCCCGCCTGGCCGACTTTGCCATTGTCCTCGAGGTGGCGGAAGGGAAGGTTGAACTGTCGCTGCCGCCCCTGGTGCTGAACATGGAGGTTTCGCCTCCGGATGTGCTGCTGCGGGATCATCCCCTGCCCGGGGAGCTCGCCGGGATCACGAACCTTCCCTGGGAGGCCGAGTGCAGGGTGGACTTCCTGGACAACGGCTTTGTTGAACGGACCTACATTGAAGTGAACCTGCAAGACGAGCACCTGCGCACGGCTGTGCTCGCGTGGGTACATGGATTGCGCCTGGTGGAAGCGCAACCGGGCGTGAAAGCGCACCTCACCGTCTCGCATATCGTTCCTTACCAGGAGCCCAGGAGTTCAGCGGGCGCCGAGGCGGTCCCCCGGGAGAAGAACTGATGGCCCTGCCCATCTCCTGGCTCATCCTGATCCCCATGGTGCTGTACATCCTCGGCATCCTGTGTTGCGGGGTCTATTACGGGATGGAACGCCTGCCCCGGCGTTCGACCAAGAAGGCCAATATTTACCGGTGCAGCGAATGCAAGGTGGTCTATGTCGACCTGCGCAAAGTACCGCTTACGCGTTGTCCCCATTGTCGTTGCCTGAATGAGGCGATCAAGCGCTGATAGCTAAGTCGTGCCGTACGAATCCCCGGCTAATTCCTGCGGGATGGGCGATGGAAAGGATGGAATAGCATGTTTTATCGATACCGCTTGTTTCGCAAGGGGTGCATGGAAGGGCTAATTTGAGTTGCAGCGGCCCCCGCCTGTGTTACCTTGTCCGCCGTTTAATCTGGATGTCACCATGATTGCTAAAGCTCGCTTTAAAATTAAATCAGCCGCTTGGAATCCTACGCGACCGTCCAAGCGCATCCGCGACTTCCTTGCCCTTCCCTCGATCGATCCCCGGGCGGAAAAGGTTGCGAGCGAGGTCCTCGCGGATATCCGCAGAAACGGGGATGCGGCTATCGCGCGGTACGTGAAGAAGTTTGACGGTGCGGACCTCAAGCCCGCCCAGTTTCGCATCAGCACCGATGACCTGGCCCGCGCCAGGAAAACCGTCGACGCCGATTTTAAACGCCAGGCCCGGGAGGCCGCAAAGCGGATCACCGCCTTCGCCAGGGCGGGCTTGCGCAAGGACTGGACCATGAAGACGCCCTGCGGCGGTCGACTTGGCGAAAAGTATGTTCCGCTCGACCGGGTAGGGGTCTACATCCCCGGGGGTACCGCCCCCCTCGCGTCGACCTCGCTGATGACCGCCTGCATCGCGCGTGCGGCGGGGGTTCCGGAGATCGTGGCCGCCAGTCCGGCCGGCCCCGACGGCGCAGTCGATCCGCACATCCTTTTCGCGCTCGACCTCGCCGGGGTCTCCGAGATCTATCGCATCGGCGGTATCCAGGCGATCGGTGCGCTCGCCTACGGCACCCGGACCATCGGCAAAGTACAGAAGATCGTTGGTCCGGGCAATCAATACGTCGTGGCGGCGAAGAAGCTGGTCTATGGCCAGGTTGCCCTCGACTCGGTAGCCGGTCCCAGCGAAATAGCCATCCTGGCAGATCGTTCCGTGCCCGCCCGTTTCGTCGCGGCGGACATGCTTTCTCAGGCGGAGCACGGAAGCGGGATGGAAAAAGCCCTGCTCGTCACGACGTCCGCGAAACTCGCGGCCGACGTGGAGAAGGAACTCTGGAAGCAGGCTGCCCAACTCTCTCGGTCCGACATGGTCTACAAGGTTTTGCAGAACGGAACCCTTATCGTAACGGCAAAGAATCGCGACGAAGGCATCGACCTGATCAATCGCTTCGCGCCCGAGCACCTGGAACTCCTGGTCAAGAACCCGAGGGACGTGGTGAAGAAGATCGTCGCCGCGGGTGCGATCTTCATCGGACCCTGGACACCCGAAAGCGCGGGTGACTTCGCGGCCGGCCCCAGCCACGTCCTGCCCACCGGTGGCGCGGCGGCGATGTTCTCCGGGCTGAGCGTTGATGACTTTCGTCGTCGTTCGAGCCTCATCGAGTTCACCCGCAAGGACCTGGCCGAGGTCTTGCCTGTCATCGAAGCCTTTGGCCGCGTCGAGGGTCTCGACGCCCACGTGCGTTCCGCCCAGGTACGGTTTGAGTAGGATGATCCGCTCCTCTGTAGACCGTTTGCATCCCTATACCCCCGGGGAACAGCCGAAGGATCCTTCGGTGCTCAAGCTGAACACCAACGAGAATCCCTATCCGCCTTCACCGGCGGTGGCGGAAACAGTGGCCGCGTTGGATCCGGCCGATCTCCGGAAATATCCGGATCCCGTCGCGACCGAGCTGCGCCAGGCGATCGCCAGCCTGCACGGTGCGCGGGTGGACCAGGTGATCGCCGGGAATGGTTCGGACGAACTGCTGGCCTTGTGCACGCGCGCCTTTGTCGAACCGGATGGATTGATCGCCTATCTCGAGCCCTCGTACTCCCTGTATCCCGTACTCGGGGATATTGCGGATATCCGGCGGGAGCCGATCCCACTGAACCCGGGCTTTGTTGCCGATTTTTCGAACGTTCCCGCAGCCGGCCTGTTTTTCCTCACCAATCCGAATGCCCCGACCAGCATGGCCGCTGATCCGGATGCGATTCGCGCCTTCTGCGAAAGCTTTTCCGGCGTCGTGGTCATCGATGAGGCCTATGCCGATTTCGCCGATACCCATTGCCTCGAGCTCGCCATGCGCTTGCCCAACGTCATCGTCATGCGAACCTTTAGCAAGTCCTATTCCCTCGCGGGGATTCGCCTCGGTTACGCGGTCGGTCCCGCTTCGCTCATCGAAGCCTTGTTCAGGATCAAGGATTCCTACAACCTGGACGCGCTCACCCAGGCCATCGGCCTTGCCGCGGTTCGGGACCAGGATCACATGCGCAGGAACGTGGAAAAGATCGTTGCCACGCGTCAACGCGTGACCGGGCGACTGGTCGACATGGGCTACCAGGTCCTGCCCTCCCAGGCCAATTTTCTCTTTATCAAGCCCCCCGGTATCGACGCCGAAGTCCTTTTTCAGCACCTTCGCAGCCAGCACGTCATCGTTCGCTATTTTCCCGGTGGGATGACCGCTGAATACCTTCGCGTCACCGTCGGCACGGACGAGGAGATGGACGAGTTCCTGAACGCACTGTGAGGGCGTGTCGAGGATACCATTCCGGGCTGGCTTATGCGTGATCCTTCGGGCGAGCGGGATTGCCCATCACCGTGTCACCGGCCGCCACATGGTCCAGCACGACGCTTCCCATGCCCACCATCGCGCCTTCGTCTATCCGTAGATCCCCGCGGATACACGATCCTGTACCGAGGTAACAACCGGGTCCAATGACGACCCCACCGGAAATCATTACTCCACCGGCGATGCTCGTATAATCACCGACCCGAACGTCGTGACTGAGCACGCTGTTCGGCAGGACGATGACATGGTTGCCGATCACCACATTCGACGTCACCGTGACCTGTTGAAGGATCACCGTGCCAGGTCCCAGCCGGGCTGAGCGGGACACGTAGGCCGTCGGATGAATAAGCGTGACAAAGGCGCTGTCTTCCAGGCCGGCTTGAGCGATGATGCCGGGCTTGTTCAGGTAATTCGTGGGACTGCCGATTCCGTTCACGAATCGACACCCCGGATGCTCCGGTGCGGACTTGATCGGCCCGAGGACGCGTTGTCCATGTGTCTCGGTCCCCTGTAGCGCCTCGCGATCATCCAGGAAGCCCTTGCAGGTATACAGGGTCTCACCCGCCGCCTGGTTGATGTCGTGCAGGGTCTCCAAAATGTCGACGCAGTTGCCGCTGGTCCCCAGGATGATAACCGATTCTGCCATGGTTTAAGCCTGAAGTATTTTCTGGACTTCACCCGGTTTCGGGAAACGCCCGGTTGACTCCTTGGAATAGATCAACTTGCCGTCCGCCTTGACATCGAAGATGCCCAGGCTGCCCGGAAGCAACTTCGCGTCCACGCCGAAGGCCTGCTTTAATTCGGCCGACAAACTGTCGGCCGTGGGTTTGTAGTTTCAGGCCGTACAATACTGGATCGTGATCTGCATGGAAAAAATATGAAGGACGCACCCGGTCTCGTCAACCGGTTTCATGGCCAGGCTCGGCCCGCCCGGCGGTAGAAGCAATGGAATCCACCGGGGAATCGATCGCGCCTGGATGGCTCTTTTACACCTGCAGCTTGATACCCGATCCCGCTATTATGCCCGTTGGGGCCGGCGATCGCGCGGGCCCGGGCGACCCCATCGAGTTCCCCGATTGCATGCGCCCGGATTGTTCTGGATGCCCGCAGGCCCTGGGATCGCGCCCCGAGGCATAAAAGGTTTGCAATAGATGGCTTTCCGCTTATGTTTTCGCCCGTTTTTACCCTTGGGGCGTGATTTGGGCCTTTGCCGACCGCAGGAAAATCGGCGGTGGGCCGCCAATCCGATCGAGGAAACATTATGTTACGCACGCACACTTGTGGAGAATTGAGCAAAGAGCACATCGGTACGCCGGTTGTGCTTTGCGGCTGGGTCGATACCGTTCGCGACCACCACGGCATCGTGTTTATCGACTTACGGGACCGCTACGGTCTGGTCCAGGTGACGATTGATGCGGCCGTTTCCCCTGAAGCTGCCGACTTGTCCCACCATGCCCGGACCGAATGGGTGATCCGCGTATATGGCGAGGTCGTCGCCCGGCCCGATGACATGGTGAATGCAAGATTGATCACGGGTGAAATAGAGATTTCCGGTGCCCGGGTGGAAATTTTAAACCAGAGCCCCACCCCGCCTTTCCCGCTCGATGACGTGAAAGCGGAGAAGGTGAACGAGGAACTCCGGATGGCCAACCGGTACCTCGACCTGCGCCGGGGCAGCATGCAGGCGAAGCTGGCCCTTCGGCACAAGATGACCCATGCGATCCGATCGCATTTCGATTCCCTGGGGTTCATTGAAGTCGAAACGCCGATCCTGTCCAAGAGCACGCCGGAAGGCGCACGGGACTATCTCGTGCCAAACCGGGTTAGCCCGGGTACATTTTACGCCTTGCCACAGGCGCCACAGCAGTACAAGCAGCTGCTGATGATCGCCGGGCTGGACAAGTATTTTCAGATGGCGCGTTGTTTCCGTGACGAGGACCTGCGTGCCGACCGGCAACCGGAATTCACCCAGATCGACATGGAAATGTCCTTCGTTGAGGCGGATGACATCTATGGCGTGATCGACGGCTGCCTGGCCGCGTCGATGGAGGCCGCAGGCCACCCGGCGCCGGAGCTGCCCTTGCCGCGAATGACATGGGAAAAGGCGATGAACGAATACGGTTCGGACAAGCCGGATACGCGCTTCGAGATAAAGCTCAACGACCTCTCCGGGGTGTTCAGGGAAACCAGCTTTAAGGTTTTTTCCTCGGTGCTGGAAAGTGGTGGGGTGATCAAGGCGATAAATGCCAAGGGCCTCGGTGCCGTTCCGATCCGGGTGATCGATGAGTGGACCGACCTGGCCAGGCAGCACGGCATGGGTGGATTGGCGTATATTCGCGTGCAGGAGGACGGCACCTGGAAGTCGCCGATCATCAAGTTCTTCTCTGAGTCCGAGCAGGAGCAAGTCAAGGAGCTTATGGGAATCGAAGCCGGCGACCTGGTCTTGTTCGCCGCTTCAAAGCGGAGCGTGGTCAACCCTTTCCTGGGAACCCTGCGTCTCCATGCGGCCGAGGAAGGGGAGGGGATCATCCCCGAGGACACTTTCAGGTTTACCTGGGTGACGGACTTTCCACTTTTTGAAGAGACCGAAGAAGGCGGCATGCGACCCACCCATCATCCCTTTACCGCGCCCCATCCGGACGACCTGGATCTCCTGGACAGCCAGCCCCTGGAGGTGCGTGCGCAGGCCTACGACGTGGTGTTGAACGGGGTCGAGCTCGGCTCGGGAAGTATTCGGATTCACGACAGCACCTTGCAGGATAGGATGTTCCAGTTGTTGAAAATAGAGAAAGCGGAACGCGATTCGCGTTTTGGACATCTGCTGAAGGCCTTGAGCTATGGCGCGCCGCCCCACGGTGGGATCGCCCTCGGTTTCGATCGCCTGGCCATGTTGATGGCCGGTGGCGAGACGATCCGGGATGTGATTGCCTTTCCCAAGAATCACAAGGGTATCGACCTGATGATGGAGGCCCCTTCTCCCGTGGATCAAAAGCAGTTGGATGACGTGTATATCCAGCTGGTGCTGCCGGACAGGGACGAAACATGAGCCATCGGCCTGGCCCAGGTTGAAATTACTTGTGCGAACCAGCAAAAGATGGAACGCTACAGCGTAGCGAACCGGGATCCGAAAAGTGAGCGAAGAAAACGAAAATAAGCCCTCGGGCCGATATGCAGCCAAAAGGACGTCCCGCCGTTACGACGTAGATGGGACGAAGAGCTTCCTGCTCTGGGGCCTGGGTCTGCTGGCCTTTGGCCTCTGGCACGTGATGGACGGTTGGTTTCCCCGGGAGTCGGATATAGACGAGCATGGCCCGCCTCCGGCAAAGGCTTCGACCTTCCTTTTCGCTGACGAGAAAGGCACGACCCACTTCTACCAGTACAATCGGATTACCGGGGTGTTCCTGGTGATTTCCTCCAGTGTTTGCCTGTATATCCACAAGGTAGTGAGGTAGAGCCCGGGGCTGTCCGTGTTGGTTGGGCGTTTTATCTCTTGGCTTACCCATCCCACCCCGGTAGCTGACCGAAAGACCACGGTTCTTTTGCAGGGTCCCGTTTGATAAAAACCGGGGCTTTTTTGTTTTAACCTCCTGCCGGTGAAAATATGTTGGACCCAATTATGATGCGGAAAACGGACGACCTACGCGTGGCGGGGATCGATAAACTGATCGCCCCGCAGGAACTTTTAGCAAAGCACCCGATGACCGAGGCGGCTTCGGAGACGGTCTACAAGACCCGGCAGGCCATCCACAAGATCCTGCATGGCGAGGATGACCGGATGATCCTGGTGATTGGACCCTGTTCGATTCATGACCCCGAGGCGGCCCTGGAGTACGGGGTGCGCTTACAAAGCTTGCGCGAGGAAGTTTCCCGTGACCTGTTGGTTGTCATGCGGGTGTACTTTGAGAAGCCACGGACCACGGTCGGCTGGAAGGGCTTGATCAACGACCCCGATATGAGTGATGCTTTCGATATCAACAAGGGCTTGCACCTGGCGCGCAAGCTCCTCCTCGACCTGTCCGACATGGGGGTTCCGGCGGGGACGGAGTATCTCGACCTGATTACCCCGCAGTACATTGCCGACCTGGTGAGCTGGGGGGCGATTGGCGCGCGGACGACGGAAAGCCAGGGGCATCGCGAGCTGGCCTCCGGCCTGTCCTGTGCCGTGGGGTTCAAGAATGCCACCGACGGGGATATCCAGGTGGCGGTGGACGCCCTGGGTGCCGCGTGCCGTCCGCACCATTTCCTTTCCGTGACGAAGGAGGGTCATTCAGCCATCGTCTCCACGAATGGGAATGAGGATTGCCATATTATTTTGCGGGGCGGTCACCAGCCGAACTACGGGGCCGCGAGCGTCGACGATGCATCAGCACTACTGGAGAAAGGCGGATTGCCCGCCCGCCTGATGATCGATACGAGTCACGCGAATAGCCGAAAGAAACCGGAAAGGCAGCTATATGTCGTCCGGGATATCTGCCAGCAGGCTCGTGGCGGGGATCACCGGATTATCGGGGTGATGACCGAGAGCCACCTGGTCGGCGGGCGCCAGAACGTGAAGCCCGGGCAGGCCTTGACCTACGGGCAGAGCATTACGGATGCCTGCCTGGGTTGGGAAGACAGCGAGGTCCTGATACGCGAGTTGGCTGCCGCGGTGGCTGAGCGCCGGTCTTGTGGTTGAGGCTTCCCTCCAATCTTTACATCTCACAAAATCCTGCCAACCTTGTGCCAATGAATGTGTTTAGCGTGGCGGCCCGGGCGCATCACCGGGTAGTGGGGAAGATCGTCCTCGTGCTGGTTGTCCTTATGTATGGCTTGGTCTGCCTGCTGTTTCACAAGCCGGTCTGGGGCCTGGTGCTCATGATCCCGATCGGGGTGATCCTGGCTGCGATCTGGTTGCCGGTTTTGCTCGACCACCGGGGCATTCGCTACCAGGTTGATGCGCATGGCGTGAGCTTATGCAGGGGGGGCAAACAGTATAAGCGTATAGAGGCCGGCCGAATCAAGTCGGTGGAGCAGCGGGGTCGCACCGTCATCGTCCGGCCGAAGGGCCTGGTCGGTCAGCCGATTTTTCTCCACCCGGAATCCGAGGCAGGATCGATGGTGCTGGCCATACAGGAATGTTTACTAAACGAGGAGTCATGATGAAAAAAAATCTTTGTTACCTGTGCGCCTGGGCATGTTGTGCAGCTTCTTTTTCCACGCTCGGGAAGGAAAAGGGGCCGACCTATACCGATCCGGTGAAGGCGGCCGAAGAGGTGGATTTCCACCTCCAGGGGGAGTATGTGGGCGGTGGGTACGGCATCCAGGTCGTGGCCTGGGGCCATCACGAGTTTACCGGGAGCGTTTTCAAGGGCGGCCTGCCCGGTGCGGGCGGCGCGATTGGGAGCTACTCCGATTTTAAGGGGGCCATGGAGGGGAAGAAGGCGGTCTTGAAACATGCCGACGGACGGGCCCTGACCCTGGGAGACGGAACCTGTGTCGGTTCAGGCACGAAGGATTTTTCGTTTTCGGCAAAACGCGCGGAGCGCAGGAGCCCGACGCTCGGGCAACAAGCGCCGGAAGGGGCCGTGGTCTTGTTTGACGGAAGTGGACCGGGAGGATTCACGGGCAAACTGGACGGGGCGTATCTCTGCGAGGGCGCGACGACGACCGCTTCGTTCAAGGATTTCCTGCTGCACATTGAATTCCGCCTGCCGTTCAAGCCGCATTCAAAGCCGGGAAGCCAGGACCGGGGCAACAGCGGTATCTACATCTTCAACAATTACGAAAGCCAGGTGCTGGATTCCTTCGGGATCAAGCCGGAGTACAATTACTGCGGAAGCCTGTACCGGTTCAAGACGGTCGACCTGAACATGTGTTTTCCGCCGCTGAGCTGGCAGAGCTATGATATTGTTTTCACCGCACCGCGATTCGAGGGCGGAAAAAAGGTGAAGAATGCCCGGATTACCAATCGCCACAACGGCGTCCTGATCCATGACGATGTGGAGCTTCCGAAGGGTACCGGTGCCGGCGGCGGACGCCCGGAAAAACCGGAAGCACAGATATTTATTCAAGGGCACGGGAACCCGGTGCGCTACCGGAATATCTGGTTGAAGCCGCTTTAAGGGGCCGTCGGTACAATCCAGCGGTTGCCAGGCCTTGAGAAATTGCGTAAGGCGGGGAATATTAGGTCGACGAAAGCCTTGAGATAACAAAGGACCCCAGCATGAAGAAACAGTCCGTATTTTTTTGTATCGCTTTGTTTGGCGGTGGTGTCTTCGCCGAGGATAAAGCGCCTGTAGCCAAGGCGGACGAGGTCAAAACCGAGATGGCCACCCTGGGCTCCGGCTGCTTCTGGTGCACCGAGGCGGTATTCGAACGGGAGAAGGGCGTGCTCAACGTGGTTTCCGGCTACATGGGGGGGCACGTGAAGAATCCAACCTACGAGCAGATTTGCGACAAGAAGACGGGTCATGCTGAATGTGCCCAAATAACCTTCGACCCGCGCATCATTTCCTATGCCCGGATTCTCGACCTGTTCTGGCACTCGCATAATCCCACCACCTTGAATCGCCAGGGGCGCGATACCGGGCCGCAGTACCGCAGTGCTATCTTCTATCATTCCGATGTGCAGAAAGGGATCGCGGAAAAGTCAAAGAAGGCGGTGCAACCCGAGTTCGAAAAGACGGTGGTCACCGAGATTAGCGTCGCGAGCAAATTCTGGCCGGCTGAGATCTATCATCAGAATTTTTACAAGCGCAACCCGCTGTACCCGTACAGTTACCACATCACCCGCAAGCATCTCCAGCAGGCGGACGAGTGGAAGAGAAAGCAGGCGGCAGAACAGAAGAAGT
>JAPYUI010000179.1 GCA_029936175.1 Kiritimatiellia bacterium
TTGTCACTCCGGAGGAACATCGCCTGCTCATCAAAGGCCGGCGAGGCATAGAACATCCCCTCGAAGGTGTTTTTCGCGAGCAGTTCAAAGGTTTTTCCCGGCTTGACCACGTACACTTCGCCCTCGCGATTCGCAAAGAATATCTTGCTATCGGCGACCGTGGGTGAGCTGGAAAAGTTTCCACTCAGTCGCTCCCGGTAGCGCTCCTCGCCGGTCCTGGCGTCCAGGCAGGTCAGGAAACCCACCTTGTCGCTTACGAAATAAATTTCATCGCCGACCAGCAGCGGCGATCCCATCGACGGAACGCCTTTCTTGTACCGCCAGCGGATGACCGGTTGTTCGGGCCCGTGATCGATCCCGAGCAGGGTTGATTTCATGAAGCAGGTGGCGGTGAAGATCATGCCGTGGCCCGCCACCGGGCGGGAGACGTTGGAGAAGCCGAGCATTTCGTAAGGCACCTTCCACCGTTCTTTCCCGTTCGCCGGGTCGTAGGCGTAGAGCCAGTCAGCGGCCGGGGAGATGACTTCGACCCGTCCCTTGCGCGAAAGCAGGATGGGCGTTCCATAGGCCTTTTTCAGCTGCGGATTCTCGTTCATTTTGCCACTGCGCGTTGTTCTCCAGGCCTCCTTCCCGGTTGCTGCATCGAGCGCCGTGATGAATTGAACATCACTGCCGTCACAGTGGAAGATCAACTTCCCCTCCCAGAGCACGGGTGAGCTGCCCGGGCCGTTTTCGTGCATGAGCTTGATTTCCTGGTTAGTCCAGCGTACCTGTCCCGACCGCGTATCCAGGCAGGCTGATCCGTAGACGCCGAAGTGGGCAAATAGTGTTCCATCCTGGAGGATAGGCGTGGGCGAGGCATAACTGTTCATTTGGTGAACCCATTGCGGATTCACGACCGTCAAGAGCCGGATGTTGTGCAGGATCTTGCCGCTCGTCTTGTCGACGCAAACCGCGTGCAACCTAACCTCGGACAGCACCGTTACGGGCATGCGGCCCGTGTTGGCCTTTAAACGCTCCACCTTGTCCGCTTCCGAGGCCTCTGTCTCGAAGGCGGTCGTCATCCAGATTTGATCGCCATCAATGACGGGTGAGCTCCAGCCGCGACCGGGGATTTCTGTCTTCCAGCGTACGTTTTTATTTTCGCCGAATTCCGCGGGAATGTTTTTTACCTCGGCGTGGCCCATGCCTCCGGGGCCGCGGAATTCAGGCCAGGCCCCGGCAAAAAGGGCCGGGACGAACGAACAGCAAAGTAGGAATCGTGCGTATATCATAGCGAATGATTTGTTTCCGTTGACCGAAAGGATTCCCGGGAACCTTTCCCTGAAGGACAAGTACCTATGGAATATTTTGTCTAACGGAAGGGTTTTCCCTAACTTTTCCGCTCAATCGGGGGGGTGGTTCCTGGATCAGGGTTTCGCTTGCTTGATCGGGGTAAAAATCTTCAGCCGGGTATGGCCATGCCCGAAGTGCTCGACCGTCTCCTGGAGCTCGTAGCGTTCTTCCAGTTTATCCACGAGTTTGTCCCGCTTCTTCTGGCTGAGTTCGATGATCTCCGGGCACTGGATGGAGAAACTGAACTCGCTGAAGGCGGCGACGGCCGCATTCGTCCGGGACAGGGCTTCGTCCAGCATCGCGCGGTTCATTACGTGGACCTGTTCCGCTCGTTCCCTTTCCCATTCGGGGTAGTAGCTGAAAATGCCCATCGCCATGTTGTCGGGGAGTTGCATATTCGCCTCGACGGCCAGGTAGGCATCCTGGGTGAACAGGATGCCGCCCCCCGGGGCGTGGGTTCGTATTTTCCTCGCCGTTTCCTGGAGCTTGACCAGGTCGGGCTGGTCCTTGATCGGCCACCAGATGCGGTCGCGGCCGATGACCATCCAGTCCTGGTTGATGGGAGAGGAGAAGGCGGACGCGGTGCAGGCAAAGAAAAGGATGGCGGGAATGAGGCGTTTCCAGTGCGTGGCTTCATCCCGGGCGAGCACGCGGGCGAGCCCGGAGCTGAGCAAGGCGCCAAACAGCGGGTACAGTACGACCTGGTAATCCTCGTAGGGAAAATGGGCCGAGAGGTGTACCAGGCTAACCAGGATGAGGGATGCCCAGAGGGTGAGGCGGAGTCCGTCCCGGTTTGTTCGCTGTGCGCCGGTAAAGAAAAGGATGATGAGCAATACGAAACCGATCAGGTACGCTTGAACCAGCCGGGAGATAAAGCCGCCTTTCACCAGCCAGTGCATCAGGCCTTCCGCGGCCTGGCGTTGGCTGTGGTACTCAAACATGCCGAAGAGCCATCCCTCGTGCGCGACCAGGTAGAAGGGCAGGAAGAGGCCCACCAGGGTGAGGATCCCGGCGAGGCCGAAGCTAAGCCAGGCCGCGTGGCCGAGTCGTTTGTACGTGAAAACCAGGTACAGGCCACAGGGCACGAGTACGATGCCGGTGGAAATGCGTACGCCGGAAGCGAGCGCCAGGAGCAGCCCGGCCCCGATCGCCGCCCCGATGCCGCCGGTGCGCGCTGCGCGCACGAAGAAGAGCAGGCCCGTCATCAGGAATAGTGCCGCGAGCGAATAGGTTTTGACGACCGTGAAGTAATAGCCCTGGTACACGTTGATGCCGGTGAGGAACACGCAGCTGATGATTGCGAAGGGCTTCCACCCCGCAGGGGCCAATCTTCCCGCGAGGGCAGCACCGGCGGAGATGGCCCCGAGGCCGAGCAAGCCGGTGAATATGCGCCCCGCGAGCAGGCCGAATCGGGCCACCAGCGGGTCAACCAACGCGTAGACTCCAGCCATGACGGGTCCCTGGGTGTAGGCAAAGTCGCGGTAGGGCACCTGTCCCCCGGCGAGGAGCCGGGCGGTGTACAGGTACCAACCCTCGTCCTGGTTCAGGTTGCCGAGGTAAATATTTGCGGCGTAGAGCAGGCCGATCACCAGCAGGCCGAGAAGCCATAGCACGGTGAGATTGAATTTATCCATCATTGGCAAATCGTTCCAGTAAGCGGGTGAAAATGCGATGACCTTTTTCCAGTTCGTCCAGTACGATGAATTCGTCCCGGGTATGGGCCTGGGCGATATCGCCGGGACCAAAGACGACGATTTCATCACAGGTGGAGGACAGGGGGCCGGCGTCGCTGAACCAGGATGTTCCCTGGATTTCAGGATGGACGCCCTCCTCCTCAGCGGCCGCGCGCAACCGGTGGACCAGTGCCGCGTCGGCTTCGGTCTGGAAGGCGTTGCCGGTCGAGAGCAGGGATACCTTGGCGGAATGCATCACGCCCTGTTTGACCAGGGCCTGCAGGCGTTCGTTCAATGTGCCGATAAAATCGGCCAGGGATTCATCGGGCAGGATGCGGTAATCAACCTCGATGCGACAGTGGTCCGGAATGATGTTCGTCCCGCGGCCCCCCTCGATTTTCCCGATATTCATGGAGGCTTGCCCGAGCAGGGCATGGGGGATCTGGGGTTGGCATTGCCGGTGGAGTTGCAGGAGTACTCCAATCGCCTTGACCATGCCCTCGATGGCGTTGATCCCGCTCTCGGGATTTGCCCCGTGGCCTGACACGCCGCCGATTTCGATGGAAAACCAGCTGGGCGCCTTGTGCGCGATCACGAGGTTCAGGCCGGTGGGCTCGAGCACGATCATTTCATCCGCGTGGAAGCCCGTCTCGGCGAGGGCGCTGGCCCCCCGCGCGCCTTTTTCCTCATCGATGCAGCCCACGAAGAGGAGCTGTTTCCCTGCATCGGCGATGCGCTGCAGGAGCTCCGGCTGCATCGCGTGGAGGGCGGCGGCCATGGGTCCCTTCATGTCACAGGCCCCGCGCCCGTAGAGTCGTCCCTCGCGGATTTCACCCGCGAAAGGATCGATGTTCATGTGGCGTACGCTGACCGTGTCGAGGTGGCCCTCAATCACGAGGGAGCGGCTCGGGTCATCGGGTCCGTACCGGGCGATAAGGTTGTGGCGGCCCGGCTTGGCTTCATGGAGCTCGACCCTGAACCCCTTGGCCACCAGGTGGGCCTCCAGCACCGTGACCATGCGCGCTTCACCCGCGAGGGTGGGATCATCCTCGTCCAACGGGTTCACGCTGGGGGTGCCGACCAGCGTTTGCAGCAGGGCGATCAGGTCATCCATGGCGGGCATGTGCGTTCATCCATGTTTCTGCGCATCCAGGACCGCCACCGCAATCATATTCACGATCTCCTGCACGGAACTCCCGGTCTGCAGCACGTGCACCGGTTTTTTCATCCCGAGCAGGATCGGGCCGATGGCCTCGGTGTCGGACATTTCCTGGATGAGCTTGTAGGCAATGTTTCCCGCCGCGAGGTTGGGAAAGATGAAGGTGTTCGCGGGTTGGTCGGTGAGCGGGGAGAACGGGAAATGCTCGCGAAGCAAATCCTGGTTGAGGGCGAAGTTGGCCTGGATCTCGCCGTCAACGATCAAGCCGGGGTGGCTCTTGCGCAGGATGCGAACCGCCTCGCGAACCTTTTCACTGTCGGGCCCGACGGAGGACCCGAAGTTGGAGTAACTCAGCATGGCGATACGGGGTTCGACCCGGTAGCGCTTGATGGCCTCGGCGACGAGGAGGGTGATCCCGACCAGTTCCTCTGCGCTTGGGTCCAGGTTCACGGTGGTGTCCGCGAAGAAGTAAATGCCGTCCTTGCTGATGAGCGCGTACATCCCGGCAATCTTGTCGACGTCCTGGTCCACCCCGATCAACTGCAGGGCCGGCCGGATGGTATCCGGATAATTCCGGGTGAGCCCGGAGATCAGCGCATCCGCCGCCCCGGTTTCCAGCATGGCCGCACCGAAATAATTCCGTCGGCGCATCAACTTGCGGGCGTCGCTCAAGGTCACGCCCCGGCGCTGGCGCTTGGCAAACATCAACTGGGCGAAGGCCTCGACGTTCTCGGCCTGGGAATCGGCCTGGGGATCGATGATCGGGCAGTCCTCCATGCCGAGATGGTCGGCCTCGATCATCCCCCGGATAAAGGCCTCGTTCCCCAGCAGGATGGGAAGGGCGATGCCTTCTTCGAGGGCGATCTGGGCGGCCTTGAGGATGCTGTAGTGATCGGCCTCGGCGAACACGACCCGCCTGGGTTCCTGCTTGGCACGCTGATGGATCTGCTTGATGAACTTGTTGTCCAGGCCGAGCCGGGTCACCAGCTCATTCCGGTAGGCGTCCCAGTCCTCAATCGGTCGCCGGGCAAGGCCGGCATCCATGGCGGCCTGGGCGACCGCGGGGGCGACCACGGTGATCAAGCGCGGGTCCAGCGGCTTCGGGATGATCATCTGCGGGCCGAAGCTGAGGTTGCGTGCGCCGTAGGCCTCGTTGACTTCCTCGGGGACGGATTCCTTGGCGAGGTCGGCGATCGCGCGCACCGCGGCGCGTTTCATCTCCTCGGTGATGGCACTCGCTCGTACGTCCAGTGCCCCGCGGAAGATGTAGGGAAAGCCCAGCACGTTGTTGACCTGGTTCGGGTGGTCGGAACGTCCGGTCGCCATAATGAGGTCGTCGCGCACCGCGATGGCATCCTCGTAGGCGATCTCGGGATCGGGATTGGCGAGGGCGAAGACAATGGGGTTCTTGGCCATGCCGGCCAGCATGGCCGGCGTGACGATATTGCCCCTGGACAGGCCGAGGAAGACGTCCGCCCCCTGGAGGGCCTCGGCGAGGTCCCCGGGGCCGGGGGCATTGGCCAGTTCCCGCTTGTGGGGGCCGAGGTCCTCCCGATCCGTGGTGACGGGGCCCTTGCTATCGAAAAGCAGGACGTTTTCCTTTTGTATCCCGAGCGAGAGATAGAGCCTTACGCAGGAGATGGCGGAAGCGCCGGCCCCGCTGACCACAACGCGTACCTCGCCGATGTCCTTGCCCGCGATTTCGAGGGCGTTGAGCAGGGCGGCGGAGGAAATGATTGCCGTCCCGTGCTGGTCATCGTGCATCACCGGGATGCTGAGTTCGTCTTTCAGCCGCCGCTCAATTTCAAAGGCATCCGGGGCCCGGATGTCTTCCAGGTTGATGCCGCCGAAGGTAGGGGCGATCGCCTTGACCGCGTCGACAAAGCGGTCCACGTCGGTTTCGTTGACCTCGATATCAAACACGTCGATGTCGGCGAAAATCTTGAACAGGAGGCCCTTGCCCTCCATGACGGGCTTCGAGGCTTCCGGGCCGATGTTGCCGAGCCCGAGTACGGCGGTACCGTTGGAGATTACCGCGACCAGGTTGCCCTTTGCCGTGTAGCGGTAAACATCCTCCGGGTTTTCCTGGATCTCCCGGCACGGCTCCGCGACGCCCGGGGAATAGGCGAGCGAAAGGTCGCGCTGGGTGCGATAGGGCTTGGAGGGAACCACCTCAATTTTCCCCGGCCGCCCTTTTTCGTGATAGTCGAGGGCTTCCTGCTTCCTGATCGTGCTCATGGATGGGAAGGTACCATGTTCCCTATCCGAGTCGAAGGTATTTCAGGCTTCGTGTGGGTTTGTTGCCATTGCCTGGAGGGGGAATGCTCCAGCTTGTTGCCTGGCCCACCCTGTGCTAATCAGTGGCCATGAAAGCCATACTATTCCTCATCCTGTTTCCCTGCTTGGCCCTCGCCCAGGCACCGGTTCTCGAATCCAAAATACACGATAAGAACCGGCCTCTTCCGCCGCTGGTCGAAGCCAGGCCCTATGCCGAGCTCAAGACCCGGGCACCGGCTGGGGCCCAGATCGTGTTCGACGGGGGGAGGCTGGACGGATTCAGGAAGGGTCGCTGGACGGTAAAGGATGGATTTTTCCAGGCAGATAAAGTCAATGGCAAAGGTCCTGGCAGCCTCGTCACGAAGCAGGCCTTCGGAGATGGACAGGTTCACCTCGAGTGGGCGGTGGAGAAAAGCGGGGCGGGTAACAGCGGCATTTACCTTCACGGCCTCTACGAAGTACAGGTGTTTAACAGCTACCGGAACGCGACCCGGATCTACGCCGATGGACAGGCGGGGGCGATTTACGGTCAATACCCGCCCAAGGTGAATGCCTGTCGTCCCCAGGGGGAGTGGGAGGTATTCGATATCCATTTTACCGGCCCACGGTTCAAGGAGGACGGCCGTCTCAAAACACCCGCCCGCATGACGGTGGAACACAACGGACACGTGATTCATGATGATGTCCCGTTGACCGGTCCAAGCTCCCATCACAAGCGTCCACCGTATAAAGTGATGCCGGAAAAGGTACCATTTATGCTGCAGGACCACGGAAATCCGGTGATGTATCGGAATATATGGGTGCTCGAGAAACCGTCCCGCTGAAATTCATCCCGTGCCAGCGGTTAAAAGTGCATGGCGACGGGCTTAAACGTATAATTTCCAATTATTTGGTATCATTCCGGGCCTTATCTCCTAAACTTCGCGCCGATTGTTGGTGTGGTCAGGTACTAATTCCTACTTGGGAGAATACAGTATGAAGTGGATGAAGCAGTTTGGTATGCGGGTTCTATCGCTGGGCGTAGTCTTGAGCCTCGCCGGGTGTGGTGGCGGTGAAGGTGGTGCGGCAGGAACCAGTGGAGCTGCGTCAACGGGCGAGAGTGAGAAGACCAAGCTCGCTTTCGTGACAAATGCATCGGCTGATTTCTGGAGCTATTCCAACGCTGCGGCAAAGCAGTTCGAGAAAGATCATCCCGACGTAGAGGTTATTTTCAAGGCGGGTGATGGTACGCCGGCGAAGCAGAAGCAGATTGTTGACGACTTGATCAGTGCTGGCGTCAAGGGCATCGCGATCAGTCCCATCGATCCCGTGGCGCAGACCAAGATGATCAACGAGTGGGCGGAAAAGATCAAGGTTATCTGCTGTGACTCGGATGCACCCCAGGCCAACCGGGTCTGTTATTTTGGTACCGACAACGTCGAGGGCGGTCGTCGCGTGGGCACCCTGATCAAGGAGGCCCTGGCGGGTTCGGAAGGCCCCCAGAAGATCATGGTCTTTGTCGGGATCAAGGAAGTGGCCAATGCCCAGGAGCGATTCCAGGGCACGAAGGAGTCACTGCAAGGAACCAATATCGAGATCATCGACCTGCTGACCGATGACGTGGACTTCGCCAAGGCACGCAAGAACGCAGAGAATACCCTGACGGCCCATCCGGACGTGGCAGCCTTGGTCGGCCTTTGGGAATACAATCCGCCCCAGATCCTCAATGCCTTGGAGTCGGCAGGCAAGTTGGGCCAGATCAAGACGGTCGGTTTCGACGAGAACTTCGCTACACTCCGCGCGATTGATGA
>JAPYUI010000409.1 GCA_029936175.1 Kiritimatiellia bacterium
ATGTTCGCCAAAGGTGCACGACCTTGCCCGACGTTGTCACCCTCGGTCACCCGTGTCCCTTCCGCGGCCAGGGCGTAGTTTTCGTTCCCGGCTTGCGCCGGCCCCATGATTTCCAGTTCATCCAGGCGCCCCCATCCCCCGACGAAATGCATGCGAACAGCCTTGGCCCTGAATGAGGGGAAGTGCAACTCCCGGAAACCACCCCAGTCCTCGTTCCATTGGCGCGCCGTCTTGCGCAGGTAATCCCGGTCCCGGGCCATGTCACGCCACAAGGCATCCGCACGTTGGCGCAAGGGGTGCTCCTTCGCGTACTCGGGGTACCGGCCCCCGAATTCAACGCCCTGGAAGACGGCGGTCAGCGCGTAGTAATCCTTGATCGATATGGGGTCGAACTTGTGGTTGTGACAACGCGCACAACCCACCGACATCCCCAGCATGGATGCCCCCACCGTCTGCATGATCTCGTCCATGCGATCGGCCCGGGCCTGGCGAATGGCCGATGGTTCTGCGCCCACCGTGGCCGCGGGCACATGGGGTCCGGATACGAGAAAACCGGTGGCCTCCCCCATGCCGAGTTGATCCCCGGCAAGCTGCTCACGGACAAAGCGATCATAGGGGGTGTCCTGGTTGAACGCGCGAACCACGTAATCCCGAAAAACCCATGCATTCTTCCGGTAGAGGTTTGCTTCCGAGCCGTTGGTCTCCGCCCAGCGAATGACATCGAGCCAATGCTGCGCCCAGCGTTCACCAAAGTGCGGGGACGCCAGGAGTTCCTCCACCAGGGCGTGAAAAGCCTTGTCCGGATCTGCCTGGTACTCCGAAACAAAGGCCTGGATGCGCTCAGGGACGGGGGGCAGGCCGGTGAGCAGGATGGCGGTGCGACGAATCAAGGAGCGCGGATCGGCGGGCGGATTAAAGGCGAGGTTCTGTTCGGCCAACTTCTCCAGCAAGAAAGCATCCACCTCGTTCCGGGCAGGGGCGACACGGGGCACCCCGGGACGGCGCACGGGTTGGAGTGACCAGAAATCACTGCGCAACTCGACCTCGGCGTCCATCTGTCCCGGCCATTCAGCACCCTCTGCCACCCATCGTTCGATCAACGCGACCTGGTCCCGGGTCAGCGGCTTGCCCTTGGGCGGCATCAACATGTCCGGGTCGACACCCTTGATCGCCTCGATCATGAAACTCTTCCCGGGATCGCCCGGCACCAGGGCGGCAACACCCAGATCTCCACCGCGCAGCAGGCTGACCCGCCGATCCAGCCGAAGCTCGGACTTCTGTTTATCGGGCCCATGACAATCCAGGCAACGATCTTTAAACAGGGGCTCGATGTCCCGGTGAAAATCGACTTTCGACTCGGCGAACAACCCACCTGCTGCCAGGCACAAGCCCGCAACTGGAAAAATGAATTTTTTGTTCATGTGAAAATCCAGGTAACGCACACGCTGCATCTCGGTACTTCTGGAGCGCGATATATATACATACTGTCGGGGAAATGAAAACTGACAAACAAACTTCTTACGAAGTCGAGACGCTATACCCTATGCCGCATGTGTTACGAATGGGTGTGAAGGCAGCCTCGCGAAATGCGATCAGGTCGCCAGCTCACGGAAGCCGCAGAACAGCTTCCCGTCCTCCTCCGGTTCAGCGGGCACCGGGTCACTTCCACCCA
>JAPYUI010000180.1 GCA_029936175.1 Kiritimatiellia bacterium
AAGGAAAAACCAGCGCTTCGGCACCGCTGTACAGGTCGCCCAGGTGTTCCTCGGGCATGTAGTCGATATACCGGATTCGCTCGGCCACGGGGGACTGCCGGATCCGCTCGAAGATCGGTTCGCACTTCCATCCTTTCATCCCGGCCAGCACCAGCTCGCCATCAAAGTCGAGTTGTTCAAAGATCTCGACGAGGAAGCGATGGTTCTTCCGGGGCTCGACCGTACCCACGTGAAGAAGGTAGGGACGGTCGAAGCCAAAGGACGACTTGAACCCCTCCAGTTGCTCCGGCGTCGAAGGGGCATGTTTTGTCAAGCCGAGGTGAATCGGAAACAACTTCTCCTGCGGCACCTTTAACAAGGAATGTATTTCATCCGCGACAAAGATACTGTCAGTGATAATCGCATCCGCGCGCTCGACCGTCTGCTGGATCTGGCTGCTGAGGAACGCATAGTTCCTGGTGTCCATGGTTTCTGGATAACGAAGAAAAGACACGTCGTGAATCGTCACCACGGATTTTCCTTTTCGCAGGGGAGGACGGACGAAATTGGGAAAATGATACAGGTCTGCCGGCCCGGAAAAGGCGTCAAAGGGGGGCCAATCCATGCGCTTCCAGGCCTGTTGAACCCACCGGCCGGGAATCCAGCGAACCGCCTGCTCACGCGCATTCCTTACCGGGAAGGGGCTGCCCTTGCGCTTAAAGTCAAAATAGAACAAGACCAGCTCGTCCTCGCCCGCCTGGGGACCCAGGTGCTCCACGAGCATCTTTGTATAGCGGCCGACACCTGCTCGCTGGGCGATCGCCGCCTGGATATCGATGCAAACCCTCACGCGGGAGAGCATAGCCGAAGCCACGCCGAAGCCCAGTCCTAATCGTACGCTTAATCCACCCCTACAGGGCCGGCTCTTCCCCCGTGATCAATCGATAGGCCTCGACATATTTCTCCAGGGTCCGGGCCACCACGTCCCCCGGAATTTCCACCGGGTTCGTCTTGTCAAAGTGAATCGACTCCAGGTAATCCCGCACATACTGCTTATCGAAACTGTCCTGCCCGCGGCCGGTTGCATATTTGTCTGCCGGCCAGAAACGGGATGAATCCGGGGTCAACACCTCGTCCGCGAGGACCAGGTCACCCGCCACATCCACGCCGAATTCAAATTTCGTGTCTGCAATGATAATGCCGCGGGTCGCCGCGTAGGCGGCGGCCTTCACGTATAGCGCGATCGCCCGGTCCGTCACCGCCTTAGCCTGCTCGGCACCCAGGATCTCCGCCGCCTTGTCCGGGTGAATGTTCTCATCGTGCAGGCCCTGCTCGGCCTTGGTGCTCGGGGTATACAGGGGCGCCGGAAGCTGCTCGCTTTCCTCCAGGCCCTCCGGGAGGGGGATGTCACAGACCGTCCCCTGCTTTTTGTACTCTTTCCATCCCGAGCCCGTGATGTACCCGCGCACGATGGCCTCCACGGGAAGGATCGCCAACTTGCGCACGAGGATCGAGCGGCCCTCCAGTTGATCCCGGTAGGTCTTCACGGATTCCGGCATCGCCTCAAAGTCTGTCACCGCCAGGTGATTCGCCCCCAGGTCCGAGAGCAGGTCAAACCAGAAGAGGCTGAGTTGATTCAGGATCTTGCCCTTGCCGGGAATCCCGTTCGACATCACCACGTCGAAGGCGCTGACTCGGTCACTCGCGACAAAGAGCAGGTGTCCCTCGTCCACGTCGTAAATGTCGCGGACCTTTCCACGGTTGATCAAATTCAAATCCGGGCAATAACTCTCAACAACCGCGCTCATACAGATCTCCTGGGTTCACACGAAAAAAGCAGAACCTATGATCAATACCAGCTTTTTGATTGCCCAAGGCACTTTTTGATTCCAGGCCGGCACCCCGGTCGAGGGGCCCCATAAAAATTCCATCAGCAAGATTGTACCTCCACGCCATTCAGCTATAGTGGGGCGCATGGATCGAACAAAACGGGAAGCTATTAGCTTCATCATGGGGCTTGGTTGCGACAACGATGATGGACACTTCCGGCTGACCGAAGGCGAGAATTTCAAGATACACGATGGCTCTGAACTAAGCCACCAACAGATGCAGCAGCTTTGCCTGCAGATCAATGCCGAGCTGGACCGTCGCCGGTTGAAGCTGGGCGACCTGAGCCGGGCTGAGTTCCTGGACTTGATCGAGGACCTGGATGTCGAACCCGGGACCTAGGCACCGCGAGAGGATTCAGCCGCTCGGGATGACGGCCCTTTCGCCATCCGTGGTCGAAAGCCTTCCCTCCTGTGCTTCCCGGCATCAACCGCTTTTTTCCCCTCCGTTCCGAGCATAGGAAATCCGGATCCGCCCATGCGTATACTCTTCCTGGCTCCCCGGCTCCCGCACCACCGCTCCATCAGCGGCACGCATATCGTCTTCCAGCGCATGCGCCGCCTGATCGATGCCGGGCACGAGGTCGGCCTGGCCTGCTTCATGAACGATGCGGATGAATACAACCGCAGCAAGGTGCCGGAGGATCTCCTGGAACTACATTGCATGCATGAACCGTCCAAGCAGTATTTTAAACCGCAGTACCTCAAGTACGGCCCCGCGAGTGAGGCCACCTCCTTTTCCCGCTACTACTACCCGCCCATGTTAAAAACCGTGGGTGAAATGGTGCAGCACTCGCGGTACGATGTAGTCATCGCGGAGTATTCCGCGATGGGCCAGTACCTGTCTCGCAATCCCTACCTGCCAGCCGTGCGAAAGGTCGTGTCGGTTCACGAGTCGGCGACGCTGAATTGCCGGAAGATCATGGAGCTGCTCCCGCATTCAGCCCAGAAGCTGAAGAATGCCTGGCGCCTGCGCCAGGTACGGGATATCGAGATGGGTATTTACCGGGCGGCGGACCGGGTGCTGACGCTGACGCCCGAGGAGAAGCAGGGCATTCTGAGCGAGCAGCCTGACCTGGACATCACGGTGGTGCCCAGCGGGGTCGATGTAGGCCTTTTCCATCCGGATGAAACCATCCCGAAGGAAGACGCGCTGGTGTTCACCGGGCGGTATACCAATGAACAGAACCAGGATGCCGTGCGATGGTTCGTGCATGAGGTCTGGCCCAAGCTGAAGCGCGCGCGGCCGGAATTGACCTTTTACATGGTGGGTCGGGTGCCGACGCCGGAAATGATCAGCATGGCGGCAAAGGACGAACGCTTGATCCTGGCCCAGGATGTAAAGGACGTGCGGCCTTACTTGAACCGGGCCAAGATTTTCGTCTGCCCGATTCGCACCGGCTCAGGATTGCGGGGAAAGGTCCTGGAGGCCATGGCCAGCGGCCTGCCCGTGGTGACGACGACGGTGGGTTCGGAGGGGATTCCCTTCCATATCGGAAAGACCGGATTTATCGCGGATACCCCGAGTGTGATGCAGCGCTATATCGAATTGCTGCTCGATGACGCCCCCCTGAGGAAATACATCGGGCAATCGGCCCGGCGAGTGGCAGAGCAGCGGTATTCCTGGCAGCGGAGCGTCAACCTCCTCGATGAGGTACTCGCGGAGGTTGTGGCACATCGTCATTACGACTACAGCCACGTGGCGTAGCGGTTCTCGATGTACCCCTCCCGGTTGCTTTCCCCCGGCCCGAAATCTACCCTCTACGGATTCAGGATGGCACGTTCCTGCTGATACCGCTCCACAATTTTTTGGATCAGGGTATTCAATTGCTCGATCTCACGGCTGAGCTCCTGCATCTGCGCATCAAGGGGACTCACGCCACCGGCCCGCAGGGCCTTTCTTTGCGCGGTTAAATCACCCAGACGCTGCTGCTGCTGCTTCACCTCGTCAGCGATGGCATCCAGGGCAGCGTTAACCCTCGGCACTCTCCGGGCCTGGTAAAAATAAGCCAGGACCTGGTTCGCTTCCTGCAGGGTTTGAACCTGCAGCTGAATCATTCCGCCGGTAATTTTCTCCTGAACCGTGGGTTGCAGGGTGGTATGACCGTTGATCTGGAAGCGGATTTTCTGCTGCAAATGCTTCCCGGTAAACGCGGCAAGCGCAGCGGCTGTCTTTTCATCCAGGGCGAGCTGGATCGCCGTGCCGCTGGCCGAGGGGCGAATCTGTACGCTCTCGATCTGGTCCCAGACCAGGTTGAACGCAGGGGGAGGCACCCTCTGTCCGGCCTCATCCGCAGAAAAGACGGGCCACGGAAAATAAAGAGCGAGCCAGGCCACGGAAAAACAGTGGAAAATCGATATCGCATGCATGGGCATCCTTTAGGGGTTTTCTGCGAATAGCGCAACAGGTACTGGGCATGCAGGCGGATCCAGGCCCCGTAACTCAAATTGCAGGCGTCACGGTCCGGCTGCCAGTCCCCGATTAACACTTGTACATGACAACGCAGATGGCTAGTACCCCCCCCAGTATGCCGGGGGAGCAAAAATCATGGAGATGCCAGTGAGTACCGGTCACCCGCGGCCGATCCTCGCCCACCTGGCTGTTGCCGGGGCTTGTGGTTTATTGCTCATCGCCACGGCAAGCTCCGCCTCGCTGGTCGCCCTCCTGTCCCTGGTCGAGGCCTGGCTTGCACCTGGGCTACTGGCATGTGCTGCCGGGTGCTGGTGGATGCAACGGAAGGGTCGCACAGACTCCCTCACGAACCTCGTGGCACGCGGGGGTGCGTGGGGCCCTTGGCCGATGCTGACGCTCTGTGTCCTGCCCCTGCTGGTAACCTGGTCGGGTCACCTCCTGCTCAACTCCGTTCTGGGAGGCTGGATGCCCTGGAGTGATGCAGGAAACTATTATTCGGGCGCAACGCGTTTCCTTGATGAGGGACAGCTCCACCCCTGGGCGTGCCGTCGACCGCTGAACGCCCTGCTCCTGGCCTGTCGTCTCGCGGCAAGCGACGGCGACCTCCAGGGGGCCCTGCTGCTGCAAAGCCTGCTGGGCGGCCTGGCGCTTTTTCTTGCCGCGCGCGAGGTATGCCGCACTTTTGGCTTGGCTGCGGCCTTGTTTTTCACCGGCCTGTGCTACGCCTTCTTCCGGGTGTTTGCACCAACAACCCTGAGCGAAAGCCTGGGATTGACCCTCGGCCTGCTCGCCATCCCTCCCTTGCTGCGGGCCGTGTACGGGCAACATCAACGCCTCGGCTGGATGCTGGGTGCAGCCTTTGTACTGAGCCTGGGTCAAATCGTCCGGCCCGGCACGGTAGGCCTGCTCCCCGCGCTACTCGTGTGGGCCTCCTTCAGCCTGGGGGACCGCCGCATCAAGCGAGGCCTGCTGATCTCGGTCCTCCTGGTGATGGTTTTTGCGATTCCGGTGCTGGCAAATAAACTCGCCCTGCGGATGTACGGAACAGATGGGGGTATCGCCAATGCCAATTTCGTTCATACCTTTTACGGATTTACGCGGGGATTGAGCTGGAAGGAGGCCGAGGTGGAGCTCAGGGGCCGATCGGGGCAGGTCCGGGAGGATGAAACCTGGCATAGTGCGGCCTATCGCTTCGCGTTTGAGGCGTTCCGCGAACAACCCTCCGTACTCGCTCAATCCCTGCTCAGCAACCTGGTACATGCAGCCATCACCTTGCCGCAGCACGTCATGAACCTCTTGTTCCAGACCACCCTGCGAGCGCACCCGCCCAGGGTCCTGATTTTCTTTGCCCTGCTCTCCCTCCCGCTATTCGCCCCGCTCGGGATCGCTGCCTGGGATCGATTCCGCGCCGGGTCTTTTCCGCATGCCTGGTTCTGGGGCCTTTCCATCCTCGGCATTGTCGCCTCTATGCCCATTATCGTCCGGGATGGGGGCATACGCGTATTCGCCGCGACCTTCCCGCTCTGCACCGCGCTGGGGGCTGCCTTGTTGGCCCATCCGATGCCTCCGACAAAACGGGACCATCGACCGGGGCTGCGGTCGAGTGCGAGCTGTGTCGGGCTGGCCATGGGCCTCTTATTGAGTGCCCTGGTCATCCCGGGATGGCTCGCGCCCAGGCACCCACCCATGGAGGACTCCGCGCCCCCTCCATTCGTAGAATTGACCGCGAAGGATCGCATCGTGTTCCATGTACTGCCCGAGGGGGAGGACGATCGACAATCGATCCTCAGCCAACATCGCAATCGATTGATTTGCTGCAATGTACGCTATTTCCAGCATCTCACCCAGGTCGGTCACCTGAAGTTGGGCCATGGCGCCCAACAACTCAAGGCACCCTTCAGCCTCGTGATGGGGCTCGATAAGCATTCGAGAAAGCCTATCTACGGGTTCGTGGAAGGCCTGCTGCATTCCTCACCGGAATCCGCAATCCAACTGGAACTCAGCGAGCAGAGCCCGCATTGGCGCCCCGTCCTGTCCAATTCCATCATCCTGACCGAAGCCCGATAATCCAGGGAGCTGCCGGCCTTTTTCGGTGCCACCGATTTCGGGGGAGCCTACAGCCCGGGGTCCTGAATTCGCCCCCTTATTTTTATTTCAGATTCGGGGCCCCTCTGTATGATCGGGCGATTCACCCAGGGGGAAACCATGATGAAATGTTATCTCACGCTTCTTTTGTTGCTGCCTTTTTCACTTCTCGGGGCCTCCACGCCCAATATCGTTGTTATCTTCATCGACGATATGGGGTATGCGGACATCGACCCCTTCGGGGATACCCCCGGTTACGAGACGCCAAACCTCACGCGTATGGCAAAAGAAGGCCGGAAATTTACCGATTTTTACGTCACCCAGGCGGTCTGCTCGGCCAGCCGGGCAGGCTTGCTGACCGGATGCTACAACGTGCGGGTCGGGATCCTCGGGGCCCTGGGCCCGAGCGCAAAACACGGAATCCACCCCGATGAGGTCACGATTGCAGAAATCTGCAAGCAGGAAGACTACGCGACCGCCTGTTACGGCAAGTGGCACCTCGGGCACCACCGGAAGTTCCTGCCCATGCAACACGGCTTTGATGACTATTTCGGCCTCCCCTATTCCAACGATATGTGGCCCTTCCACCCCGGGGTGATGCACCTGCCCATGGAGAAGCGACTGAAGAAGTGGCCGCATTTGCCCCTCATCGAAGGAAATACCGTGATCAATCCGCAGGTGGACGGCACGGCCCAGGAGCAACTCACCACCCAGTACACCGAGCGTGCTGTCCGCTTCATTGAGCAGAACAGTAAAAGGCCGTTTTTCCTCTATGTGCCGCACTCGATGGTCCATGTGCCACTCTATGTTTCGGACAAATTCAAGGGAAAGTCAAAGAACGGGCTGTTCGGCGACGTGATGATGGAGGTCGACTGGTCGGTGGGACAAATCCTGGAGACCCTGCGCAAGCACGACCTGGACAAGAATACCCTGGTCATTTTCACTGCGGATAACGGCCCCTGGCTGAGCTACGGAGACCATGCGGGCTCTGCGGCCCCGCTGCGCGAAGGCAAGGGCACGATGTGGGACGGGGGCTGCCGGGAATCCTGTATCATGTGGATGCCCGGGACGATTCCAGCTGGAACCGTGTGCAAGGAACCCGCCATGACCATCGATATTCTGCCCACGGTCGCCCACCTGATCGGGGCTGAGCTGCCCGGGCACCCGATCGACGGTAAAAACATCTGGCCGCTGATCGCGGGGACGGCCGAGGCGAAATCGCCGCACGAGGCCTATTATTTTTATAAAGGCAGCCAGCTCCAGGCCATTCGCAAGGGCAAGTGGAAGATGCACTGGCCCCACGGCTACCGGACCATGGCCGGCAAGCCGGGGGGTACGGGCGGGATCCCGGCCAGCTACACGAATGCCAAGACAGACCTGGTCCTGTACAACCTCGAGGAGGACATCGGGGAGCGGGTCGACCTGAAGGATCGCTATCCGGAGGTCGTCGAGGAGCTCTCGAGCCTGGGCGACCGGATGCGCAGGGATCTCGGGGATTCGAAGGTGAAGGGCAGCGGGTTCCGGCCGGCCGGCCGCCTGTAGCATGCCCTGCCCAGGATGGCTGGGGCCTGGCCCCCGGCAGAACTAATCCAGGGTCGGGTCGAAGGTCATGATGGTGGCCGTTGATTCAGGGCCCGCCGCCAGTTCCTGCAGCCAGGCGATTGCGGCTTCAAGGATCTCCACATCCACGGAGCAGACGCGCTGTCGTCCGCGCTTCTCCTGGTGCACCAGCCCCGCTTCCACCAGGACCTGCAAATGCTTTGATAACCCTTGCTGGGTGAGCGGAACCGGACCGCTCAAAAT